>JASJXX010000041.1 GCA_030123765.1 Actinomycetota bacterium | reverse complement strand
GCGACGTGGCCGAGCCCGAATTAGAGGACGTCGCGTAGGAACTTGCCCGTGTAGCTCTCGGGAACGTCGCTCACCTCTTCAGGGGTGCCGAGCGCGACAACCTCTCCCCCACCGTCTCCGCCTTCGGGCCCGAGGTCGATCACCCAGTCCGCCGACTTGATCACGTCGAGATTGTGCTCGATGACGACGACGGTGTTCCCCCCATCGACGAGCCGTTGCAGCACTCCGAGGAGCTTGCGAATGTCGTCGAAGTGGAGCCCGGTCGTCGGCTCATCGAGGATGTAAAAGGTTCGTCCGGTCGAACGCTTGCCAAGCTCAGCGGCGAGTTTGACTCTCTGCGCCTCGCCCCCCGAGAGGGTCGGCGCCGGCTGCCCGAGCCTGACGTATCCGAGGCCGACGTCGTACAGCGTTCCGAGGACGCGAGCGATCCTCGGCTGATTTGCGAAGAAGCCGAGCGCCTCCTCGATCGACATGGCGAGGACGTCGGCAATGGAGTGCCCCTTGAACTGGACCTCGAGTGTGTCACGGTTGTAGCGCAGCCCCTCACATGTGTCGCACCGGACATAGACGTCGGGGAGGAAGTGCATCTCGATCTTCAGGGTTCCGTCACCCTTGCAGGTCTCGCATCGCCCACCGGCGACGTTGAATGAGAACCGTCCCGGCTTGTATCCGCGCATCCTGGCGTCGGGGGTAGAGGCGAAGAGCTGCCTGATCGGGTCGAAGACCTTCGTGTACGTCACCGCATTCGATCGCGGTGTCCGCCCGATGGGTGACTGGTCGATGTTGATCACCTTGTCGATGTACTCGAGCCCATCGATGCGCCGATGCCGGCCGGCCATCCTGCGTGAGCCGTGCAGCGACGTGTGCATGGCTCTGCTCAGGATGTGTTGCACCAGGGAGGACTTCCCGCTCCCCGAGACACCGGTGACTGCAGTGAACGTGCCGAGAGGGAACGAGACATCGATCCCTTTCAGGTTGTTCTCGCTCGCACCGATCACATCGATCGATTCACCTCTCCCCCTCCGACGCTCTCTCGGGATGGGGATCGCGCGTTCTCCCGAGAGATACATCCCTGTGATCGACTTCGGCTCCGCCTCGATGTCGGCGACCGTCCCCTGCGCGACGATCTGGCCGCCGTGTTCACCCGCTCCCGGACCGATATCAACGATCTGGTCCGCTATGCGGATCGTCTCCTCGTCGTGCTCGACGACGATGAGCGTGTTGCCGAGATCACGGAGCCGGAGAAGTGTCTCAATGAGTCGCTGGTTATCACGCTGGTGCAGCCCGATCGAGGGCTCGTCGAGAATGTAGAGCACTCCTACGAGACCTGAACCGATCTGGGTCGCGAGCCGGATCCGCTGCGCCTCGCCACCGGCGAGGGTGGCGGCAGAGCGGGCGAGGGTCAGATAGTCGAGACCGACCGTGACGAGGAAGTTGAGCCGCTCGCCGATCTCTTTCAGGACCGGCCCCGCGATGATCGTGTCTCTCTCGTCCAGCTCGAGCGACGTGAGGAACTCGTGGGCGCCGTGCAGGCTTGCATTCGACACGTCTGCAATGTTTCGACCCTCGATCGTCACCGCGAGAGACACTTCGTTGAGGCGACCGCCGCGGCAGCCTGTACAGGGGATCTCGCGCATGTACTGCTGGTAGCTGGCTCGCGCACCATCGGACTCCGAGTCCTGGTAACGCCGCTCAACCCAGTTCAGCGCGCCCTCGTAAGTTGCTTCGTACGAACGCTGGCGTCCGAATCGGTTCTCATAACGAATCGTGTACGACGCGTCGTCCCTGCCGCGGAGCAGCAACGTCTTCGCCTCATCGCTGAGCTCTCTCCACGGGGTCTCCATCTCGATGCCGTGGACGTCGGCGAGAGAGGTGATGAGGCGCAGGTAGTAGGTCATGCGGTGTCTGCCACGCCACGGTGCAATGGCGCCCTCAGCGAGGGAGAGATCAGGTTGTGGGACAACGAGGTCGGCGTCGACCTGATACTTCGTGCCGATTCCGGAGCAGTCCTGGCAAGCTCCGTAGGGGGAGTTGAACGAGAAATTTCTCGGCTGCATCTCGTCGAAAGAGAGATCGCACTCCGGACACGCGAACGCCTGTGAGAAGGAGAGGGAGGGCCCGTCGACGATGTCGACGATCGCCGTGCCATCCGCCAGCTTCAACGCGGTCTCCATCGAGTCGGTCAGCCTGCGCTCCATGCCGTCGCGTTTCACGAGCCGGTCGACGACGACCTCGATCGTGTGCTGCTCGTATCGCGCCAGGTCGAGATCCTCCGTGAGATCGCGGATCTCACCGTCGATGCGAGCGCGAGAGAATCCGTCCCTCACAAGTTCGGCGACGAGCGTGTCGTACTCACCCTTTCTCCCACGAACCACCGGCGCGAGGATCTGGAATCGTGTGTCGTCCGCGAGTTCGAGCACTCTATCGACGATCTGCTGGGGAGTCTGGCGCGACACCGCGGCTCCGTCATTCGGACAGTGGGGGACGCCGATGCGGGCGAAGAGGAGGCGGAGATAGTCATGGATCTCGGTCACCGTGCCCACCGTCGAACGCGGATTGCGGCTCGCCGTCTTCTGATCGATGGAGATCGCAGGTGAGAGCCCCTCGATGAAGTCGACGTCGGGCTTGTCCATCTGCCCGAGGAACTGCCTCGCGTAGGCGGAGAGCGACTCGACATAGCGCCGCTGCCCCTCCGCGTAGATCGTGTCGAACGCGAGGGAGGACTTCCCCGATCCGGAGATCCCCGTGAAGACGATGAGCTTGTTGCGCGGCAGCGTCACGTCGATGTTCTTGAGATTGTGCGCCCGAGCGCCTTTTACGACGATCTGCTCGCTCGCCATCGTGCCGTCCTCACCGATACTGCTTCTCACCTTCCCGAAGTGGCGAGTGTACTGAACACGTGTGACAGGTCAGCGAGAAGTGGGGGAACCGTCCGTGATCTCGCGCAGTTCCCGCTTGAGCTCGTTGATCTCGTCGCGCAGACGAGCGGCGTACTCGAATCGGAGCTCCTTCGCAGCCTCGTGCATCTCCTCCTCGAGACTCTGGATGAGTCTGCGGAGGTCCGGAGTCGTCAGGTCGAGCGGTTCACGTCTGCGTAACTCCGCGGCTCGCTTGTCCGAAGCGGGTGCTTCACCACGTGCGACCAGCTCAAGGATGTCCGAGACCTTCTTGCGGATAGTCTGGGGATCGATCCCGTGCTCCTCGTTGTACGCAATCTGCCGCAATCTGCGCCTGTTCGTCTCGTTCAACGCCCTGCTCATGGAGTTCGTCACATGGTCTGCATACAGGATGACCGAGCCGTCAACGTTCCTCGCCGCCCTCCCGATGGTCTGGATGAGGCTCGTCTCGGAACGAAGGAACCCCTCCTTATCCGCGTCGAGTATCGCTACTAATGCCACCTCGGGGAGGTCGAGGCCCTCACGGAGGAGATTGACGCCGACGAGCACGTCGTACTCGCCGAGCCGCAGGTCGCGCAGTATCTGCACGCGCTCGAGCGTGTCGATATCGGAGTGGAGGTACCTCGACCGGACACCGAGTTCGAGGAGGTAACCCGCGAGATCCTCTGCCATCTTCTTCGTCAACGTCGTGACGAGCACTCTCTGATCGTTGGCTGCCGCTTCCCGGATCTCGTTGATCAGGTCGTCGATCTGTCCCTGTGTCGGGCGCACGACAACTTCCGGGTCGACGAGCCCAGTCGGCCTGATGATCTGCTCGACTATCTGCGCGGACTCTCGCAGCTCCCATGCGCTCGGCGTAGCCGAAAGCAGGATGGCGACCCGACTCCTCTCGTACCACTCCTCGAAGGTGAGGGGGCGGTTGTCGAGGGCGGAGGGGAGCCGGAAGCCGTGTTCGATCAACGTCTCCTTGCGCGACCGGTCACCAGCAAACTGGCCTCGGATCTGAGGAATCGTTACGTGGCTCTCGTCGATGACCATAAGAAAGTCGTCGGGGAAGTAGTCGATGAGCGTGAATGGCGCCTCCCCGGCCTCCCTCCCGTCGAGGTACCTCGAGTAGTTCTCGATGCCGGAGCAGTAGCCGACTTCGCGCATCATCTCCAAGTCGTATCTGGTCCGCATCCTCAGCCTCTGCGCTTCGAGGAGCTTCCCGCTTCGTGACAGAACTGCGAGCTGTTCTTCGAGTTCGTCCTCGATCTGACCGATGGCGCGTGCGATGATCTCGCGATTCGTGACGTAGTGCGTCGCGGGGTAGACCCATGCGTCGGAGAGCTCCTCGATCACCTCCCCCGTGACCGGGTTCATACGCAGGATCCGCTCGACCTCATCCCCCCAGTACTCGATACGGATCACGGTCTCTTCGTAGGTTGGGAAGATCTCGAGGGTATCGCCTCGCACCCTGAAGGTTCCTCGGGTGAGGTTGACCTCGTTACGGTCGTACTGGATGTTCACGAGACGTTTGATCGATTCGTCGAGCGGGAATTCGACGCCGCGCACGAGGCGCAGAAGCTGCCCTCCGTAGTGCTCGGGAGATCCCATCCCGTATATCGCCGACACCGAAGCCACGATGATGACGTCGCGTCGCGTCAGCAGCGCCGCGGTCGCCGCGTGGCGGAGCCGGTCGATCTCATCGTTGACCGTCGACTCCTTCTCAATGTAGGTATCGGTCTGCGCGATGTACGCCTCTGGTTGGTAGTAGTCGTAGTAGGAGACGAAGTACTCCACCTTGTTCTTCGGGAAGAACTGGCGGAACTCGTTCGCGAGCTGTGCTGCGAGCACCTTGTTCGGTGCAAGCACGAGCGTTGGCTTCTGAACCTGCTCGATCGTCCACGCGATCGTCGCCGACTTCCCCGAGCCCGTGATACCGAGGAGGGTCTGGAAACGATCGCCACGCCTGACACCTTCAGCCAGGAGCGCAATCGCTTCGGGCTGGTCGCCACTCGGGCTGAAGTCGCTCACGACCTCGAACGGCGTCATCGAGGTCATGGCCGCACGTCTTCGATCGCTGCCGTGACCGCCCCCTCCGTCACCGACCACGGACCGTCATTCTCAACGACAATGTCTGCCCAGGAGACCCACTCCTCGCGTGATGCCTGCGACGCAACCCTGCGGCGGATATCGCTTGCATCTCCCCCCCTCGCGACCGCCCGCTCGACTCGTACCTCCACGTCGGCGACCACCGCCACTCTGCGCCACTCACCGGGGGGGGCGAGGTGGAGGACCGGGATCTCGACCACAACATCGCCGGGGGCGCTGCGGGCTCTCCGATCGATCTCCGCACCGATCGCGGGGTGGGTGATCGCCTCGAGACGTCTGAGCGCGTCCGGATCGCTGAAGACGATCCGAGCGAGCGCCTGGCGATCAACGACTCCATTAGAAACGGCTTCCGGCCAGAGGTCGGCAACGGACCTCGTCTCGTCGCGCGCCGGTCCGAGCACCTCCCTGCCGATCTCATCCGCTTCGACTACCGAGAAGCCAGCTCGCTCGAACATCTCGAGGACACGAGACTTCCCCGCGCCGATGCCACCACCGAGGAGTACGCGAACCGTCCGAGATCCCTGTGATGTCATGGCCAGGACTGTACTGTTGCGATGTGAACGGAAAGCAAACATGGATCCGTCGCCTTCAGATCACTTCGCACGTTCTGCACGTGGCGACATTCACCATCGCCGTTGGCGGAGCACTTCTCATCACAGGAGTCACGACGCGTACCCTCGTCGCAGGCGGCGTGGCGCTCGTCGGAGTTCTCCTCGGTCTCACGCTCCGGATCCCCTTCCAGGGACCAGCCTGGCGGTTCGCCCTCCCTCTCGGCGGTGGCATCGCCCTCTACACCGTCGCGATCCTTCTCACCGGTGGCATCACGAGCACCTTCACCCTCCTCCCCGTCGCCACGATCTTTCTCGCCGCCGCGGGCGGTCGCCTCCGCTACGCACTGCCGGCTACCGCTGCATCGATAGCCGGCGTGATCGGCACCGCGGCGGTCGCCGGAATCTTCGACGATCCCACAGCGCTCATCCGAATCCCCGCCGTCTACGCGATCATCGCTGTCGCATTCTCCGAGATCCAGGAGGCGCTTACCAGCGAGACTAAGCGTGCACAGGCGCTCCTGCTCGCGATGGACACGGTGCAGAGCCGGAGGGCCCGCCTCACCGCCACCCACAGCCTCCTCAGCGACCTCGTCGAGGTGGCACAGTCGCGCGACATCAACGCGGTGACCACCGCCCAGGACGCGATACGCGACGTGGGGCTCATCGTAGGTGATGCACCATGTCGCATCGTCACCATGGAGGATGTCGTGCTTGCCCGGCGAGGCACGACTCCCGATGGGCCAGCGGAGCGCCGCCTCCCGATCACGTTCGGCGGTGTCCGGATCGCGCATCTGGACATCTGGGAGGGATCCATTGACCTCGATGAGGCCGAAGTCGCCGCCGTTGCACTCGCCATCGAGCCGGTCGGCCTCGCGATCGACAACGACGCTCTCGTGCAACGACTCGCGGGGATCACCATCCAGCACGAGCGAGTCCGCCTCGCCAGGGAGCTCCACGACGATGTCGCCCCGACGATCGCAGCCGTCGGCCTCACGCTCGACATGGCGCTCATGTCCGGCAACCTGGACGACGAGCAGACGCGCAACCTCTCGGCGGCGCGCTCGAACATCTCACGCCTCGTCGACCAGATCCGGCTTCAGGTGCAGGATCTCAGGGCGGACCGATCGACGAGCATCGTCGAGATGGCGCACGCCCTCGTGGCCGATGTCGATACGGAGGGACCGACGGTGATCGTCGACATCGACGAGCAGACTCCGCCCCGTCCTGCCATCGCGGCCGAAATCGGCGCCTTCATGGCCGAGGGATTCAGGAACGCGCTCCAGCACGCCGATGCCACCGCCATCTGGATCACGGGAAGCATCACGGAGAGCGGAGGCCTCCTCGCCGTCAAGGACAACGGCTCCGGATTCGACGACACCACCTCCGTTGACGGTCACTTCGGCCTCGTAGGCATGCGCGAGCGCGCCGCGATACTCACGGCCACATTCGAGTTAGATACGAAGATCGGCGAGGGGACAGTCGTTGCACTGCGATGGGAGGACGCACCGTGACCGGGCCGATTCGCGTCGTCATCGCGGATGACCATCAGATGATGCTCGACGGCTTGAGCCAGGCGCTCAACAGCCTCCCCGACATTGAGGTCGTCGGGACCGCCACGGACGGTGCGGCGCTCGGAGACCTGGTCGGCACCCGGATGCCCGATGTGCTCCTCGTTGACGTAGAGATGCCAGGTATGTCGGGTTTGGCCGCCATCAGCGGGATCGAGGAGCTCCCCCCCACGCTCATCGTCACGATGCACACCGCAGAGGAGTATGGCCGCGCAGCGCAGGAGGCCGGCGCCGTGGGATTCCTTTCGAAAGCGCTCCCCCTCCCCGCCCTCGCCGCGGCGATCCGGGCGGCGCACGACGGCCAGGACCTCTTCCGTGCTTCCGACCTGAGCACCCTTCTGCACCAATACCGCACTCCCCGGCTCTCAGAGAGGGCTGCCGCGGTGACACACCGTGAACGCGACGTGCTCCGCTGCCTCGTCAGCGGGATATCACGTACGGACGCGATCGCCGAGGAGCTCTTCATCTCGCAGAAGACGGTGAAGAACCACCTTGCCTCGATTTACGAGAAGCTCGGCGTCAACGACAGGGCGCGCGCCGTCGTCGCAGCGATCGAGCTTGGGCTCGACCAGGAGTGGAGCGACGGCGAGAAATGAGTGGTTCGAGGAATGAGTCGATCGACCCATTCAGAATTGAACTCTGATGCCGTAGGTTTACCTACGGAACGCCTTGACTTATTAGGAGGTACGGATGCTTCGTCTGTGGACGGCTCTTCAGAGCCGAATTAGTAAAGGTGAAGAGGGGGCGGCCCTGGTGGAGTACGCCTTGCTCGTAGCACTCATCGCCATCGTCGCGATCGTTGCCATCGGGCTTGTTGGTACTGCGGTAACGGAGAAGTTCAATACTGTGGCGGTCGAGCTCGGGTAGATCGACCCTCACCGAGACACGGAGGGCCGGGCCGGATGGCTCGGCTCTCCCGCGTGCGCTGGTGGCTGCTAGGACCCGGGAGCGTGGAAGACGACGAAGATCTCATCCTCCGCCACGCGCTCCCACCCGTCGGCATCGAGGATATCCGTCAACGGCCACGCTCTGCGTGACAGCGCTGCATCGAAGCCGTAGCGCTCGAAGACTTCGCGGTACCGGCCCTGATTGGCGTCGATGTACTCAGCTATCCTCTCCGCTCCATACAGCTCAGCACGGTCGTCGATGTAGACGAGGCGATCGGGCCACTCCTTGTAGATGAGGTACCCTCCGACGCCGTCATCGTGGAAGACGTTTCGACCCTCGATTGCTTCACGGATCTCCTCCGACGGGAAACGCTCGCGATCGAGGACGCCCAGCGGCTGGAGGATGAGGGGGGAGACGACCAGGGCGGCAACCGCGGCGACAACGAGAGCGGCGACGGCACGCGGCGTAGCAGACCGTGGAATCCGCAGGGCTGGGAGAGCGAGGGCAGCCCACGGCAGAACCACGATCGCCGCAGGGAAGACAGTGCGTCGCGACGTCATCCCGAAGAAGAGGAACGGGAGGATCACGATCAGGTCACGTCCGGTGAGTCTCCCGCGCATCGCTGCGACGATGATCCCCACGACCAGGAGGAGGTAGGGGGCCTGGACGATCCCACCGAAGTCGGGCACCTTCCACTCCTGCATGAGCGCCAGGGCATCGCGGGCGCCAGCGAACTCCCCAAGGATCTGCCAGATGCCTACACCGTGCGCCGTGAGTAGCGACGCGCCGAGAGCAGCGACTCCCGCTTGGAACACCCTCCGATCCGACGTCCGAAGCCACTCGAGGATGATGAGACCGCCCCCGATTACCCAGGAGCCATGCACCGCGGCCCATATCCAGATGATCGGGACGACAAGCCAGATGACCCGGTCGCGGTTCTGGAGGACGACGACAAGTGCCGCCAGTAGCAGATAGGAGACGATCACCGGGCGTGGCTGGAGGAAGGGTCCCGCGAGCCAGACCGTGAGAAGTATCGCCACACTCGTTGTAACGGGCGAGCTCGTTGCGCGATACACGGCGCAACCGATAAGTGCGACAGTCAGGCCACCGACCACGAAGACGAGTAGATTTGCCCACGCAAGCGTCGCGAACGAGCTCTCGAACTGCGCATAGAGAATCTCCAGGAGCCAGGACTGTGTCCGCCAGGGCTCCCCCACCATCGTGAAGGAGAATGGGTCGTTGGTGATGACCCGGCTGTCAGCGACCTGGATCGACCCGGCTCTGATGTGCCAGAGGAAGGAGTTGTCCCTGATCGGCCGTGCGGCGAGCAGCGCCACGAGGAAGAGGGGGACGAGAGGGAGGGCGTGGATCAGGCGGAGATCCGCTCGGACGTTCGCGCGATCCGCCTCATCCCCGCTCGGAGGCGCCACGTTAGAGGTTACGCGAGATACTGATCACCGCAGGGCCGAGGATCACGATGAAGATCGAGGGGAAGATGCAGAGGATCATCGGGAAAATCATCTTGACCGGCGCCGCGAATGCCTTCTCCTGGATGCGCTGGCGCCTGCGCACGCGCATCTCGTCCGCCTGGACACGCAGCATACGTGCGATCGAGACGCCGAACTGGTCCGCCTGGATCAACGAGAGGATGAAGGAGTTGAGATCGTCGACATCCGTGCGGGCGGCCATCGCCTTGAGCGCGTCGTGGCGACTTACTCCGACCCGCGTCTCCTGCAAGGTTCTCGAGAACTCCTTGGAGAGCTCACCCGGCACATTCTGGACGACCCTCGCCATCGCCGCCTCAAATCCGAGGCCGGCCTCGACGGCGATGACGAGCAGGTCAATGACGTCGGGAAGAGACTTCTGCATCTCTTTGCGCCGGTCGTCGATCGCCCGACTGAGCGACGCCTCAGGTCCGTAGAATCCTATGAAGACGATGAGTCCGCCGACGGCGAACTTCATGTTCGTGCCGTCGATCAGAGGAACCGCAAGGAAGAGGAGCACGAGCCCGCCCACCATCGCCAGGATCCGGATCGCAGCCCACGTGTTCCCATCCATGCGCTCGACCCATCCGGCGAGCACGATCCGGTGCTGCGCCCTCCCTACCCAACCAGTCGGGGTGAAGCGGAGCGCGAAGCGTCCGAGTCCCTGGAGCACAGGTGCGACGGCTCGCTGAGAGAAGTCCTGTTCAAGGATGTCGTCGCGGGTGGATAAGCTCGCCATCCGGTTCCCCGAGCTGCGGTGGGACTTCAGAACTCCGTTCCCGACGTAGATTGCCAGCGCCCCGACGGTCATACCGATCGAGAGAACGGCGAAGAGCAGCGGGTCCATCAGGCATCCACCTTGACGATCTTCTGCATCCAGAATATGCCGATGAGGATGAAGAGGGCTCCTCCTGCCAGCACCGCGACACCTATCACGCTCGTGAGGAGCGGCTCCATGTACCCCGGGTTCGCGAGGGAGATGAAGGCGAAGAGCCCGACGGGGAGGACGGAGAGCACGATCGCGGAGATCCGCCCCTCGGCCGTGAGCGCTTTCATCTCCCGGCGGAGGCGGTTGCGGTGCACCATCGTCTCCGCCGTCGTCTGGAGGACCTCGGCGAGGTTCCCCCCCACCTCCTGCTGAATCTCGATGGCGAGCACGGTCCACTCGAAGTCCGTGGAGACCATGCGCGCGGCGACACCGCCCAGAGCATCATTGACCTGACGGCCGAGCCGGATCTCCGCCATCGCCCGCCCGAACTCGCGTCTCGTCGGCTCTCTCGCCTCGTGTCCGACGGCCTCCACTGCCTGAAGAAGCGAGTAACCGGCACGTAAGGAAGTAGCGAGAAGGTTCAGCGTGTCGGGGAGCTGGGCCTCGAACCTCTTCCGCTGTCGCGCAGCCACGTGGTTGACGAAGAGCAACGCGCCGAGAAGTATGAACGCCGCCCCGGCCGCGCCCCAGAGCACGGACTGCCCGACAACGGTCACACCAACGAATGTCACCACCGCGACCAGGATTGCCGCGACGATCGCCTCACCCGACCGAAGAGGGATGTTCGCCTGCTCGAGCGCCGTCTCGATCATGCTCTTAGCGCCCCTGCGCTCCGCAGCGGACTCAGCTGAGCGAGCCGCTCTGCGCAGGAACCCGAACGTGGCGAAGACTCCTCTCGAAGGATTCGCACTCCCCCCGTACGCCGCCAGGCGACCGTGGACATGCGCCGACCCCGACCTCCCCCTCCCCAGCAGGATGATGATCAGGAGGAACACTGCGAGAGCTGCCGCGACAGAGGCGAGGATCACCGTGAGACGGCCAGGACCCGACAGGGTGAAGCCACCACCCGTCTGTGCGCCGGCGGGAGAAGCAGCAAACACCAGCCAGAGCATCGCCGCGAACGCGACTGCTCGTCTCATCGGCGAACGAACGGCTCAGGGTGGAAGAGTTCGGCGGGCAGCCGGATGCCGTAATTCTCGAGATGCTCGGAGAACGCGGGACGGATCCCCGTCGCCTTGAGGTACCCCATGTACTTGCCGTCCTCGTCGACTCCCATGCCGTAGTCGAAGAGCATGAGGTCCTGAAGCGTGATGACATCCCCCTCCATGCCCACCACCTCGGTGACGTGGGTTATCCGCCTCGTACCATCCCTGAGCCGATGGATGTGGACCACCAGGTCGAGGGCCGATGCCATCTGTTCACGGATCGCGCGGATAGGGAGGTCCATTCCCGCCATGAGCACCATCGTCTCGATGCGTGCGAGGGTGTCGCGCGGCGAGTTCGAGTGCACCGTCGTCAACGAGCCGTCGTGACCCGTATTCATCGCCTGGAGCATGTCGAGCGCTTCGCCGCCGCGGACCTCCCCCACAATGATGCGGTCTGGACGCATCCGCAGCGTGTTCCTCACGAGGTCACGGATCGTCACCTCCCCCTTCCCCTCGAGGTTGGGCGGTCTCGACTCGAGCGTTAGTACGTGGGCCTGGTTGAGCTGCACCTCTGCGGCGTCCTCGACGGTGATAATGCGTTCGTCTGCCGGGATGAAGTTAGACAGGACGTTGAGAAGCGTCGTCTTTCCTGAGCCGGTCGCTCCCGAGACGATGATGTTCAGCCGGCCCTCGACGCAGCGCTTCAGCAATCCGGCGACCTGCTCGCTCATCGAGTTGTTCGCGACGAGATCATCGACCGTGAACGGATCCACCGCGAATTTCCGGATCGTAACGTACGGCCCACCGATCGCGAGCGGGTGGATGATGGCGTTGACGCGGGAGCCGTCCGGCAGGCGTGCATCCACCATCGGCGTCGCCTCATCGATTCGGCGGCCGACCTGACCGACGATCTTCTCAATGATACGTGCAAGGTGGTTCGCGTCCACGAACCGGGTATCCGTCTTCATTATCTTCCCCGCGCGCTCCACCCAGACCGAGTGCGGCCCGTTCACCATCACCTCGGTGATCTCCGGGTCGGCGAGGTACGGGTCTATGGGACCGTAACCGAGGACGTCGTCAGCGATGTCTTGAAGGAGTACGAGGCGGTCAGCCTGGGCAAGGGGGACGGAGTCCTCCTGCTCGAGCGCCCACTCGAGCATCTCCATCACACGCAGTTTGAGCTCTGCATCCGACAACTGGTCGTCGTAGAGCGTCGGACCGAGCCCTTCGACGACCTTGTAGTGGAGCTTGCGCCGTAGCTCGGCTTTGAAGTCGTCGCGTTGGGTCTCGCTCGACGTGTCAGCCGACCGTGCCTCTTTGACTCTATCCGCAAGGCTCATCCGTGTGTTCCCTCTCCTCAAACTCTCGCACTACTTGAACCAGCCACGTCTCTCCTCTTGCCCGTCGTCAACCGTCCCGCCGTCTATGACAAGTGCGGCAACGCCTCGCAGGTCTTTCGCTACCCGTGACCGTGGATACAGCGACACTACCGGTTCTCCCTCGTTTACCGAACGGGGCACCAGCTTGTCGGAGGAGATCGCTGCCTGCACTTCAAGTCCGAGAGTGCGTTCGAGCTCACTGATGTCGAGCCTCGCCTTCGAATTGACGCGATTGAGGACGAGTTTGATCTTCTCAAAGGGGAACTTGATCAATTTCAGTGTGTCGAGGGCGAGCTTCGCGTTCTTCACCGCGGGGAGGTCCATGTCAACGACCAGAAGTACCGTGTCCGAACGCTCAAGGATCGAGAGAATGGGCTCATCAAGGAAGGGGGCAGTGTCAATGATGACGTAGTCAAACATCCGCTTCAGCATCCCCAGAGTGCGAACGACCACCTGGGTTGAGATCTCGTCTGCGAGCGACGGCTCGAGTGGAGATGAGAGAACCCGCATCCCGGAGCTGTGGGTCGCGAGCAGTGATTCGAGCATCGCCTCGTCGAGCTTCTCGATATCGCGGGCAGCGTCAACGATGGTGTGCTCTGGCTCCACCTGCAACGAGATGCAGACGTCCCCAAATTGAAGGTCGGCGTCCATGATGACAACCCGTTCGGGCTCGTCGCCCGCCATCGCAATAGCGAGACCGACGTTAACGGCCGTCATCGTCTTGCCTGCGCCCCCCTTGGGTGACATGATGGTCACGACCTTGCCGATCTTCGCCCTGGCAGGTCTATCTCCGCGTATCACCGCCTCGGCCTTCTCAATGTGCCGAAGCATCGAGTCGATCTTCGAACGGTCGATGGGCACATCAAGCACATCTTTGAATCCGGCCCGGATCGAGGCGCGCAACACGTCGGTCGTGAGGCCGTCGGCAATGAGAACGATGGGCAGGTTCGGCTGCACGTCGAAGAGAAGTGCAACCTCAGTGACACCCGCTTCATGGGCGAACCCGGGACCGATGATGGCGAGTTCGATGCCTTCTTCCACGAGTTTGCGCTGGGCATCCGAGACGTTGCGGACCTGATAAATCTTGTGGCCGTCGAGCAGCGCGACCACTACATCCGACACACGGGTGTCCGTGTCAACGATCAGGATCGATCGAGTAGCGAGCGTGTCAGTTCTCGATGTCAATTTCAACCAATCCAAGCTCGGCCTCGATGAGATCGAGGAGCCCGAAGATATCATCGACAACGACCGGCTGGCTGTCGTATGGCACATAGTCGCCTGTGGGCAGTAGCGAGAGCGCTATGGAGGTGTACTGCCTCGCATACTCGATCAGTTCTGCTTCGAGTGGCGTCACCTCGAACACCACGATGCCGCTGATCGGGTCGAGGCCCGTGTCGAGAGGGGCAGGACGAGTGTCCGCGCCGACAGCGAGCACCTGGACGTTCTGGAGGATCGTCTGGACGATATCGAAGGAGGCGGGAATCGCGGCCCTCAGATTCTCCGGGGCTCCCGGCTCGGCGTCGTCCTCCGGCACCTCGCCGTCGGGGATCGCCCCCACCCCGATGAGCAGGTCACGAAGCTCGTCGTTCGAGATGATCTCGAGGAAATCCAAAGGACTCAGGGACGCCGAAGCAAGAATGTTCACGTTGTCCCCGGGACGGATGAAACCGCCGCTGGCGGTTGAAGCATCCACCGAGATGGAGATCGCGACCTTTCCGGGTGTGATGGCGTCGGCAAGCCTCTGCTGCAGGTCGCGAGTGTCGGCGAAGGACCCAATCGTGATGAGTTGTCCGACTGCGATCGGTCCCGCCGCGACACGGCCCTCGAGGACGACGTTCAGATCGCTCGGATTCTGTACACATCCGACGAGGCTCGGGTCCCCGCCTGCGTTCGCTCCGACGGCGCCCGTACAGAGAATCGTTGAACCCTCGAATACGATCTGGTTGCGCAGCGCGGTCGACGTCTCGATGAGAATACGGGCCTCCTCGCCCGGTAACCCCGCGGCGATCGGTTCAGAAGCACGAAACACCTCGACCTCGAGGATCTGTCCTTTGATCTCATCTTCTACTGAAGATAGGTACTGCCAGACGGCGTACCCGGAGATTGTCGCGAGCGCTATCGCTATTACGAGAACAAGCGTTCGTCGGCCCATCTCAGTCACTCTCCAAAACGAAAAAGCCCTGCATCGTGCGGTCAGCCTTCCGAAGCGTCACACAATTCCTCAAGCTTCCCACATCACCCCATTCAAGGTCAAGGACTACTTGCAATCTATGAGCCGCCGATACCGCGCTCCTTGAGCTCCCGCAAGATCGCCTCAAGCGAGGAGTCCGCTGCGAAGCTCGGTGCCTCTGATACCTCGTCCTCACGCTGGAACTCCCTGCGACGGGGACGGCTTGGCTTCTTCTCGCTCCACGACGAACGCTCCTCCCATTCCGGAAGCGCCTGCTTGATGGACAGGCTTACCCGTCGTCTGTCGGCATCAATCTCCGTGACCTTGACCTTTACCTCCTGCCCGAGCGAGAGTTCCAGTTCGGGACTCTCGACGTGATGCAGGGCAATCTCGGACACATGGACGAGACCTTCCACCCCTTCGCCTACCGAGACGAAGGCGCCGAAGGGCACCGTCTTGGTCACCCGGCCATCAACGACGCTCCCCACTTCGGTCGCTCGCGCGAAGGCTTCCCACGGGTCTTCAGCAGTCTGGCGGATCGATAGCGAGATCCGTTCCCGCTCCCGATCGACTTCAAGCACCTTTACCTTCACCTTGTCACCTACGGTCACGATCTCTCCGGGGTGATTCACGTGACGCCACGACAGCTCAGAGACGTGGACGAGGCCGTCCATGCCCCCAAGGTCGACGAAGGCGCCGAAGTTCACCACAGAGGACACCACGCCCTCACGGACGTCGCCCTCTTTGAGCTCCGTCAGGAACGCGTTCCGCTGTTCTGCCTGCTCCTCCTCGAGATACGCACGTCGCGAGAGCACGACGTTGTTGCGGTTCCGGTCCAGTTCGATGACCTTCGCCTCGATCGTCTGGCCGACGAACGGCTGGAGATCCCTCACGCGCCGGAGATCAACAAGTGAAGCGGGAAGAAAGCCTCTCAGGCCGATGTCGACGATGAGGCCGCCTTTGACAACCTCGATCACATGTCCATCAACGGTGCCCCCCGCCTGCATGATCCGCTCGATGCGGCCCCATGCGCGCTCATACTGAGCGCGCTTCTTGGAGAGCACGAGACGGCCCTCATCATCCTCCTTCTGGAGAACGAGCGCTTCGATCTCGTCTCCGACCTTGACCACGTCGGAAGGATTGACGTTGTTGCGGACAGAGAGCTCGTGTGGCGGGATGACGCCCTCGGATTTGTATCCGATGTCGACAAGGACCTCGTCGGGGTCGACCCGCACGACGGTTCCGGCGACGATGTCGCCCTCCTTGAATTCGAACACCGTCTGCTCGACCGCCGCGGCAAATTCCTCCGCGCTCAGGTCGTTCGCCACATCAGCAATCTCCTTCGGAGCGCTGATGGCGGGACGGTCACCTCTCGGGATCGGAGGTGGCTCGGGCGCTGACTCCTTCTCAGGAGCTTCCGCCGTGGACTCTTCCACC
>JASJXX010000096.1 GCA_030123765.1 Actinomycetota bacterium | reverse complement strand
CGGTGTCGAAGGCATCAAGGCATTCATCGAGAAACGCCCCCCCGTGTGGAGGGATGCGTAGCTCGAGCGTGCGGGCGTCGCTCAGTCGGTAGTGATCTTGCGTGTGAAGAGCGCGACGTAGGTTGCACACGCGCTGACGGCGCATGTGGTACATGCCTCACCGAAGCTCGACGGGTCGAGACCTGTCGTCATGGTCTCGAAGCCGAGGCTCACGTAGAGATCTTCCAATTCACCGATCCGTGCCGGGTCGGTGACGGTCCGCTGTGCCCAGCCGTCAACGGCGAGAGTCGGAGCACGCAGGACCTGGATGCCCTCAGCGCAGTAGACCGGCGCAGCGACCCCCGCTCTGTTCATGCGTGTGCACCCTGTGTGACGAGGTCGCCTTCTGCGCGCAGCTTCTCCAGGCGCCGGCGGGCCAGGATCGCGCAACCGAGCGCGGAGACGTACTGGACCATGTCGCCTTCAGGGATGTTGACGTCAGCCTCGAGCGCTTTGCTGATGGATCTGCCCATCGTCTCGAACCGCAGGATCCCGCCGATGAGTGTGTATTCGGGTTCGGCCCGCACCCGCCTCATCAGCTGGACCGAACGACCGGTGAGTGACTCCATCGCCCCCTGCATGATGTCCGCGGGCGCCGTCCCTATCGAGAGATGATTTATCACCTCGGATTCGGCGAACACCGCGCAGACGCCTGAGATCGGGACAGGATCCTTCGACGTCGTCATCAGCGTGCCGATCTCCTGGGTGCTGTAACCCATGTAACGCGCCGTCTTCTCCAGGAATGCGCCCGTCCCGGCAGCGCACTTGTCGTTGAGCCTGAAGGCGTTGACCTTCGCCGACTCGTCCACTCTGCTCGCCTTCATCGTCTGGCCGCCGATGTCGAGGATCGTGCGTGTGCGGGGGAACAGGGCGCAAGCGCCCCGTGCGCTCGCAGTGAGGTCCGTCACATGGAGATTCTTGAAGTCGACCTGGTGACGTCCCGCGCCGGTGGCGATCACGTAAGCAATCTCCGCTTCAGCGAGCCCGGCGTCCTCGAGCGCCTCATCGTAGGTCTTGCGGGCCGCCTCGAGGAGACGAAATCCCGTCGGCCTGAAGGCCATGCCAAGGATCTCACCATCTTCCCGCTGGAGGACCGCCTTGGTGTAGGTAGACCCGACATCGATTCCTGCCGTGATGATCACCCTGTCACCTCCGATGAGGTACCCGCGGGGGTTCTTCCCGTGAGGACGTTGTCGAGGGCGAACAAGGCGGCGCCGAGCGCACCCACGTAGTGGCAGTCCTCGCTGATGTTCAGATGCTTCTCAAGACGTTCCTCGAGCGCTCTGACCATGCCCACGTTGCGCGTGACACCGCCTGTGAAAGTGATCTCGTCCTTGATGCCGACCCGTCGCATCAGCCCGGCAGACCGCGACGCTATGGACTTGTGGACACCCCACAGGATGTCCTCGATCTTCTTGCCCTTCCCGATCCACGCAAGCACTTCGGATTCGGCGAATACCGTACAGGTCGTGCTGATCTTGATCGGCTTCTCACTGCGAAGCGAGATGTGTCCGAGCTCGTCGATCGAGATGTCGAGAGCGGCGGCGGCAGCCCCGAGGAACCTCCCGGTCCCCGCGGCACACTTGTCATTCATACAGAAGTCTGTGATCTCGCCTTCCGCGTTGACGGAGATCGCCTTCGTGTCCTGGCCCCCCATGTCGACAACCGTCCTCGTGTTGGGGAACAAGTGGACGGCCCCCCGCCCGTGGCAACTGATCTCGGTGACCTGGCTGTTGCCGAAGGTCACCCGGTATCGGCCGTAGCCGGTCCCAATGATGTACTCCACCTCCTCCTCGTCGATGTCGCCCTGTTCGAGGGCGAGAAGATACGATGACTCGGCAGCCTTGAGCACGTTGGCACCCGTGTCAAGGAGCGAGCGACCGGCGATGTTGCCGTCCTCGTCGACGATGACCGCTTTGGTCTGGGTGGAACCAACGTCGACTCCGGCTGCGAACGCCACGCGAATCACCTCATCCTTTCGTATCGACTTGAGCGAGTCTGCGCCGGGTTGCCAGGCCTTCGAAAAAGGCGTCGACACGGTTCTTCATCTGAGCTTCCGAGACGACTCGCCTGTCCATCATGTCCGACTCCATGAAGAGGCTCGGAAGGCCGAGTTCTTCCGTCATGTGCTTTCTTCCGTCTGCGAGTCCGGTCGAGACCGTCCGACAACTCTTGATCGGGTGGTAGATGATGCCGTCAACGTCGAAGTCCCTCGCCATGCCTGCCAATACCGTGTTCTGGTGGAACATGGAGTCCATGGCGTCCCGGACGGAGATGAGGACACCCTCGGCGAGGCTCGCCAGCGGGTCGTCAAGGTCGTACTCGAATCCCCTGTTGGACCCACCGGATGCGAACCAGAGGTAGGTCGAGTTGACGAACGTACCTCCCCAGTCGGTGAAGAGTTCGTTGAACCGGCGGAAGATCGGGTAGCAAGGAACCCCGACGAAGAGCAGCCGGTACTCCTCGTCGATCGTCTGGCCGATGCCATTCGCGGCCTTGAACTCCATCTCCTCTACGAGGCGCTCGAAGTATCGGGCGCCCGCCTCGGTTCCCCTGAGACCGTTCGCGACACCGAGGTAGATCGTTCCGTCGGTGAGGGCGTTGAAGAGTGAAGGTTTCGCCTGATTGAGCTCGAGGATCCGCTTCCACGACCGGCTCATGATATTGGCGTAAGTGAGGACCTCGCGGAACTTGTCGATGTCAAACTTCGTCCCGGTGACTTCTTCGCAGAGTGTGATGAGTTCCCTCAGCTGCACCTCCACGTATCTCCGGTCTGCTTCGAAGTCTGGGTCGCCACGCCACGTCTGGCCACCAGCCTGGCGCGTCCCGGGTATGTCGATGGTGAACATCGGCGTCTTGTACATGCGCTCCCATATCTCAGCCCACTTGATGTACGTGTTGCAGGCGTTGGTGAGGACAGTGATGCTCGGTTTCGGGATCTGGGCCATGGGATGGTGGCCGCCGCGGAGCTGTGTTCCGACGTCGGCTTTGACGTACGCACAGATGTCAGGCGAGTACCCGTAATCCTCGGCGATCTCGAGGTATTCGTGGGCGACCCGGCGTACCGCCGTCTGGAGCGAGTTGATCTCGGGAAAGACGACGGGGAGATCGAACGTCTTGAGTATCTCGTTGAGGCTGCCCATGACGAACACGTAGGCGGAGAGGCCTCCGCTCTTCGCGGTCGCGTCGAGTTCGGCGAACCACTCCTTGAACAGGGCCGCACCTTCGCGATTGCCTCGACCGACCAGTTGCTCTGTGTGTTCTCGCGTGGTCATGTCAACTTCCTTCGGTGGCGATTGCCGCTCATGCGAACAGCAGGTTCTCGACGAATGTCTCGACCTGCAATTCCAGCTGGTCGAAGGAACTCATGTTCTCCTCAAATTCGCTGACGAAGTAGTCGATCCCCTCGTCGTCGAGAGCGTGGGTGTAGGTGACTTGCTCCTCAAGACCTGGCTCGCACATCTTCGCAGCGGCGAGAATCGCAGCATCGGCGTCTGCTGCGCGGATTCGCTGGATGAGCATCTCCTCCTTCGGCTTACGGAGATCGTGCTGCACCGGGCTGTACGACGACCGCTCGATGTAGGACTCAGCGAGCTGCCTGAGCGGCTCTCCCTCGGTGGGCACGTCCTGGGTGAGGTAGCGCAGACCGATGAGAAGGTCGTCGTCGACGACGTAACAAGTCCGTCCGAGCATCCGGATGAGGTCGAAGGGTGGTTGCTCGCAGAAGCCCCCCTCGAATACGACACGGATGCGATCCTCCTGCTTCGCGTCGCGCTCTCTGATCATCGGAATCAGCGTCCTGAGCAGCTCGTTGTGCTCCTCGCGCGGAATCATTCCTGCGAGAGCAACCATCGCGTACGCGTCTTCAGCAGCGATCAGCCAGGGGGTACGCCTCTTTATGTCGTACAGATCGCGCATGAGCCTCCGGTTCTCGTTGAAGACAACGATCGAGCCACTGAGGTCGGCATTGGTGATCTCCACCCCCGCCACCTCCTCGATGACCCGTCTGATCCTGTCGTACTCATGCTCCAGGTAGTCGACGCTCCCCGAGGAGTTCGGGTTCTGGGGCAGGTACAGGATCTGGGAGGGATAATCGGCGTTGCGACCCCAGATCGCCGCGAGGTTCCTGGCGGCGTCACAGATCGGGAGGGAGACGAACAGCTCCATCTGAACCTGATCACTCAACGCAAGATCCAGTGAGGTCTTGAGGATCGAACAGAGATACGACCCGAAGTGAGAGTCGGCCAGGTTCGGCTCCATCGGAGCACCACGGACCTTGAAGGGGAGCATGCCGGCTGCGTGGACGATCTCTTCAGGGAAGTAGACCTGGAAATGCCCCACTACCTTCCCGCCAGCATCACGCCAGCGTTGTACGGTTGCGAACTCGGGTGATTCGACCATGTCTCTGCACTCGACGAGCGCGTCGCCGAGCGACTTGTCACGCCACTCGTCGAAACACCTTGTGGCCATCAGTGTCACTCTCTTCCTCCCGTCTGAGGTGCGGCTGCTCCGTTGAAGAAGAGATCGAGCACGTGATCGAGACGGGCCTGGGTACTGCCGAGAGCCCGGTCGGCGTAATCGCCGATCACGACCTCGACGAGAGCTACGAAGGACCAGGAGAGGATCCGAGCGTCGCCGGGGAGGAGCTCGCCGTCCTCGATCCCGTCCTTGATGATTGCCTCGATCTGCTCGGGCAGGGCGAGCTGGTAGGCGCTCACGAGCCGGTCCCGTTCTTCTCCGGTGAATATGTTGATGTCACGCCGCACAAGGCCTGCTACTTCGCGCTCCTCCTCCGGCTGCTCGAGGAAGTCTCTGGTCAGCTTCGCGAGACGGTCACGGCAGCTCCCCTGCGAC
>JASJXX010000040.1 GCA_030123765.1 Actinomycetota bacterium | reverse complement strand
TCGACAGCAACTTCATCATCCATCGGGACTTCATCGGCGACGTCCACCGTTCCAGCGCTTGAACACGCTGCTGTTACGAGAAGTGCAGCAACGGCGACTGCGAAGAGACTCGTGAACCGTTTCAACATTTCGGACTCCTTGTTCGAAGTTGTTCTTTACACGAGAATTATCTCGAAGAACAGGCCGGCTCCACAGTCAGCTATCTGGATACCGCCACTCGTCCATATGGTGGAGAGTTGCGCGTATCCCCGTTACTCGATGACGCCCTGTCGGAGCCCCACCGCGACGGCTTCCGCGCGCGAGGACACATCGAGACGCTCGAACACCCCCCGGATGTACGTCTTCACCGTCGCCTCAGAGAGTCCGAGCTCCCGGGCGATTTGCTTGTTCTCAGATCCGTTCGCGATGAGCTGAAGCACCTGCTGTTCCCGCGGGCTCAGTCGGCCGGCATGCCTGGGTGCACCCGTCACCCCGGCGAGCAGCGGCTCCATCAGACTGCTGTCGACGTAGGTGTGCCCCTTCGACGCGGCATCGATCGCGGCAATGATCTCCTCTCGTCTCACGCTCTTGAGGAGATAGCCGGACGCTCCGAGCTCCAGTGCACGCCGGACGTACCCGGGCTGATCATGCATCGAGAGCATCAGCACCCTGACCTGGGGGTACTCACCCGAGATGCGTTGGAGAGCATCGAGACCTGTCATGCCCTTCATGCGAATATCGAGCAACACGACATCGATGGGCTCCTCGTCGATGATCGTGAACATCGCCTCTGCCGACTCTGCCTCACCAACGATCTCAATATCGGGGACGTCCGAGAGCATGAACCGGATACCGTCCCGCACGACCTTGTGATCGTCAACAATCAAAATCTTCATACGAAGTCCTTCTCAACTCGCGGAAGCCACGCCCGAAACCGGGTCCCGCCCGAGGCTGAGCCCTGGATTGTCAGATCGCCGTCGAGGGATCTGAAACGTTCCCGTGTCGTGCTCAAACCCAGACCTGCGTCGTGGTCCGCGCCTGGGCCTCTTCCATCGTCGGTCACCTCGAGAACGAGCGTGTCGGCCTCCTCGAAGACGCGAACCGTGAGATGCTCGGCACCTGCATGCTTCCTCACGTTCGTGATCGCCTCTCGCGCCGCTCGGTAAATCTCGGTTCGGCGCACCGCGGACGGCTCGTAGGTGAGGTCGATCGAGAGAGCTACTTCGAGATCGGTCTCGAGCCTGGTCAGGTCCACGAGTTCCTCAAGTGCGGTGGACAGCCCTGCATCGGCAGCGAGCTCGAAGTGCAGCAGCCGAAGCTCCTTTCTAAGCGTCCCATCCATGTCCCGGACAATGTCGGCGAGGTGCCCGAGTTCGACGGCAACGGGATCAGACGGATCGAGCTTCGCCCTCGAACCTTCGAGTCCGTACAGAAGCCGGTACATCGGCTGTCCGATATCGTCGTGGAGGGCGCTGACCACGCGTCGCCGTTCGGCTTCCTGAGCCGAGAATGATGACTTGAGCAGGCCCTCAGCCTGTCTCCGTCTCCGGTTCACCTCACGCGTGCGCGCAGCGATGCCCACGGCCATCACCAGCCCGATGGCGACGAGCCCGATCGAGATCGACGCCCACACGTTTCGGGTGATGGCCGCCAGAGCATCGTTCAGACCGCTCGCGTCCTGCTCGACCTCGAACACCACCCCGATCTCACCATCGTCACCAATGATCGGGACATAGATCTCGATGAGCTGACCGTGACCACGATCGAACGCGTGCGCGGGATCGGTCAGATCTGAGACGTGCAGCCCGGTCCCTCCCTCGAACGCGATCATGGCGTGTAGAGGCAGGTCGAAGCGCTGGTCGACAAGTTCATTCGCGTCCGAGTACACGATGGTGCCGTCACGGTCCCACACCTTCACCCGCACGGTCTCACCCCCGAGAACAGTCACTCGAACGGCTACGTCGAAGATGGCGTACTCGCCTCGCGACGGAACTGCGCCAGTGGGGAACGGAGGCAGATCGTTCACTACTGCCACGACCATCGCGGCCCGAGCATCAAGAAGATGGCCACGCGCTGAACGCGTGATAGAGAAACCGAGTATCAGAGTCACGACAAACGCGAGGATGATCCCGACGATCGCGAGCCTGCCGAGACCGCCAATCTCGACCCAGTCGGACCGGAGATTCGTAACGGATCGCCGGACCCGCTCTGCAGATGAGTATGTATCCACAGGTGCAATCTACCGGGCACGAGCCGCAAGGTCTCCCGGTCGTATTCGCCGTCCTCCTCTTCTCCGCCTGCGGTGACTCCTCGCTGGAGAGCAACACGGGCATCGCGGAACAGGACCCCGAGTTCGCTGCCCTGCCTCCCATCGAAGAACTCAGTGAGAACATCTCGCGGACAGGCCTTGACATACAACCGGACGACCCCTACATTCTCCGGACAATGAACGTTGCACGCACCCGCGAGATGATGTGTATGGCCATTACAGAGCCGTACAGATTCCTCGCGTAGCAACACCACAACCGACACGAAGGATCTGCACCGGCACCCGGAGCAGGTCCTTTCTCTTTTGGGGAAGCACCCCTCCCGAACGCCACTGCAACCTTTTTCAGACCCGGGAGGGCACATGACAGACACACATCGCTACGAGACCTTGCAGATTCATGCGGGGCAGGAACCGGCTCCCGGTACCAACGCTCGAGCAGTTCCGATCTACCAGACGACGTCGTACACGTTCGACGACACAGCGCATGGCGCGAGGCTCTTCGCCCTCGAGGAGTTCGGCAACATCTACACGCGGATCATGAATCCGACGACAGACGTATTCGAACAGCGGATAGCCGCTCTCGAAGGCGGGGTTGCGGCCGTCGCTACGGCGAGCGGGCAGGCAGCCCAGTTCCTTGCGATCACAACCCTGGCCTCGGTCGGGGACAACATCGTCTCAACGGTGAACCTGTATGGAGGGACGTACAACCAGTTCAAGGTAGCGCTCAAGCGTCTCGGGATCGAAGTACGGTTCGTGGCAAGCGACGACCCTGCCGATTTCGCTGCGCTGATCGACGACCGCACAAAGGGGCTCTACCTCGAGACGATCGGGAACCCCAGGTTCAACGTGCCTGACCTCCCGCTATTCGCCGAGGTCGCTCACGCCGCCGGGGTTCCTCTGATCGTGGACAACACGTTCGGCGCTGCGGGGTATCTGATCAGGCCGATCGACCACGGCGTGGACATCGTCGTCGCCTCGGCTACCAAGTGGATCGGTGGCCACGGCACGTCCATCGGTGGGATCATCGTGGACTCCGGAAACTTCGACTGGAGAAGCGGTCGATTCCCCGAGTTCTCCCAGCCGTCACCCGGTTATCACGGTCTCGTGTTCGCTGACACGTTCGGACCCGACGGCCCGTTCGGCAATATCGCGTTCGCCGTCCGAGCACGGGTCGAGGGACTAAGGGACCAAGGCGCCACTCTGTCGCCCTTCAACGCGTTCCTGCTACTCCAGGGAGTCGAGACGCTCTCTCTGCGGGTCCAGCGCCATGTCGACAACACGCTCGAGCTCGCACGATGGCTCGTCGAGCAGCCACAAGTGGCGTGGGTCAACTACCCGGGACTTGAGGATCACCCGGATCACGAAGTTGCCCGGCGGATTCTCGTGAACGGCTTCGGTGCGGTTCTGTCATTCGGGATCGAAGGCGGTACCGAGCCTGCGAAGCAGTTCATCGACTCCGTCAAGCTGGCCTCCCACCTCGCGAATGTCGGGGACGCGAAGACGTTGGTGATCCACCCGTCCTCGACCACCCACAAGCAGCTCGGCGCCGAAGAGCAGCTCGCCTCGGGCGTCACGGATGACCTCGTGAGAGTGTCGGTCGGCATCGAGCACATCGACGACATCATCGATGACTTCTCGGGCGCATTTGAATTGGTCAAGGGACTTCGGGCAGTCGCGTCGTGAAGCACAGGGTCGTTGTTCCCGGAGTGTTCCCCCTCGAACGAGGGGGGACACTGCGCGATGTCACCGTTGAGGTACGCACGTGGGGCAAGCACCTGCGCACAGCCACACTGATCTGCCACGCCCTCACAGGCAACGCAGACGCAGACGACTGGTGGCGTGGCCTCTTCGGATCCGGACGGCTCTTCGACCCGGCAGACTCCTTCATCGTGTCGATGAACGTGCTGGGTGGATGCTCGGGAACGACGGGACCGTCGACGGTGCTCCCGAACTCAGACGATCCTGCTGGCCCGGACTTTCCGAGAGTGACGATCCGGGACATGGTCCATCTCCAGAAGGTTGTCCTCGGCCAGCTCGGCGTGACCCACCTCGATCTCGTCATCGGCGGGTCGATGGGGGGGATGCAGGCACTCGAGTGGGCTGCGTTGTACCCGTCGTTCGTCAACACGATCGTACCGATCGGTGTGGGATCGGCCCAGTCCGCGTGGGCGATCGGGCTCTCCGAGGCACAACGGAACGCGATCATCACGGACCCCGTGTTCGCCGACGGGCGCTATGCACACGACCAGCAGCCGGCGAACGGTCTCGGCACGGCGCGAATGATCGCGATGTGCACCTACCGCAGTCCCGCGAGTTTCGCTGCGCGCTTCGGTCGAGAGAGCGAGGCGGGATCCTTCGCTGTTCAGTCATATCTTCAACACCACGCGCGGAGCCTCGCTGCCCGCTTCGACGCCAACACCTACCTCACTCTTCTCGACGCGATGGACAGCCACGACCTCGGCCGTGACCGAGGGCCACGTGAAGCCATCCTCAGCTCGATCGCGAACCGTGCACTCGTCGTCGGGATCAGCAGCGACGTCCTCTACCCCGTCTCCGAAGCCAGGGAGATGGCCGCAGCGATGCCGAACGCGACCTTCGCCGTACTCGACAGCCCCAACGGTCACGACGCCTTCCTCATGGACACCAATCGACTTGAAGCCGTGATCACTCCATTTCTCAGAGAGCCCCATGCAATCGTCACGATTAGTGGGCGCGGAGCTTCCTGGGCCTGAATGCCGCCAGACACCGCGGGCCGTGACGATCTACGAACACAGAAGTTCTTCGCAGATAAAAGAGCGCGCATTACGCGGACGTTCTGCTACCTTTCCCACGCCGCACCGGGCGGAGGTCAGCGCGTCGTCGCTACCCCGGTGAAGAACGGCTCGGATTCTCACCCGGTTGGACTGCCTCTTTCGACCGACTCTCGATCGCATAGGCAGAGGTCGCGCGATCAGAGCGAGAAGGCACACGCAAACAACCACCCAACTGGGTAAGGAATCACTGTGACTACAACGTTCTCTCAACTCGGGCTGCCCGCCGCGCTCGTCAGTACACTCAACAACCAGGGCATCACCGAACCCTTCCCTATCCAGGCAGCGACAATCGCAGACGTCGCTAATGGTCGGGACGTCTCCGGCAGAGCACCAACGGGGTCGGGCAAGACGCTCGCTTTTGGACTCCCGATCCTCGCAAAGGTCGCCATTGCAAAGCCCAACCGCCCCAAGGCCCTCATCCTCGCTCCGACGCGTGAACTCGCCGAACAGATCAGGCGCGACCTGGCACCGTACGCCAAAGCGATGGGCCGTCAGGTGTTCGCCATATACGGCGGAGTGAGGTATCAGGCGCAGAAGGACCGTCTGCGTCGAGGCGTTGACGTCCTCGTCGCGACCCCCGGGCGTCTCGAGGACCTCATCGAGCAGCGCACTGTCAACCTGGGCGACGTCACCATCGTTGCCATCGACGAGGCGGACCGGATGGCAGACATGGGATTTCTGCCCACCGTCCGAAGGATCCTCAACCAGACGTCGGCGAATCGCCAGACCCTGCTCTTCTCTGCCACGCTCGACGGCGATGTGGCCACGCTCATTCGCGAATATCAGAATGACCCCGTGCGCCACGAGGCGGGGGCCATCGAGCCAGATACTGTCGACGCGCAGCACCACTTCTGGCTCGTCCAGCAGGACGAAAAAGTGGAGCACACTGCCAACGTGATCAACGCCTCAAACCGGTGCATCGTCTTCACCCGGACCCGCCACGGAGCCGACCGGCTCGCGAAGCAACTCACCAGGCTTGGTGTGGAGGCGGTTGCGATGCACGGTGGTCGATCGCAGAATCAGAGACGCAGAGCCCTGGAATCCTTCTCTCGCGGCGAAGCACAAGCGCTCGTCGCGACGGATGTTGCGGCGCGTGGCATCCACATCGATGCGGTTGCATCGATCGTGCACTTCGACCCTCCAGCGGACCACAAGGACTACCTGCACCGTTCCGGACGCACAGCCAGGGCAGGCGCGTCGGGGACCGTTGTGAGCCTCGTCACAGGAGCCCAGAAACGGGCTGTGCGCCGTATACAGGACCAGCTCGACCTACGGCATCCTTTCGAGAAGCCTCGCCTCGATAGCATCACTCGCACCGATCGTCCGATACGGAGCGCCGCACCGAAGCAGAGCAGCCACAGGAACGCTGCGCGACACCCGGAGCCCCGACGGAGGAACAAGCGCAGCGCCACTCCAACCGGTTCCCAGAGCGTCCATGTGTCGAATCTGCCGTGGAGCGCGACCGACGATGACATCCGTGTCCTGTTCAGCCCCTACGGCAACGTGCAACAGGCCAGTGTCATGATCGACAAGCGGGGCCGGTCGAAGGGCTTCGGCTTCGTCGACATGCCCCACCCCGCGGCGCAGAAAGCAATTCGAGCACTCAACGGATCCAGGCTCGGCAGCAGAAATCTCAAGGTCCGGTTCGCCGAAGCCACAGCGCGACAAAGCTGATAGCGGCACTCTCGCCCCTGCCGAGCACTGAAGACATCGCGGTGGGGCTAGGAAGTTGACACCAACAGAGAAGGGGCCCCGTGAAGGGCCCCTTCTCTGTTGGTGTCTTGGTTATTGTTGTCGAGGAGGGCTACCAGCGCCCGCCACCTCCACCGTCGCCGGAGCGACGCGGCTTGTCCTGCGCCTCGTTCACACGAAGGGCACGACCGCCCATGTCTTTGCCGTTGAGCTCGGACATGGCCTTCTCGGCAGCTTCATCATCGAGCTCAACGAAACCGAACCCGCGGGAACGGCCGGTCTCACGGTCGGTGATGAGAGCGACAGAGTGAACCTCGCCCATCGGCTCGAACATCTGACGAAGCTCAGCCTCGTTAGTGCTCCATGGGAGGTTCCCCACATACAGTTTCTTCATCTTGGCTCCAATCGCCATATGTAGCGGCGCTCGCGCGCCCGTCTTGCGCTTCGAACCAAAACCAGCACCGGAGTGACTGACTGAGCAGAGCGCCCAGCTTGGCAATCGGATGAGAAAGTTCCTAAGCAACTTGAAATATAGCGACCATTCGACTCGACTGCATGTAGAACGTGCACACGCGCCGCCGCCATCGTCGATATCTTGAGGCAACAGACGTGGCTAACCGGTGTTGCGGAGACCGGCAGCGATCCCGTTGACGGTCAGCAGCAGCGCTCGGCGCAGCAGTGGCTCCTCCTCCTCGGCACTGCGCGATCGCTCCAACAGATTCACCTGGAGATGATGAAGCGGATAGAGATACGCGTCGCGGACACGCAACGTCCGTTGAAGCACGGGGTGGTCTTCTAGGAGTGCGCTCTCGCCCGTGATGCTGAGAATCTCCTCAACAGTGCGATTGAACTCCTCGGTAATGGTGCCGAACAAGTGTCGGCTCTCTTCGGGAACGAGCGCGGAGACGTACCTCCCGGCGATCCCGATGTCGGTCTTCGCGAGCGTCATCTCGACGTTCGAGACGAACGTCCTAAAGAACGACCAATGCTCGAACATGTCGGCGATCGTATCTCCGTGACCTCCCGCCCGCGCAGCAGCGAGCCCCGATCCCACTCCGAACCAACCCGGCACGATCTGGCGGGACTGCGACCAACCGAAGACCCAGGGGATCGCCCGGAGGTCATCAAGCGAACCGCTGTTGCCGGGCCGTCGTGACGGGCGAGAACCGATGTTGAGCGATCCGAGTTCTTCGACGGGGGTCGCGCTGAGAAAGTAGCCGACGAGTCCCGGATCATCAATGAGGGCACGATATGCCTTATACGCGGCGTCACTTATCGAATCCATCGCGTCGTGCCAGAGAGCGAGACGATCCTCGGGCTGGCGCGGCGACTGGTGCAACAGCGACGCTTCAATTACGGCTGAGAGCGCCAGCTCAAGGTTGCGTTCAGCGAGTTCGGGGAGGCCGTACTTGTCTGCGATCACTTCACCCTGCTCAGTGATCTTTATCGACCCATCCACCGTGCCGAAGGGCTGCGCCAGGATCGCGTCGTGCGTCGGGCCACCGCCCCTGCCGATCGTCCCGCCGCGACCGTGGAAGAGACGAAGGACGACGTCATGGCTGTGTGCGACATCGCGCAAGCGCTGCTGCGCCTTATAGATCCCCCACTGGGAGGTCGTGATCCCTCCGTCCTTGTTCGAATCCGAGTAGCCGAGCATCACTTCCTGGATATCGCCGCGCAGACGCACGAGCTCTCGGTACGACGGCACACGGAGAAGACGGTCGAGCAGGTCGCCTGCGATTCGGAGCTCCTCGGTGGTCTCGAGCAGTGGCACGAACCCGATGTCGGCAACCCCGTTAGGAATATCGACGAGACCGGCTGTCTGAGCCAACACCGCTGCGGCAAGAACATCATCGGCATCCGCGGTCATGGAGATGATGTAACTCTCGATCACCTCGTCGCCGTACCGATCCTTCGCCGCGCGGATCGCCCGGAACGCCCCGAACGTTGCTCTCGTCTCCTCGCTGAACGTTGCGAAATCTCCGACGAACGGCGTCGGGCCTGCAAGGATCCCCGCAAGCTCGCCGAGTCGGTCTCCTGCGTCGAGCTCCCCGAACAACTCGCTGATCGCAGCTCGGTGCTTCTCCGCGTGCTGACGGATATCCATCGTTGCCAGATGAAACCCGAACGTAGCGACGTTCCTCGTCAACCGAGCAACCATGCCGGTCGCGACGAGCTCCCCGCGGTTCTCCATTAACGAACGGTAGATCAGAGTGAGTTCGTCGATGAGCTCGCTGACTGCTGCGTACCCCTGCCCCTGGGGGACTTCACGGCCTGCACGCACACTTTCGTGGGTGTTGATGAGTCGCTGATGGATGTACGCGAGCTTGAGGCGGTAGGGCTCCTCCGCGTCGAGATCGCCGAACTGGGCAAAGGTGTCCGGCATCTTCTGGCGGTCCGCGTCGAGGCTCGCGACAAGCTCCTCGCTCACATCGCGGATCCTTGATGAGGTCGACAGGTCAGCGGCCAACGCTTCGACTCCGGCGATGATGTTGCGCATCGCGTGATCGTGCTGTGCGGCAAGTACGTCCTCCGTGACCGCCACCGTGACGAACGGGTTCCCATCGCGATCTCCGCCGACCCAGGTGCCGAACTTGATGGGCGTGGCGTCGACCGCCACCTCAACATCCAGTCGTGCCACTTGCGACGCGTACGCGTCGAGTACGCCGGGTACGGAGCTCTTGAACATCTCGTCGAAGTAGTAGATGACCGACACGGCTTCGTCACGCGGGTCAGGCTTGTCACGGCGGAGCTCGTCAGTCTGCCAGATGAGATCGATCAGCTCCGCGAGACGTCGATCGATCCGGCGCTTCTCCAGTTCGGTTGCTCGCGGATCGAGGCGCTTGTCGATCAGGACGGCGACATCGTTGAGTTTTGTGAGAATCGATCGACGGGAGGCCTCCGTTGGATGAGCGGTGAAGACAGGTCGCAGCTCGAGCCGACCGAGGATCTTCTCGATCTCCGCCGGATCGATCTGGGCTGCCTCGATGAGATCGATCGTGCGTTCCAACGATCCCCTCTGGCTCTGCGTACGGGCAGCGAACTCATCGAGCCGGTGCGTCTGCTCTGCGACGTTGGCCAGGTAGAAGTACGCAGTGAACGCTCTCGCGAGAGTGCTCAACGTCTCCAGGTCGAGATCGGCGAGCAGCGAATCGAGAGACCCGTCGTCGGCCATCCCATCCGAGCTACGCATCGATCTCGTGATCGCCCGAACACTCTCCACAAGTTCGAGCAGGCCCTCTCCCTCCTGACGCACGAGGGAGTCCCCCAACTGGTTCCCCAGTCGGCGGATGTCCGCCCGCAACGCTGCATCTCTGGCCTTCAGGTCCACTAGTGCGAGCGTACCAACGATGGGGCCTCACCCGTCCCCGGCGGATAAAGGCTCTCTCCCCATGCAACGATGGCACCAGCGACCGACGAGAGCGCGCCTCACATCGCAATCTCCCAGCCTCTGTAAACTGCGCTGCTGAGGCACGATCAGCACTGTCTGGTTTTCGATAGTGCTGTTGCATTCGGTGCAGATGGAGGATCTCGGCGATCTTGGTGGAGTGTTTCTCGATCGGAGTCGGAGGATGAGCTTCATGACCGTTCGCACCGCCGCGGCGACAGGCACCCTGCGTGCTGCACCCTGCGTGCTGCATCCTGCGTTGCTCTCGCCACTCTCCACGCTGCGGCCGCCCCACACGTCGCACCGCCCCAGAGCGACACAGCTAATACCGTGAGCGTCGGGAACTTCGGACGACCCCGCGCGCACTTAAAGGAGGATTCCTAATGGAGACTCTCACCGCGGCAGAGTGGTATCACCTCCCCGAGGACGAAGTCGTTGACCTCCTGGAAGCCGATACGACATCCGGCCTCGACGCGCTCTCCGTGGAAGACCGACGGGAGCGGTTCGGATCGAATGTGGTGACTACCCGACCGGGTCCGGGCGTGCTGTCCCGATTCCTCCACCAGTTCCATCAGCCTCTGATCTACATTCTCATCGTCGCTGGCGGCATCAAGGCGCTCTTCGGTGACTGGGTGTCTTCCGGTGTCATCTTCGGAGTCGTCCTGGTCAACGCCGTGGTCGGGTTCTTCCAGGAGGAGAAGGCGACGGCGGCCATCGCCGCCCTCGCAGCGACGCTCGTGGCGGACGCGACGGTCGTGCGCGCAGGGAAGCGAGTTGTGATCTCGGCGACGGAGGTCGTCCCCGGGGATCTGGTCGTCTTGTCGGCCGGGGGCAAGGTACCCGCCGACATCCGGATCCTCTCGACCCGCAGCCTCCAGATCGACGAGTCCGCTCTCACCGGTGAGTCGCTGCCTGTAGAGAAGGCTGCCCCGGCAGTCGTAGCTCTCTCCACCACCCTCGCCGACCGCACCAACATGGCTTACGCCTCGTCGCTGATCACGCGCGGCGAGGGGATGGGAGTCGTCACCGCCACCGGGGACCACACCGAGGTGGGGCACATCTCGAAGCTGCTGGGAGAGGTGGAGACCCTTGATACCCCTCTGACCCAGAAGATGGACCGCTTCAGCATGATCATCCTGCGGGTGATTATCGTCCTCGCCGCGATCACCTTCGCAGTGGGCATGCTGCGCGGAGAGACGACCGAGAACATGTTCAGTGCCGCAGTAGCGCTCGCTGTAGGAGCGATCCCGGAGGGCCTCCCCGCGACAGTGACGATCACGCTCGCGATCGGGGTCTCGCGGATGGCACGCCGACGCGCCATCATCCGCAAGCTCCCCGCGGTCGAGACGTTGGGAAGCACCACGACGATCTGCTCGGATAAGACCGGAACACTCACTGCCAACCAGATGACCGTCCAGGTCGTGATGGCCGGCGGCGCGTCCCACGATGTGGCCGGTGTCGGGTACCACCCCGCTGGAGACATCCAACCCAGAGCCGACCAACCCGAGAACGAGGGGAGCGGTGCACTGGCACTCTGCCTCGCGGCAGGCGTGTTGTGCAACGACGGGGAGCTGACGGGAACCGGGGACGAGTGGGCGCCCATCGGTGATCCCACCGACGTCGCTCTGGTAGTGGCCGCCATGAAGGGTGGCATCGACGTGACCGCATTCAGAGACCGCTGGCAACGACTCGACGTCGTTCCGTTCGATTCGCGCCACCGCTACATGGCAACCCTCAACCATGACCCAGACACGGGAGTCCGCACGCTCTCCGCGAAGGGTGCAGTGGAGTCCATCCTCGAGCGTTGCGTAACGATGACGAACCCGTCGGGCGAGTCAGTCCCGATCGATCACGCTCCCATCACCCTCGCCGTCGAGGCGCTAGCTTCCCACGGATACCGGGTGTTGGCCATGGCTACCAGGCCGATTGAGGCCACCAGGCAGACTATCGGCCACGACGACGTCACCGGCCTCACCTTCGTTGGCATCCAGGCCATGGTCGATCCCGCACGGCCCGAAGTTGAGGCTGCGGTCGCTGCCTGCCGGACCGCAGGGATCGCAGTGAAGATGATCACCGGGGACCACCCGCTCACGGCTGAGGCGATCGCGGAGCAGATCGGCCTCGTCGACAGCCGCCCGCGAGCGGTGACCGGAGCCGAACTCGCCGAGATGAGCGACGAGGATCTCGCCCACGCTGCGAATGCGTCCGACGTCTTCGCCCGCGTCTCGCCGGAGCAGAAGCTGCGGATCGTCGAAGCGCTCCAGGCGGCAGGCCACGTCGTTGCCATGACCGGGGACGGAGTCAACGATGCGCCGGCGCTGCGCCGGGCAGATGTCGGCATCGCCATGGGAGAACGCGGGACCGAGGTCGCGAAGGAAGCCTCCGACATTGTTCTCACGGACGACAATTTCGCGACGATCGAGGCAGCCGTGGAGGAGGGGCGAGGTGTCTTTGACAACCTCACGAAGTTCATCATCTGGACGCTGCCGACGAATCTCGGAGAGGGTCTCGTCATCATGGTCGCGGTACTCGTCGGCACGGTCCTCCCCATCCTCCCGATTCAGATCCTGTGGATCAACATGACCACCGCAGTCGTGTTGGGACTGACGCTGGCCTTCGAACCGAAGGAGGACGGCATCATGATCCGACCGCCCCGCGATCCCGATCGTCCCATCATCACCGCGACCCTCTTGGCTCGGATAGCACTTGTGGGGACACTGCTCCTTGCCGGCGCCTTTGGACTGTTCACCTACGAGATGTCGCTCGGCTCCGGCGAAGCCGCAGCACGCACGGTGGCCGTGGGTGTGTTCGTGGTCGTCCAGAGCTTCTACCTGCTCAACTCGAGGTCCTTCACGTCATCCATGTTCAGGATCGGGGTCTTCTCGAACCCGGCCATCTGGCTCGGTCTGGGCACCATGGCGATTCTTCAGGCCCTCTACACATACCTCCCGATCATGAACAACCTCTTCGGCTCTACTCCGATCGACGCGACGCAGTGGGGTCGAATCTTCCTCGTCGGGTTCGCTGTCTATCTGATCATCGGAGTCGAGAAGTGGATGCGGCAGCACTTCGCGAAGGCGCCAGTCGTCTCATAGCGGGACGCGAGAGTCGGTTCATCCGACGCTGCACTTCCGCGGTCGATCAGCGCCGAACTCTCCACCGGTTGACGGAGCCATCCGTCGTCTTCAACGCGCTCCTTACGACGGGCCTGGCAGGCTCATCACCCTCGCTCGATCCAGAACACCTGTGTAGAGCCCCGATCATCGGTCCCGAGGATACGATCCCCGCGCTGGCGTGCAAGGGCGGGTATGTCGGCGAGGGATCCGGGGTCGGTGCAGATCAGTTCGAGGATCTCGCCCGACTCCATCCCCCTCAACAGAAGTGCCGCCTTGTAGACCGGGAGGGGGCAGACCAACCCGGAAGTGTCAAGAGTCGCAGACGGCACCAAGTCAGATGTCTTCCCCGTCGTCATGTGTGGTACTCCTCGGTTCGTATCAAAAGTCGTCATAGAGTCGGCGCTCCGTCGCTTCCAAGCATCTCCTTGAAGTACGACGTGTACTTCGCGCCACCGTCAGGGGAGACACCGACGACGAGGCCTTGCGCCAGGTCATCGTACGCGTTGATCGCGTGGACGATGGCCCCCGTCGAAGGCCCGACGAGAAGGCCGTCTACGCGGTGTAGCCGCAGGGTCATAGCGTATGCTGATTCATCACCGACCGTGACGACGTCGTCGATGACGCTCCAATCGAGGTTCCCCGGCTCGTTGGATTCGGCGAAGCTCTTGAGCCCGGGGAGCCGGTGGCCCTTCTGCGGCTCTATCGCGACGATCCGCACCTCAGGGTTTCGTTCCTTCAGGTAACGCCCGACACCGGTGATCGTCCCACAAGTGCCGAAGCCAGCGAAGAACGCTGTCACCTCCCCCTCCGTCTGTCTCCAGATCTCTGGACCCGTTGTCTCGTAATGGGCACGAACGTTGTCCGGGTTCTCGTACTGATCCGGCATGACGTACCGTGATCCTCCTTCAGAGGCTACGAGCGAGCGGGCGAGGGCTATCGCCCCGTCCTTGGGATGATCGACAGGACACAGCTCATCGGGTGTCTCCCAGACTTCAGCACCGAGCATTCTCAGAATCGTCTTCGTCTCTTCAGGAACACCGTCGGGAATCGTGATCGTGACCTTCGTGTTGCTGATCGCGCCGAGCGCTGCAAGGGCGATAGCCGTGTTGCCCGAGGACGCCTCCACGATCTCTCGCCCCTCGAGGTCACCGCTGTCACGGAGGCCGGCGATGAGGTACGCCGCAGCTCGATCCTTGATCGAACCGAACGGATTCAACCACTCGAGCTTGAGATACACGTTCTCTGCCGACACCGCATTGTGCACGCGAACGAGAGGTGTCGGGTTGTCCACGCTCGGGAGGAGGTCCCGGATGTCTTCGTACCGGCGCAGAACGTGGTTCACCGACGTGGTCTGAGTGAGTTGTGTTCGAGTGGCCATGGCTGGTCCCTTGTCTGGTTCGTAATGAGAGTGTTGGAAACGAAAACTCCCGCTCCGGCGAGTATTCCGGGCGGGAGGTACATGTCGCTAAGTCTCGTTGGGATGACGGCTATGTACCTCCACGCGCGGTAGCGCTACAACCGCAACAACACATCGCAGCGCTCGTGGGGAGGATCGTCATGCGTGAATCATAACGCACAAGCTCTACAAAGATGACGGATTTCGTGTTCTTCGCAGATGACCGCGGTCACCTGGTCCAGCGGCTCGGAGCTGATCTTCTGGGGGAGGTTGCAGCCCGCCGCTACCGCCGCGTGGTTCTGGCGTCGCCGGTGTGTTGGTTCACGCTTCGATGCGTCCTTCGGCGTCGTGGGTGAAGTCGGCGTCGAAGGCGCCCTCAGGTTCCTTGAGCATCAAGAGCGTCACCACGAAAGCGACCAGCGCTCCCCCCGACAGGATCAAGAAGAACGTCCTGGCATCAACCAGAGAGAACAACACCAGGTACATGACCGCACCAACATTGCCATACGCACCCGCCATACCAGCGATCTGACCCGTCATCCGCCTATTCACCATCGGGATGATCGCGAACGTCGCCCCCTCAGCACCCTGCACAAAGATAGAGGCAAAAACCGTGATCGCTACCGCGACGACGAGCCAACCAACCCCACCGAACGCAGGAACCACCGTCCGGAGCCCGTCCGCGTCAACACCCGACCCCCACACACCGATGTTGCCCATCAAGAAAAAGCCGATAACGATCCCGAACATGTAGACGAGCATCGTCCGTTTCCGATTCGCCATCCGATCAGAGAGATACCCCCCCAACGGCCGAGCGACAAGGTTGACGAAAGCGAACGACGCAGCCACAAACCCGGCAACAGTCGCCGTCACGAGCATCTCCCCGTCACCCCCCGTCAACGGCCTGAACGTAGCCTGAAAGAAAGCGGGCAACATCGACACCACCGCAAGCTCAGCACCGAAATTAGCGAAATACGTCGCATTGAGAGCCGCGACACTCCCCCAGTGATACTTCTCGTCCTCAGGGACACCCGCCCGCAGATACGGCAGGTTGATACGAAGCGTCTTCACCACATGCCCCACATACACAGCAGAAAGCACACCGTAGATCAACAACACGGCCCCACTCGAGAGGACCGGCCGCCCACCAATCTCCACACTGCCAAGCCTCCACGCCAACACCCCGAGAGCCCCCATCAGAGGGAACGACCACACCAGATACTGAACCAGGTCACCATACGACGTGACCAACATCGGCTCCATCCTCTTGGACGTATGCAGCCTCTCGCCCTCAGGCACATCCCGAACAAGGAAGTAATACATCACCCCATAGACAGCCAGCACAAGACCATTCACCCCCATCGCCCACCGCCACGCGTCATCACCCAGACCCAACCAGCCACCCATGAACGAGATCGCGAACCACGGCAACGTCATCGCAGCAAACGCCGAACCGAAATTCCCCCACCCCGCATAGAACCCCTCAGCCCTCCCGATGTACTTGGGAGGGAACCACTGAGCAGTCATCTTGATACCCACAACGAAACTCGCACCAATCGAACTAAGAACCAGCCGCGCAATGAGCATCTGCACAAAGGAATCAGCAAGAGTGAACGCCACCGCAGGAACCGCCATCACAACCATCAACCCCGAGAACACCACCCGAGCCCCGAAGCGATCGATAAGGGAACCAACAATGATCCGAGCAGGGATCGTCAACGCAACATTCGCAATCAGCAGGATCTTTATGTGCTCACTCGTCATCCAACCAACCGAGTCGAGCAACGTCGTTGCCAGAGGCGCCAAATTGAACCACACGTAGAACGTCATAAAGAACGCAATCCACGTGAAATGCAACGTCCTGATCCGCTCCTGACCGAAATCCAACAACCTCGGAGGCGTCTCAGAACCCGACGACACAGACTCCCCACTCAT
>JASJXX010000095.1 GCA_030123765.1 Actinomycetota bacterium | reverse complement strand
AACACCCACGGCCGCCCACGGGGAGAAACCATGGCCATTGACAGAATAATGAGTATTACGGACGGAAGATTCGTTCTACGAGCGGCTCTCAAGATTTCGTCGCTGGGCAAGTAGGGCAGCCTCTACGCGGCTGCGGACGTGAAGCTTCTGCAGGACGTTCGTCATGTAGTGCTTGACAGTCTTCTCTGCCAAGTACAGACGCTCGCCGATCTGACGATTCGTAAGTCCCGCCGCTACGAGTTCAAGGATCTCGTGCTCTCGCCCTGTCAAATCCTCGAAGGGGTCCGCTGAATCATCGCGTGTCATTTCGCTCAGAATCCCGGCCGCAAGCGCCGGGGTGATGTACACCTCGCCAGCAATCACAGAGCGGACCGCGTGGATCAAACCATGCCCGGACACGCCTTTTAGAACGTAACCACGAGCACCGGCCTTGAGGGCCTCAAGCAGATCGTCCGCATCCTCCGACACGGTGAGTACAAGGACGGCCGTCGCCGGACATTGCGCCGCGATCTGTCTCGTCGCAGCGGTTCCACCAATACCAGGCATCGTCAGGTCGAGGATCGCAAGGTCCGGTAACAGATCCACGGCCTGCTTGACTGCCTGTTCACCGCTAGTCGCTTCCGCGATCACCTGGATGTCGGGTTCGGCCGCCAGCGTATTCACCACCCCTTCTCGGAATAGGGGATGGTCGTCCGCAACAAGGATGCGTATCTTGTCAGACATCCGTCGCCTCGATCACCAGCGGTAGCCGAGCGCTCACGATGGTGCCCTGGTTCGCGGCGCTCTGGACGGTGAACGTCCCGCCGAGTAGCTCTACTCGTTCTCGCATGCCGACGAGACCGAGAGTTGCTACACCGGTATCAACCCCTGCATCAAAGCCGACCCCGTCGTCTCGAATCTCGACATCGACGAATCCTCCAGAGTTGGTCACACAAACCTGTCTGGAGGCGGAACCCGCATGCTTGAAGCTGTTCGCCAATGACTCCTGGACCACACGGTATATCGTGAGATTCACCGGCACCGGGCCCAGGGCGAATCCCTCGTTGCAAGTGAATTCGACGGGCTCACCCGAAATACGACCAAAATCCGACACGGCGCGGCGCGCTGCGTCGCACGGAGTAAGACCTTCGACGCTTGGTGCCCTGAGACCGTGGGTAATCGCACGTAGGTTCGTCAACGCCGAAGTAAGGGCCCTTGCCAGCGATTTCACGTCTTCACGGGTTCCGCTTCCGTTCCCCTCCGTCGATTCGGCAATGTGCTCGATCCGCAGGAGAGCAAACGCCACATCTTGGGCAGGACCATCATGAATGTCTGCGGACACCCGTCGCAGGAACCGCTCGTTGAGTATTGTCGTTCGAGCAGCCGCCTTGTTGACCTTGGCGTGAAGGTCTTGATTCTCATCGAGAGCGCGCTGCAGTTCACGTACGCTCGCAAGGAGTTCGGCCTGTTGCCTCCGGATGGTCCTGCTGGCCCGGCGTACCATGCCAACAAGGAGAACGTACATGATCAGCGTCGCGAACCCGACAATGATCCAGCTCTGTAGCTGAGCTCTTCGAATCTTTGCTATCAATTCGTCAGGCAGTTGATAAAACTCGGCAACTGCAATCACAGAACCAGTGCCTTCGCTGCGAACCGGGGCATAGGTTTCGATAAGCATGTCCCAAGTCAATCGCTCATTTTCGTTCTCCGGCTCAGATAGGTCGCTGAGTCCTGATACAACCTCTCCGGAAAAGGCGCGGACGAGATTCTCGTGGACATCGAAGGTGCGACCGATGAGGTCAGGGTTGGGGCTGTAGAGGATCTCTCCGGTTGGCGACCAGATCTTGACGGAGACGAGTTCTGAATCCAGTGGAGTGCTCTCAACCAGGATGTCGAGTTCGGCTCTGGCGGTGGAAGAGAGAGGTCCGTCTGCTGGCGTGTCCTGGATCAGCGGACTCACGAGACTGTCGACGTAGAGGGCTGCCATCCCTGCTGTCCGGTCAATCATCGCCCTCTTGACGTTCGATTGCATCCAGAGCCCGATAGTAACCATGCCTATCAGAAGGATCCCGAGGCTAAAAAGCAGAAATTGGCCGGCGAAGGTGAACCTATCGATGCCGAGGATTCGCACTGGTGCTCCAACACGTCGAGTGAATCCATTGTACGAAGAATTTCTTCGGACCAAGGTCGGAAACTGACCGGACCTTGGGGCAACAGACTCTCCGACCCCTGCCCCTACCCACGAACAGGAGCATCCCATACGGTGAACCCAGACGATAGGGGCGACATGACGCTCCCATCTCGCACCGACTGAAAGGGAGAATGATGAGATTGCAACACCTGGTCACGATCGTCGCGATCAGCGCACTCGTGGTCGCTGCTTGCAGCAGCGGTAGCGGAGCCGAGCCCGGGGATGTGTTATTCGATGTACAACTGATCGAGGTCAAGGGAGCAACGGACGGGATCCCTGCACCTGATGTCGATCCGACAACTCTTTCGCAGGGTTACGGGTACAAGGCGCCGGGCGACTACGACCCAGACAACGCTGACAAGTTCCAGGTAGCCACCTACATGTTCGCTCCCGGTGCGATGACTGTTGCGGAGGGCGACAACGTGACTCTTCGCATGTTCGGGGTGAACGGCGACGAACATCTGATTCACGTCGAAGCTCCGGATGGATCCACCGTTGTGGATGCGTTCATGGCGAACAGAGGACGGGAGTACTCGGTCAGCTTCGTTGCCGACCAGACCGGCCACTACAAGCTGATCTGCACGACGCACGGTCCGACTATGACAGCCGACATCTTCTCCACCGGCTGAGACCAGCCGGACAAGCCTCGGGCGATTACGCGACCGCCGGTCACGGCGTCGTCCGAGGCCTCTGGCATTCATGGAGTCATCTGGCCGGGCGACAGCATGAGTGTGACTGTTCGTCTGAGATCATGGCGCTGCCACTGTCGGTCGGTCAGTAGATATGGTCGTCAGACCGATCGGTTCTCCTGGCCAGACCAAGCGCAAGGACACCACCGGCGAGCAAGGTCACCAGGCTCGCAGCACCGATGGCAATGAATCGAGTTCGCAGCCGCGAAACAGGCTCGAAAACTTCGGCTTCACTCGCTCCCATGGCCACACCCCATGGTGCGGTACGCAGAGGTGCATACGCCATGACGTGCCACGCTGACTGATCGAGACTCGACGCATCTGCGCTATGCGGGACACGCTCGACGATCGGCACGCGATCCCGTGCAACCGCGTCGTAGAGTTCTGGATGATCTCCCGCCTTGAGCACGTGGTTCGGATTCGTCGAGGCCAGGACCAGGCCTCGCTCATCCACGAGGTCGGCATGACCCGTGGAACCCAGAATCCTTGCGGGCTCGACGAGATCCGTCACGAGCGGCTCTGTGAGATCGAGCAAGCCGACGAGAGTCCCCTGCCTCGAGCCATCATTGCGATACACCGGCACGCTGAGGGCAACCTCGACACGGCCTGTCGTTGGAGAAAGATACGGCATCGACACACTTCGACCATCCGCAGGAACTCCACTCCTGATCCGATCAGCGTTTGCACCGAGGTGTGTCGAGCTCTCAGGTTCTGCGAAGACGACGTTGCCATTCTCGTCGAACCACACGACGCCGCTGCTCAACGTGGCCAACCGACCGTACACCGTGCGCAAGGACCTGAGCAGCGGATTCGCATCCATGTCACTCTCGTCACCCACAGATGCGGCGAGCAGCTCCAGCTCGAAGAACTGTTCGATGAGGAGGCGATCCGCCTGCATCGCTGCCATCGACGTAACCATCATCAAATTTGATTCGGCTGTGGACCGCACATCTCGAAGGGCCGAGACGGCTGCGACGATAGGCAACGTTGTCGCCAGTGCCACGGTCACGGCGAGAACGATCAGCTCAGGGCGTCGTATTCCTTTGCCCAACACCGAACCGTGGCGGCCGGTCACGGTGACGGTGCCTTGTCAAGGTGCAGAAGCGAAACGTTTCGTTCGATGACGCGGCGAGTACAGGGACACAACAATTCTGCGTTCGAGAAGCCAGTTGCCTCCATGATTCCGCCTGCGTCGACAGCATCGCAGCCGTGATGGGCTCCCAAGAGATGACCGAGTTCGTGAGCGAGAACGACGATGTCTTCGGCCCTCGCTCCCGGATGATGTCTCACGACGACATACCGTCCACCAATGTCTGCAGCGCCGTCGCTTTTGGTCTTGGATCGTGTTGTGAGCACGATCACAATGTCGGCATCGCCGACCGGCAACGATGCCTTTGCTGCGTCGAGAATCTCTTGCGGCGACTCAGCCTTGGGTGGGGGATTCCAGTTCTTGACCGACACAGGCGTGACACTCAGCCCTGTCCCGCGCAGCAGCCCTGCAGCCTCGACGACCAGCGAACGAACGCGGGATCCCTCGGCGCCGAGTCCCTGCCAGCCATCATCGGTGACTACAGCAGCGCGCAGTGACGTTTGCACGAGGACGGCTTGAGGTGTCGGAGCCAGCTGACGACCACATTCGAGAACAGGTATTGCGTCGGTCTGCCACAAACCCAAGACATCGATACCGCGCGAAATGCCGACAGCGGCAACCAACCAAATCCCGCCGAGGGCCAGGACCGAGAGGGCGATCGCACGCCCCATACCTCTGTATTCAGTCAAATCCTGCCCTCTCCGCCCTGCCGTGGGAGCGATCATACGTGAACGGGCGCTTCAAGTGCTATTACGACGCGGTCCATCACCGAGGTGAGGCATCGTTGGCTACGATCAAGCGATTCACGTGACCGTCGCTCGCCGATGCATCTCGGTGAGAACCGAATCGGTGCTCCCAACGTATGCCCCTTCGCATGCGGTTCTCGTGAGGGAACGCGCGTCAGTTTGGAGTGCATATGAGCAGACGAACCATGTCGCTTGTCGGTCTCGCCGCTGGAGCACTGCTCCTTGCGGCCTGCTCGAACTCATCCAGCAACGAAAGGACGACGACTGGGCACCTTCCGGAGGTGACAGTGAGGTTTCGATCGAGAAATTTGCTTTCGGCTCGGATGACATCACCGTTTCCGTCGGTGACACGATCGCCAGGCGGG
>JASJXX010000039.1 GCA_030123765.1 Actinomycetota bacterium | reverse complement strand
CCGCTTCTGGCTCGACCACAACAGCAACGTTGTGACCTCCGGCGGCGAGAAGCCCCACATCACCGTCACGGTCGACTACCGCATGCTCACAGGCGAGCTTGAACGGCTGCCTGAGATGAACGGCGCCCCTGTCACACCAGCCACCATCCGGCGGCTCACATGTGACGCGGCGATCATCCCCATGGTGTTAGGCAGCGACTCTGAACCACTCGATGTAGGTCGCAAGACACGAACGGTCCCTGCTTCGATACGTAGAGCCATAGAACAGCTCTACGACGGCTGTGCATGGCCCGGATGCGACGCACCCTTGTCATGGTGCGACGCCCACCACATCACCCACTGGGCAGATGGAGGCAGAACCAGCCTCGACAACCTCGCCCTCCTATGCCGCAAGCACCACACCGCCACACACCAGGACCAACTCCCCCTACCAGAACCGTGACGTGGTCACTCCTGATCACTCGCAGACGGCCAGCGTCAACTCATCGACGAGATTGCTACGCGTTCGCTACCTGGTACTCGGTATAGCCTTTGGCCTCGAGTTCTTCAGCGATCTCCGAACCGCCGGACTTCACGATGCGTCCTCCCACCATGACGTGGATACGATCAGGAGACATGTACGCCAGGATGCGGCTGTAGTGGGTGATCACCACGATGCCTCTATCGGGACTCCGGAGCGACTCAATCATGTCGCCGATCTCGCGTACCGCATCGATGTCGAGACCAGAATCGATCTCATCGAGGATGGCGATCTTGGGACTGGCCACTCCAAGAAGGTACATCTCGGTGCGCTTCTTCTCGCCGCCCGAGAGGTTCACGTTCACCGCCCTGGAACGGAAGCGATCCATTCCGAGTCGTTCCGACGCCGCGGCAATCCGCTGCTCGAAGCCGTCGTCGGAGGGGTTCGACACCGCCATCTCAGCGGTCAGGTCGTCGAGGGTGACGCCCGGTATCTGGGTCGGGTACTGGAAAGCTTCAAAGAGGCCGGCTCTCGAGCGCTCGTCGACGGTCATCCCCATGATGTCGACACCGTCGATGCTCGCGAATCCGGTGACCTCGTACTCGTCCTTGCCCATGAGCACGTGGCTGAGCGTCGACTTTCCGGAACCGTTCGGACCCATGATCGCGTGCACCTCGCCGAATGGAACCGTGAGATCCACACCCTTGAGGATGTTCAGATCTCCGATGCTTGCGTGCAAATCCCTGACCTCGAGTGCGTTAGGCATCGGCGTGCTTCTCCTCTGGAATCTTGATGAATACTTCACCGTTACGCACTTCGGCGGCGTAAACGGCGACAGCCTTTGTGGCGGGGAGGGTGAGCGCCTTCCCGGTTGTCACGTCGAAGGACGCGCCGTGCTTGGGACACTCAACCTCGTGGTCAAAGAGCTCGCCTTCCGCGAGTGACGCTTCGGCGTGGCTGCATCGGTCCGCGATTGCGTGGACCTCCTCACCAACGCGGAACACCGCGACGGAGGCGCCCCCGACGTCGACGCGGCGGCCGACGTCACGAGGGAGATCAGCGAGCATCCCGATCGAGACATCGCTCATACGCGACCCTCCTGCTGAGCGGCGACGTACTTGCCGTTGATCCGGTCCCGAACCCACGCCGCGATCGCCTCATCAGGGATCTGTGTGATGACTTCCTCGAAGAATCCCCTCACCTGGAGGCGGTCCGCACTCTCGGGCGTCAGGCCGCGGCTCATCAGGTAGTAACGCTGGTCTTTGTCGAGCGGACCAACAGTGGACCCGTGTCCGCACATGACGTCATTCGCGAGGATCTCAAGGTTCGGGACGGATTGTGCAGCAGCACCTGAAGAGAGGATCAGGTTCCGGTTGGTCTGGAAGGCCTCCGTCTTCTGGCCTGTCTCCTCGATCCGTATCATTCCGGTGAACACGGAGAGCGCATTGTCCTCGACGGCGCCCTTCAAGAACATGTCCGAACGGGTGTGCACACCGATGTGGTTCATGAAGTAGCGGTAATCGAGCGTCTGATTGTCCTCACCGAAGTAGGCACCGTACACCTTTGCGTTCGACCCCGAACCGACGAAGTTGATGTCAAGGTGCAGGCGGCCGAGCTTCGCTCCGAGCCCGACCTCGTTGAACAGGACGCTCGCATCCCTGTGGAGGCTGATGACGCCACGGCCGAGGGACCGTGTCTGATAATTCCAGTCCTGGATCATCGTGAGCGTCAGCCTGGCGTTGTCTCCCACGTTCGCCGTCACCGTTGGCACTACCGTGGCACCGACGTCGGTCGTCGACCTGAATCGGACGATCACAGAAGCGTCTGACCCACCGGGAACCTCGATGTGGACACCGGGGAACGTGGTTGCGCTCGACGTACTCTGCACGTCGACGAGGACTTGCGATGTGAGCTGATCACCCGTGAGCAGCGCAGCCCCCGGGGCGTACGCGGTGAATGCCGTAGAGAAGAGGTCATCGTCGCCGACGAGAGAGACCTCGTCATCCGCCTCCGCGATCGTTGGAACACCCTCGGTGACGACGAAGCCGTCGATGATCGACACGACGTCGCCGTGCCATCCATCGAGCACCGTGTCTCTCCCCCCCGCTCCACCCGGGGCGTTCGGGGCGCTCGGGATGTCCGGGTCAAAGTCGAGGTCGAGATAGCGCCAGATCTCCTCGCGCTCAGAGGGCATCGCAAGATCGGCGAGCCGATCGACAGCCGCCGATCGCCGCGAGGCCATCCACGCAGCGTCGGTTGATCCAAGGGTTGGGGTTTCGGTCACGCACAGATCCTTCGTGGGTTTCGCCGCAGGTTACCGGGAATTGCGCGGCAAATTTCCGATTATCACCATCGTCATGTGTGTAAGTCGCTGCCACTAAACACGACTTCGAGGTACCTTGATGGTCCGACACGCAATCGAGTGAGCGCCGGTAGGACGTTGCGCACCTCGCGGAGGTCAGAATCCCAATGCACAGAGTTCTCTTCCGCGCGGTCGCGCTCAGCGCGATACTCGTGGCCACCATGACGGGCGTCGAGTCGATCGTCGATCCGACCCCGGCGTCAGCTGCACCGGTGCACCCAGATGTCACCTTCACCGTGTTCCCACACGACTCCGATGACGTGGGCTTCTCGAACTCCTGGGGATACGCCCGCTCGGGTGGAAGGCGTCACCAGGGAACCGACATCATGAGTCCGAAGGGCACCAGGATTGTCGCCGTCGCCGAGGGAGTCGTGACCAAGCTGGGAAAGCACAGAAGGTCAGGCTACTTCATCCGCATTGACCACGGTGACGGATGGTTCACTACGTACATGCATCTGAACAATGACACTTTCGGATCCGACGACGGCAAGGGAGGGACGTGGACGGCGTACTTCGCGACCCTCATGGAGGGTGACGTCGTGCAGGCAGGTCAGGTCATCGGCTACGTCGGGGACTCAGGCAACGCCGAAGGAACTCCTCCACACACGCACTTCGAGATCAAGCTCGACGGGAAGACCAAGAATCCGTACCCATGGCTCAAGGATGTCTGGGAACGTCAGCAGAGATTCGCCTCCGAGAGCGGCATCCCGCTCTGACCGATCACCGTCGCGTTAACTACCTGGGAGTGTCCGCGCTGAGTAGTTCGCGTTGTTGGACCATAACATCCACCCCATTCCACCCTCGGTGACACCCGACTGGACTGCTCGCTGGTCCGCTTCAGAGATGGTCCACGTCTGGAGCCACGGCCTCAGGTAGCCGTGCCCGTCGAGCTTCCCCTCCCCCCCTCGAAGCGCCGTCTCGACCACTTCGACAGCGTGATCGTTTGGATTTTCAAAGCCCATCCACCCCGACAGATAGTTCGTCGTGTAGAGAGTGGCGGACAGCACGTCAACAATACGCGACATGCTTCCAGGGCGCTGCCCGACGCCCTCATCCGCGCTCGATTCCAGCACGATGCCCAGAAGCGTCGCTGACACAGCACAACCCAGCGGATGCAGAACCGAGTACGCCCGCGTGAGGAACGCGTTGATCGACGCGACACGTACCTCCTGGTTGTAGGCACCGTCGAAGATCGCCGTCGAGATGTCTCCACCGAGAGGGTAAGAGACGTAGTCGAACTGGATCTCGTCGAAACCCAGCTTGCACGCCTCCTCAGCGAGCGCGACCGAGTACTCGAAGGAGACAGGATCGGAGGGGTCGAGCCACGCGAATCCGTTCCGGGACCTCCACAGCGAACCATCCGCAGTCACAACTGCGTGATCCGGCTCGGCGGCGGCAAGGAAGTTGTCCTGGAAGACTCCGATGCGACCGATCAGATACAGGTCGTATCTCCGAACATCGGCAACGACTTCGGTCACATCGAAATAGGCGCTCACCGCGCCGATGGCGCTCGCTGCGGCAACCTCCGTCGAGTACACCACGGTTCCATCCTCTGTCTTGAGATCGACAACCACGGCATTCAGTCCCGTCGTATCAGCGAGCACCAGGAGAGCGTTCCAGCGATCACCGTCGAGCACATCTTCGGGCGTGATACGGATAGCGCGGATGATCCTCGGCGACATCGACATGTCATAACGGTCGTCCACGCCGTTCCACAGGAACTCGATCGATTCCCACGCGGGTCGGGAGAGGGTGATCGTGCCCGGAACGGCGCGTGCGAGCGCATACCGCCCCTCGTTATCCGTCGTATCCCGCGCTTCACCGAGTGTGACAGCAACGCCAGGGAGAGCGCGTCCCGTATGCGAGACAATGCGACCCTGAAGCACCACAGGCTCGAGCCGGAATTCGACGCGTCCTCGATCTGGATAATGATCAAGAGTGAGAGCGAAGGGCTGAAATCCCTCGGCCGAGACTTCGAATTCGATCGGAGTCTTGTGCCAGACGACCGTCAGATCCCCGTCGGGTGGCCGTGCGACGCGCTCCCCATCAGCCACCACTGTGGCTTCGATTTCGCCGAGGTCGTCGGCGGCGAGGACGACGACTTCGAACGTCGGATCACCCATCTCGGGCGGTACTACAGCGTCACCCGGCTGCACGCCGAGGCTGCCGGCACACGATGAGAGCACCAGAGCAGTGAGGGTGGAAGCGATGAGAGCGAGGCGTGGCATATGTTCCGTTGCTGTGTCAGAAATCTCCCGAGAAGGGTACAACTCTCTTGCCTAAATGCCTGAGTGGTGATAACTTCCAGAGCGCTGAACAACAGTTTGTGAAGCGTCAACAGCGGGGGGTCATATGGCAGGCGCTGCAAAAGAGTCAACGGTCGCCGATGCGATCGGCATCTATCTGGACTCGGTATCGGCCCTCAGCCTTCTCTCAGCGGAGGACGAGGTGCGGCTCGCCCGCGTGATCGAACGTGGTCGCAAAGCCGAGCAGGAGCTGGCGAGCGACGCGACTATCGACGACGCGACACGCGTGATTCTCGTTCGCCATGTCTGCCAGGCCGACCAGGCCACGCAGCAGTTCATCCGCTGCAATCTGAGACTCGTCATCTCGATAGCGAAGCGGTACACGGGGCGAGGCCTCGACCTCCTCGACCTCATCCAAGAGGGCAATCTCGGGCTGATCCGTGGTGTGGAGAAGTTCGATTGGCGTAAGGGGTTCAAGTTCTCAACCTACGCGACGTGGTGGATCCGCCAGGCGATCACGAGAGGCCTCGGGAACCACGGAAGGACCATCCGGCTCCCTGTGCACATGGTTCAGATCGTGAGAACGGTTCAAGAGACCGAGTTGCTGCTCCAGGAGCGTCTGAGGCGCACCCCATCGGTCGCAGAGATCGCAGAAGTGAGCGGCCTCGACAAGGTCAAGATCGTGCTCGCCCTCACTGCGCCGAGCGACACGGTAAGCCTTGACCGGACGATCGGGAACGACAGCAGCGTCGAACTGAGCGACTTCATTGCAGATGACGACGCAGAGGATCCGTTCACAAACATCGCCGATTCTGCTCGCCGACAAGAGCTCATACGAGCACTCGCGACGCTTGATCCCAGAGAACAGACTGTTCTTGTGTTGCGCTACGGGCTCAACGCCGAGCCTCCGCGAACGTTGACCGCTGTGGGCCACCATCTCGGTGTCACAAGAGAACGCGCTCGCCAGATCGAGATTCGGGCACTCGGAAAGCTCCGCCACCCCTCAACCCTCTTTGACCTTGGGGGCCTGCTGTAGAACGGCGACCGGCAGCCGGCACGGGACAGATGTGACCCCCCCTGGTCGCCCGACTCAGAACAGTCGCATCACGTCCGATGTGGCACCCCTCAGCTCGTCGTAGTCGACCTCGACACAGCTGATGCCCCGGTCTTCAGCAACGAGGCGAGCCTGTGGCGTGATGACCTGTGCGACGAAGATTCCCCGAACCGGAGCAAGCCGGGAGTCCCTGTTCATGAACTCGAGGTATCGGGTGAGCTGCTCCACACCATCAATCTCACCCCGACGCTTGACCTCGACCGCAACCGCGACGTCTCCGGCATCCCGACACAGTAGGTCGACGGGCCCGATGGGGGTCGGGAACTCTCTGCGGATCAGTGTCAGACCTTTTTCGATCATCTCTGGTGTCTCGGCGAGAAGGCGCTGGAGATCCATCTCGACGCCGTCCTTGACGAGACCGGGATCTTCCCCAAGGTCACGAGAGGTCTCGAAGTGAATCTCGCCGAACTCGATGATCAGCTTCTCCCCCTTGGGATTTATGACCACCCACGTATCGCCATCCTCAAGGAACGTGTTGGGCGCGTTCATCCAGTTGAGTGGCTTGTAGGCGCCACCGTCGGCGTGGATCGCAACGCAGCCGTCCGCCTTCACCATCACAAGACGCGTGGCCCACGGGAGGTGCGCGTTGAGGCGCCCCTCATACCGCACGGTGCACTCGGCTATTCTGATTCTCATTGAAGGCGGACCCGCATTGGGAGCGAGGCTACCTAACTCAGCGTGGCTCGGATCAGCCGATGGAGCCTTCCATCTGGAGTTCGATGAGTCGGTTGAGTTCCACGGCGTACTCCATCGGGAGTTCCCTCACGATCGGCTCGATGAACCCGGCGACCACCATCGCCGTTGCTTGCTCCTCGCTGAGACCGCGACTCATCAGATAGAAGAGCTGATCCTCACCGACCTTCGAGACCGTCGCCTCATGCCCGATGTCGATGTTGGACTCCTCGATCTCCATGTACGGATAGGTGTCCGAACGTGAGTCTTCGTCAAGGAGCAGCGCATCGCAACGCACGAACGCCTTAGAACCTTCGGCACCCTTCTCGACCCGAACGAGTCCGCGATACGTAGTCCTGCCGCCGCCCTTACTGATCGACTTCGACACGATCAACGATGTCGTGTTCGGAGCAACGTGCACCATCTTGGCGCCCGCGTCGAGGATCTGACCCTTGTTTGCAAAGGCCATCGAGAGCACCTCGCCGTGGGCTCCCTCCTCCATCAACCAGACCGCCGGGTACTTCATGGTCAGTCCGGAACCGAGGTTGCCGTCAACCCACTCCATCGTGGCATTTCGGTACGCCACGGCTCGCTTGGTGACGAGGTTGAGGACGTTGTTGCTCCAGTTCTGGATCGTGGTGTAACGGCAACGGGCACCCTCCTTGACAACCACTTCGACGACCGCAGCGTGCAACGAATCCTTGGTGTAAGTCGGGGCGGAGCATCCTTCGACGTAGTGACAGAACGCGCCCTTGTCGAGGATGATGAGCGTGCGCTCAAACTGTCCCATCGACTCAGCATTGATCCGGAAGTACGCTTGGAGCGGCTCGTCGATGTGGACGCCGGGGGGGACATAGATGAACGATCCACCCGACCACACGGCAGAGTTCAATGCAGCAAACTTGTTGTCGTTCGATGGGATGATCGTCCCGAAGTACTCCTGAACAAGTTCCGGGTACTCGCGCACGGCTGTGTCCATGTCACAGAACAGCACACCGAGCTCCTCGAGATCCTCGCGGTTGCGGTGGTACACGACTTCGGAGTCGTACTGCGCGGTCACGCCAGCGAGATACTTGCGCTCCGCTTCGGGGATGCCGAGCTTCTCGTACGTCTCCTTGATGGAGTCTGGCACCATGTCCCAGTCGTCCACGATGCCTTCAGTCGGCTTGATGTAGTAGTAGATGTCGTCGTAATCGATGTCATCGAGACGACCGCCGCCACCCCACGTAGGCGTTGGCTTCGCGAGAAATCGCTTGTACGCCTTGAGCCGAAAGTCGAGCATCCACTCGGGCTCTTTCTTCATCTCCGACATGGTGCGGATGAGTTCCTCGTCGAGGCCCTTCTCCGGCTTGAAAACGTGATCCTCCTCATCGGACCAGCCAAGCTCATAGGATCCGAGATCAATGTCAACTGTGGTCATGTTGGGCTCCTCACCGGCAATTGCACTACGCGGCTAGTGCATATTGTAGCAAACCTTGGAGCGACCCGCCCGGATAACTGCGAGTGGGAGTGGGGGAAGATCGTGCCACCCGGACGGGCCACATCTCACACATCTCCTAACGTCCTATGACGGCGGAGTGTTCCAAGAATCAACCGCCCGCTCTCGACGGATGCCGGTTACTTCGATCTCCGCCGGTCGGCGGTCGTCCGCCTCCGTCGTCTGCGGGCGCAGTACCCAGAAATGGCGGACAGTACGCGACCAGTCAGCCAGGAGCTCAGTGCCTCGTACCGATCCCGTGCGCCCGACGTGCGTCTCGATAATGCCGCGGAGCATCTCCGCATCCGCTTCGTCAAGTCGCCTCGGTGCGGGCGCCGAATCCGAAACCTGCGCTTTCACCGAGGTGTCTACGTCGTAGAGGAAGAGAATTCCTCCGGTCATGCCTGCTGCGACGTTGCGTCCCGTCGGACCGAGAACTGCGACCACGCCGCCGGTCATGTACTCACAGAGATGATCAGAGGTTCCTTCGACGACAGCTCGCGCACCCGAGTTTCGTACCGCGAAGCGCTGGCCCACGGTTCCGGCAATGTATAACGCCCCGCCCGTCGCGCCATACAAACAGGCATTGCCAGCGCCGTGGGGCACGGTCGACGATCGGGTGAACGGTCGGATGGCGATCGAGCCGCCTCCCATCCCCTTCCCGACGTAGTCATTGGCGACACCGAAAAGGTCGATCTCGATCCCCGAGACAAGGAACGCTCCCAGAGACTGTCCCGCGGTTCCCGAGAGGCGGATCTTGAGCTCCCCGTCTCTGAGACCTGCGTCCCCTCTGATCCCGGCGATCTCGCCCGAGAGCCTCGTGCCGACAGAACGATCGGTATTGCCTATCGGGTAAGCGACCGAGATCGGACCCTCTCCCCGGAGCACGGCCCTCCCAACCTCGGCGAGCTGCTCCCCGAGCGGGGATCGGCTGACTCGCCTGAAACTGCGATCCTGTCCGACGTCCGCGCGAACGAGCAGCTTCGCGAAGCTCTCGCCAACGCCTCCACCCGACGCGGTGAGGAGGTCGCCCCTCCCGATGACCTCGTCGAGCGTGTGCGCACCCATCCGCGCCAAGATTCGTCTCACGTCCTGCGCGATGAGCTTGAAGAGCTCAATGACCTGTTCAACGGAACCCGTGTACTTCGCCCGGAGATCTTCGCGCTGGGTCGTGATGCCGACGGGACACGTGTTCTCGTGGCACTGTCGAACCATCTTGCAGCCCAGAGCGAGGAGCGGCAACGTTCCGAATCCGAAACGATCGGCACCGAGAAGTGCTGCGACCACTATGTCTTTCCCCGTGCGGAGTCCGCCATCCGTCTCAACCATCACCGAGGAACGCAGACCATTGGCCACGAGCGCCTGGTGAGCTTCAGCGAGGCCAATCTCCCACGGTGACCCCGCGTGCTTGATCGAGACGAGAGGGGATGCCCCTGTGCCGCCTCCGTTGCCCGAGATGGTGATGGCGTCGGCCAGGGCTTTGGCAACACCCACAGCGATGGTCCCGACGCCGGGTCCTGATACGAGCTTCACCGAGACCCTCGCAAGCGGCTTGAACGTCTTGAGGTCATAAATCAGCTGAGCGAGATCCTCGATGGAGTAGATGTCGTGGTGCGGCGGGGGCGAGATCAGCGTCACGCCCGGCTCGGTGTGTCGAAGTGCAGCAATTTCAGGCGTGACTTTGTAGCCGGGGAGCTGTCCTCCCTCACCAGGCTTCGAACCCTGCGCCATCTTTATCTGGAACTCCTCAGCCGATGCCAGGTATCCAGGTGTGACCCCGAAGCGGCCGCTCGCGATCTGCTTGATCCGCGAGTTCAGCTTCGTGCCGTATCTCGCCGGATCCTCGCCGCCTTCACCCGAATTTGAGAGACCGCCGATGTGGTTCATCGCCTCGGCAAGGGTCTCGTGGGCCTCCCTGGACAGCGCCCCCATAGACATCGCAGCCGTGACGAATCGCCGCATGATCCGCTCAACCGGTTCAACGTCTTCGATGGGAACTGCGTCGCCGAGGGACTCGATAGTGAGCAAGTCGCGCAGCTCCATGACCGGACGGTCGTCCTGCACGAGAGCGAGATACCTGTCGTACGCCTCCATCTCGCCGGATCGCACAGCCTTCTGAATCGCGAGGACAGCCCGCGGCGCGGCGATGTGAGGAACTCCGCCTCTGCGGTGCTTGTAGTACCCATCGATCTCCTCACCACCACCTGCGTAACGACGATGGCGCTCGACGACATCAGCCGCGATCCTTTCGAAACCGACACCGCCTACCCGCCTCTGCGTGAAGTTGAAAGCGAGGTCGCACACTTCTTCGTCGAGTCCTATTGCCTCAAACAGTTCAGAGGAACGGTACGACTTGACGGTGCAGATGCCCATCTTCGACATGATCTTGAGCAGACCCTTCTCCAGGCTGGCGCGGTAATTCTCCTGAGCCTCGACCGCGCTCTGGGGCACGTCACCCGCAACAGCCATGGCGCGTACTTGCTCGATCGCGAGGTACGGATTTACCGCCGCAGCACCGAATCCGATGAGACAAGCAAGGTCGTGGGCATCTCTCGGCTCACCCGAGACAGCAATGATCGACGCGTGTAGCCGCACACCGGCCTTGATGAGGTGGTGATGCACGGCACCGACGCAGAGCGCTATCGGGAGCGGCGCGTTCCATTGATCCGTTGCCCTATCGGAGAGCACGATGATGGTTGCCCCGTCCCGAACCGCTGCCTCTACCTCTACACAGATCTCGCGGACTGCGGACACCATCCCGCTTGCGCCACCTGCCGGGTCGAAGAGGATGTCGAACCATACGGATCTGAAAGTCGAGCCCTCCGAGCCTCGGAGCGCCTCGAGGTCGGCATCCGAGAGCACGGGAGACACCAGCTCCACCATCTGTGCCTGCTGGGGAGTCTCCTCGATCAGGGAACCATGCTTCCCGATGTAGGTACGAAGCGACATCACCAGGTTCTCACGGATCGGATCCATCGGAGGGTTCGTCACCTGTGCGAACGCCTGGTGGAAGTAACGGGTGAGGCGCTGCGGAGACTCCGAGAGCGCCGCGAGGCCGGTGTCATGCCCCATCGACAGCACAGGCTCTCTCCCCTCGGCCATTTGGAGAAGAAGCAGTCTCCGCTCCCCCGCCGTGTAGCCGAACACCCTCGCAAGCGCCTCTGCGTCGAAGCGGTCGTCCTGAAGATCGTCGAACGGGTCATTCACGTAGACCGTCTGATGGGAGATCCAGTCCCCGTACGGCGCGTGGGCAGCGAGGCCGGCCTTCACCTCGTCTGAGAACCTGATCGATCCATCAGCGAGGTTGACCTCGAGAATCTCACCCGGGCCGAGCTGACCGGTCTCCTCCGCACATACTTCCACCTCAGGTGCAATCCCGGCTTCCGATGCCACAAGCACGATGTCAGGAGTGATCGTCCAACGCTGTGGGCGCAGACCGTTGCGGTCGAGCCCCGCGATGAGCGTGCGGCCGTCTGACGCCGCTATCGCTGCCGGGCCATCCCACGGCTCGATGAGGAACGCGTGGTACTCATAGAAGGACCGCAGGGCCGGGTCGAGATCGCTGACGTTCTCCCACGCCTGAGGAATCAGCATCTCCTTGACGTGGGCAACACCCCGCCCCGAACGCACGAGGACTTCGACTGCCTCATCGAGGCTCGCTGAGTCGCTCCCGATCCCTGGACGCACGAGAGGAGCGAGCTCAGCAGTGCGGTCCCCCCAGACGCTGTCACCGAGGCCGTTCGACCGTGCTGCCATCCAGGTGCGGTTCCCCTGCACCGTGTTGATCTCACCGTTGTGGGCCACCATGCGGAACGGCTGGGCGAGCGACCACGAAGGATGTGTGTTCGTCGAGTAGCGCTGGTGGAAGATCACGAAGTCTGATTCGTACATGGGGTCTCTGAGATCCCAGTAGAACTGCTCGATCGTATCCGCGGTGAAGAGTCCCTTGTAGACGACAGTGCGACACGACGCCGACACGATGGTCAGATCGTCCGCATCGTCAGATCGCTCCATCTTCTTCCTGGCGAGGAACAACGCCCTCTCGAATTCTTCCTGGTCGGCTGCTGAGGATGTCGTGGTGACGATCGCCTGCTCGATCACGGGAAGCGAGAGCGACGCGGTCTCCGAGAGCACGTTCCGCCCGATCGGCACGGTGCGCCACATCAAGAGCGTCACGCTGTTCTCTTCGAGAGCCTCCTCGACGATCTTCTTGGCGTTCTCGAAGGAGCGTTTTGGTAGAAACGTCATGACAAGTCCGATGCGATCTCTCGCCGGGGGCTCGATACCGTTCGCAGCAAGCTCTCGTTCTATCAGACGGTACGGAATCCTCGTCATCATCCCAGCGCCATCACCCGTGCCGTCAGCCGAGCGGGCTCCACGATGGTCGAGGTTGTGGAGACAATCGATGCCGAGGCGCACAATGCGGTGGGATGCGGTGGTCGAGCGGTCCGCGAGAAATCCAACACCGCATGCGTCGCGGTGCTGAAGCGGATCGTAGAGCGGATACCTGTTCACCCGACTCACCTTCGTTGGGAGCCGAGAAGGTATCACTTGTGAAGCGCTTCACAAAATCCGGGACAGTCTTGCGAAGGGGGAGAGGCTAGAACACCTGGTTGCACCAGGGGACCCTGGCGGTGTGGAAGAGAGCGTGCAGACGGCCCACGGCGCCTGTGTCGGCACGGATGCGGCCAGCTGCGGCGTAGGCGTGCGCGTCGCCTCCCCCGAGGTAGAGGGCGCCGAGCACATCGAGGTCGATCTCGATCTCAGTATCGCCCTCGACGCGGATGCAGGATCCGATGCCTCTCTCGATGACAATTTCGTAGCTGCCCTCGACATCCTTCCGAAATGCGTTGGCGACGGTGAACCGGAGCGAGTCCTCGTACCCGTAGGTACGCGCCTCAAGCGCCGCAACGACATCGAGGATCAGAATCCACAACGCATCGAAACGCTTCTCACGCGTCAACTTGCGCGGCTCCTTGAGCTTCATTGGGAGAGGGTCCTCGAGGGCGAAGTTCCACCACCGAACGTTCGGGCACCCGTCGACGCGCGTGAGATAGGACCAGAGCGAGGCGTGCGCCTGGTCGGTGGCGGTGATCACCTCGGACACGTGCACGGTGCCGTTCGCGTGCCCGTCACCTCTCTCTCCGCTCTTCTGGCGATAGATCGCATACCCATCCGGGCCATCAGCTCCCTCATGGACCACGACCCGCAGGCTCGTCCTGTCGCGTCGCCTCCAGGTCGCGTCGTGGAGCACCTCGACCTTCCACGAGTCGGACGTTCGAGCCAACATGCCCGGCGTCCGTGCGAGAACCGCGTCGAAGATCGGGGGGAGCACGCCTGTCGCCTCCTCGACGCTCACCCTGCGCACCCGGCCGATGGCGACGTCCTCCCGAAACATGACGTCCCGCGAGTTCATCGTGACCGTCTCGGCATAGGTTGCAGCGCCGTAGCCATACCGGCCGTAGATGGCGGAATCCGACGCCCACAGACCCGCGAGCGCGACCCCGTTCTTCGCTGCGCCGTCGAGGTGGAGACCCATCATCTCCTGCATCAACCCCATGCGGCGATGAGTGGGAAACACGGTTACGACCGTTGTTCCCTCCATTGCCAGACACCCGCCCGGGATCGTCAATTCGAGGTCGTATCCTGCAATGGTGCCCACGATCTCGCTGCCCTGGAACGCGGCGATTGTTCGCTCAGGCGGGAGGAGAGTCTTGAGATGGTCAGCGAAGTCGTCGTCTGCAAGATCCTCCGAGAAACCTTCCACGACAGCCCGAGCAAACGAGGGGTACTCGTCCTCGGTGACCGGCCTGAATGTGATGGAGCCCATGGAGGAACCCTACCTGCCGTTACTCTCTCATTGGACCATCGCTAGGGTCGTTGCTACACGAGTATGAGGAGCCAGAAGATGCCAGATGTCCGGATAGCCGTCCAGATCCATCCCCAGCACGCGGAGTATTCCGATGTCAGGCGGGCCGTCGCCGAGGCAGAGGAGATCGGAGCGGACGTCGTCTACAACTGGGACCACTTCTACCCCCTCTATGGAGGGGATCCGGACGCCTACGTTGGCAAGCACCTCGAATGCTGGACGATGCTCGGCGCGTGGGCCGAAGCGACAGAGAAAATTCGCTTTGGAGCGCTCGTGACGTGCAACTCGTATCGCAACCCGCAGCTCCTTGCGGACATGGCGCGTACGGTTGACGTGATCTCGGGTGGCAGGCTGATTCTGGGGATCGGCAGTGGATGGTTCGAAAAGGACTACGACGAGTATGGCTACGAGTTCGGGACGGCCCCGGGTCGGCTCAGGGCGCTCGACGCGGCACTCCCGATCATCAAGGACCGCCTCGCCAAGCTCGACCCACAGCCCGCAGGTGACCTTCCGATCCTCATCGGTGGCGGAGGCGAGAAGGTGACGCTGCGGATCGTCGCCGAGTACGCAGACATCTGGCACGGATTTGGAACCCCGGAAGTCTTCATCCACAAGGCTGGCATTCTCGACGACTGGTGCGCCACGGTCGGCCGGAGTCCCGCTGCCGTGGAGCGATCAATCGGGATCGATCCCAAGATGATCGATCGTGCGGACGAGTACGTCGCCGCGGGTGCCCACGAGATCACGATCGGGTTCAGCGGACCGGATTTCGACTTCGGCCCGATCAGGGAGCTGATCGCGTGGCGGGACGACCGGGGAAGTAGCTAGTACGCGCTGCCGGTCTGGCGCTAGTCGTATCGCGGAGCCCGGCCCTCATCCTGTGCCCCTCTGCCACACCTCTACGAGTCTGCGGTACGCGGGGGAGGACTCGATGAGATCGAGATGGGTGCCCTCTGCGATGATGCGGCCCGCATCGACCATCACGACCCGATCGGCACGCTCGGCAGACCGAAGTCGGTGAGCGATCACGATCGAGGTTCGACCGGCGAGCAGCACCCGCAACGCCCCTTCTACGTCCGCCTCGGTCTCGGGATCGAGGTTCGATGTGGCCTCGTCGAGGACGATGACAGCCGGATCCGCCAGGAAGGCACGTGCGAGAGCAACCAATTGACGCTCACCCGCTGAGAACCGTCCCCCCCGTTCCCGAACCTCGGTCTCGAGGCCGTCCGGCAGGGATCGAACCCAGCCATCGATCCCCATCGCTCGCAGGACGTTCCAGATCGCCTCGTCGCTCGCTGTCATGTCCGCGTAGGCGATGTTCTCTCGCAGCGTGCCAGCAAAGAGGAACCCATCCTGTGGAATGAGCGCCAGTGATCGCACGCGGGACGCCTCCGTGATGTCTCGAAGATCGTTGCCGTCCACGGTGACCCGGCCATCGTCCGGGTCATAGAACCTCATCACGAGCTTCGCTATCGTCGACTTGCCCGATCCGGTCTCGCCAACGATCGCTATCCGCTCGCCTGCACCCACCGAGACAGACACGTTGTCGAGCACCGGCAGGCCCGGCTCGTACCCGAAAGTCACCCCCTCGAGAGCAACCACGCCACCGAGCGGCTCAGGGAGGTCGTACGACCCCGGCTTCTCATCAATGACCGCGCGCTCGTCGATCAACTCGAAGAGTTTCGCCAGTGCGGCGAGAGCCGACTGAAGTAGGTTGTACACGATCGACAGGTTGATGATCGGCTGGAAGAACCAGTCGAGATACAACAGGAACGCCACCAGGGTCCCGATCGAGAGTGAACCGTCCGCCACCCGGCCCCCACCGATCACAAGCGCAGACACGAGAGCAACGACCCGCAGGAACGCCACTATGGGGAAGTACCAGGAGATCGCCCTGGCAGTCGACATGTTCGCTTCGAAGTACTTCTCGTTGATCCGACCGAACGTGGACGCCTGCGCTTGTTCCTGGGTGAACGCCTGGACCACTCGAACGCCGGTGATGCCCTCCTGGAGTGAAGCAAGCACCCTCCCGATGTTCTCCCTCACCTGGTCATACGCTCGGCGGGCCTGGCGCTGAAAGATCACTGAGAATCCACCAAGTACTGCAACTACGGTGAACACGCCGAGCGCCATCTGCCAATCGATGAGCGCGAGCGCGAGCGCAACTCCAACAACGGTAAGCAGATTGGTGAGGGCCAGGATCGCTCCGTCTGAGGCAAACTCCTGTAACGACTCGATGTCAGCGGTCATTCGCGATACCAGAACACCGCTCTTGGACCGCGAGAAGAACCCCATGTCGAGCCGGAGTAGCTTCGCGAACACGAGCGCCCTGAGACGCACGAGGTACCGCTCCCCCACCACGGCGACAGCCCACTGAGCGATCGCCGCGGCGACGTACTGGATGACAAGGACGGCGACGTAGGCTGCCGCTGCTATGAGTATCACACGCTTGTTCCCCGCGGTGATGCCCTGGTCGATCCCTTCGCGAATGATGAGGGGGCCGGCCAGGTGGACGATCGTGGCGACCATCGCAACAGCGACCGCTCCAAGGAATTGCCAGCGCAGGTCGGGAGCAACGCTGCCTGCGCGCAGGATGAGACGACCGGGCTTCTCGACGCGATAGTCCCCGGCCGAAGACATGTACTTCATGCGCCGACTCCCGCGTCCGCCGCAAGCACTTCCCTGTATCTGGGAACGGTGGAGAGAAGCTCCTCATGCGGACCAAAAGCGACGATGCGGCCGCCTTCAATGAACGCAACGTTGTCGACGAGCGCGAGCGTCGAGGTGCGGTGCGCAATGATCACCGTCGTACGTCCGGCCATCACCTGTGTGAGGGCCTCCTGGATCTCGGCTTCGACGATCGCATCAACCGAAGAAGTCGCATCGTCCAGGATGAGCACCCGCGGGTCTCGAACGACTCCTCGCGCAAGGCTCACACGCTGACGCTGCCCGCCCGAGAG
>JASJXX010000010.1 GCA_030123765.1 Actinomycetota bacterium | reverse complement strand
CCTCGCTCTGCCGTCCCCCTGCTTCGCGATCCCCCTGCATCGCTCGTGCCTCGCTCTGCCGTCCCCCTTCAAAGGGGGACAGGAGAGGGGGTGGGGGGGTGTTGGGTTCGCCGTTGATGACGAAGAGCACGGCGCCTACTTCAACGGTCTCACCCTCGCGCACGTTGATTGCGGTGATGGTGCCAGCGAACGGTGAAGGGATCTCGACGACCGTCTTGGCGGTCTCGACTTCGACGAGGATCTGATCGACCTCTACGGTGTCACCGACGGAGACGAACCACTTGATGATCTCGGCTTCGGTGAGGCCCTCACCGATATCGGGCATACGGAACGTGTGTGGCATCGCGTGCAAGGGTACCGGCCGGCTATGCCTGGTAGGCGTCCAGCGTCGGTCTGACAGGCCGGTCGAACCAGAGGGGGCGCCGGAGGCCTCCAGGGCCCGGGCCGGGCCTCGTCTTGGCGAGCCACTCCTTGTAGACGGCGAAGCTCTTGTTCGTATCGACGACGACGTCGCCGTAGCGGTCTCCCGGTTCGGGTTTGACGAGGCGCACACGCTGGTGCCACGCATGCATGCCTGAGATCGGGTCCGGATGCACGGGGAAGGCGAGGTTCTGGTTCACGCCCGGGTCCTTCCACCAGATCCGTTCCGAGTCAGGGTCATCAGAGGTGAACGGCTCGATCCCCTTGAGTTGGCGCAGCCTCCACTTTCCATCGCCGAGCTGCTCGATGTTGACGAGGGCGGAGGACCACCGCTCGTTTCCGGTCTTGTCCTCTGTGCGCCACCGGCCGAGGTGGTGGGAGGCTGCGACGACACCCGGCCTGATCCCCTCTGTCGCCCACACCCGCATTACGAAGTGTCCCGAATCTGTCTCGATCCGCACAAGATCCGCTGTTGCGAATCCGAGTTTCTCTGCATCTGTGGCATTCATCCACAGCGGATGCCCGTGGCTGATCTCGTAAAGGTACTTGGCGTTTCCCGAGCGGGTGTGAATCAGGGTAGGGAGGCGGAAGATCGGGAGCAGGATGCGTTCGCTCCCCTCCATATCCATGTCCCGCCAGTAGACGTGGGTCCTCTGGTAACCCGGGATCGCCTCATCCGGCCACCCCCACTCCTCCATGGTCCTTGAGTACCACTCGAGTTTCTTGCTCGGCGTCTTGAAGCCCTCGCGCATGGTGCCGTCGATCTCGACGCCGCCCTGCTCGACCGGTCGCTCATTGACCTTGTACACGTCGCGTTCTATCTCGACGGCACCGTACTTACGCATGTATGCGAGGGGAGTCAGATCCTGTGCTGCTGCCTTCTCGGGCAGGCCCGGCACGGAGTTCTCGAACATCCAGCCGTAGTACTCGTCCACAGAGATGGGTTTGCTCGGATCGTTCGGGGACTCGAACCACTTCCGGATGCCGAGCGACCCGTCAGGATCGATCTTCCACGACAGGTCGATCCAGAACTCCGTCTCCTCCCATACCTCGCCGGGGTTCGTCTCGTACGTCCTGTGGATGGTCCTTCCGTCCCGTTCGGCCGCGACCCGCAGCACCGGCTGGCGGAAGCCGAGCCACTTCGCTGCGTGTGTCTCGTAGCTGTGGGTATCGTGGCGTTCCGCCGCCACACCCATCGGGAGCACGTAGTCGGCGTACCACGCCGTCTCTGACCAGGTCGGGGTCAGGGCGACATGGAGCCCGACTTTCTCGGTGTCGGTGAGCATCTCGATCCAGGAGAACCCGTCAGGGTTCGTCCACACAGGGTTGTACACCCGAGTGAAGTACACGTCGAGCCTGCCACGCCCCTCTCTGAGGAAGTGAGGCAGGAGCATGCTCAGCTCGTGATGTGCCAGCGGGTACTCCTTCGGCCAGAGCAGCTCGTTCCACTGCGAGTGTGCCGGGGGCATGTTCCAGTGCGGCGGCTTGAACTTCACCCAACCCGAGGGGGAGAGGCCGCCCTTGGTGCCGACAGACCCGGTGAGCACGTGGAGGAACTGGAGGGTGCGGGCACCCTGCCAGCCGCTCAGATTCCCTGAGCCGACCGAACGCCACGTGTGGGAGGAGAACGCGTGGCCCGCGTCAGCGATCTGGCGGGCAACCTCCTCGATCTGTGCAGCTTCGATGCCGCACTCGTCACCCGCCCACTGCGGTGTGAAGTGTGCGTACTCGCCCTTGAGGGCATCGATGAACGACTCGTACGTCCTTGGCCGCTCCGGGTACAGGCTCTCGAGGGAGTCCTCCCAGTTCACCCATCGTCGCATGAAGTCGTGGTCGACGGCGTCCCACTCGAGGAGGAGGCGGGCCATGGCGAGGAGCATCGCGGGTTCAGTGCCGGGCCAGCAGGAGAGCCAGTAGTCAGACATCGACGCGGTGTTCGACAGTCTCGGATCGACGGTCGCGATCCGGGCACCCGCCTGTTTCGCCTCCATGATCCTCTGCGCGTGCGGGTTGAAGTAGTGGCCCGTCTCGAGATGAGCAGACAGGAGCAGAATGAATTTCGCGTTGGCGAAGTCTGCCGAAGGGCGGTCGTACCCGGACCACAGGGCGTATCCGACTCTTGCACTGGAGCTGCATATGTTCGTGTGGCTGTTGTGGCCGTCAACGCCCCACGCCTTGAGGGTGCGGTCCATGAAGCCGTCCTCCCCCGGTCTCCCAACGTGGTACATGATCTCGTCGTTACGGCCTTCGCGGATCGCTGTTCCCATACGCGTGCCGATGTCGGTGAGCGCTTCCTCCCAACTGACGCGTTCCCACTCGCCGCCGCCACGCTCACCCACTCTGCGCAGCGGGTAGAGGATCCGCTCGGGGTCGTGGACCTGGTTGATGGTGGCCGGGCCTTTCGCACAGTTGCGGCCACGTGAACCCGGATGTTCCGGGTTCCCCTCGAACCTCTGGATCTCCCCTGTGTCCTTGTCGACGTAGGCGAGGAGGCCACACGCCGACTCACAGTTGAAGCAGGTCGTGGGGATGAGACGGAACCGATTCGTGACGCGCTTCGGCCAGGACTGCGCGTCGTACTCCTCCCAGTCGTCCCAGCGGTCCGGAGGTGGGAAGTTCACGAGGTCAGCGCCCTCGGTGATGCGTGGCAGTTGTATGTCTGTCATGGGTACCTCATGTCAACGGGACGCTCTGCCCGGCTCGCACGAATGCGTCGTCCACGAGGAGGACGCCGACCATGGCGGAGATCCCGCCGGCTGCTGCGAAGGCGACGCTTGCTCCGGAGAGAATTACGACTCCTGCGACAACCGGGATCAGGATGCTGAGGACGAGGCCTGCACGGTATCGGCCAGCGAACACGCCTCTGGTCATGTGGTGATAGGCGAGCGCTGCGTCCGGTTCATGCTTCGCTGCCGCTTCGAACCCCGTGGTGATGGCGAGTCCTACAGCGCCGAGAACCATGGTCCATGCAAAAGCTGCTGTACCTACCGGCAGATGCTCGGCCAAGAACACGCTCTCCGACCCTGCTGCTCGGTCTGTCACCGAGACGAGGGAAGCAACGAGCGCAGCGCTCCCGCCGACAGCGAATGCCGACGCGATCATGTGCCACACGAGGATCGGGCTGTTCCACAACGTGCGTCCCTTCGCCTGCCCGAAGAGGAACGCCGTGTAACCCGCTGTCGCGAGCCCGATCACCGCCGCAGCCCAGACAGCGACCCGGGCAGTCCCGTCGAGTCCAAGCAACGCGGCCAGGAACCAGGCGCCGAAGGCGATTGCCTGCGCGGTGAGTATCCACGCGCCGCGAACGAGCCACGAAGACGGGTTCCCCTTCGTGAGCAGGTAGTAGAAACGGTCAGGTCGCTTGAGGTCCCATACCAGCAGTACACCGGTCAGAAGGAGGAGCAGTCCGCCTGCGAGTGGAGCGGCGAGGCGCATCCACATCGACTCAAGCGCTGCACCGAAGAGGAGCGCCATCGCTGCTGAGATCGCGATGCCTGCCGAGATGGCCTTGGTGAGGAAGTAGCTCGATACTCGCCAGCCCCAGGGCATCGGGAAGTCGTTCGCGTAGACCACCCGCGGCTGTCCGGCGTCGTCACTCACTCTTCGGTCCGGTGGGGCACCCCCAACCCGGGCGCCGTCGGCGTCTGTGGTGAGGTCCACATTGAGCCAGGACTGATCCATCCCCGCTGCGTCGCGCCAGATACCGCCGTCGGATGTTCGTGTCGCTGCGAGTGGCTCGATGTTCGCCATCTCGACGCCCTTGTACCAGAGGTTCGGCGCGGTGCCTCGTTCGACTGCTCTCTGGGTGAGATCGCCCGCTGCGACCATCCGGGCGATCTTGGTCGTCGGGTCGTCAAGGTCGCCAGCGATGATCGACTGCTCAGGGCAGACCACGACGCACGCAGGTTCGATACCTATCTCGACGCGGTGGACGCAGTAGTTGCACTTCTGGGCCGTCTGGTCCTGCGGGTCGATGTAGAGGGCGTCGTAGGGGCAAGCCTGCATGCACGACTTGCATCCGATACAACGCGACGTATCAAAATCGACGATGCCGTCGCTGCGCTTGTACAGCGCAGACGTCGGGCAGATCGTCACGCATGGCGCATCGGTGCAGTGGTTGCAACGCATCACGGAGAATGACCGCTTCGTGTCCGGCCACGTGCCCTGTTCGACGTACTTCACCCAGGTGCGGTTCACGCCGAGGGGCACCTGGTGCTCCGTCTTGCACGCGACCGTGCACGCGTGGCATCCGATGCACGTCGTCTGATCGATCACGAATCCGTAGCGCAGGGTCGCTCTCCTTACCGATTAGTCAGGATCTCGTCGAGGGCCATCTCTTGTGTGATCGTTGCGAGGTCGCCGCTCGTCGGAGCGAACGGGAAGTCCCGGAACGACTCCGCAGGTCCGTAGGAGCCGTACGGCCGCGTGCATCCCGGGCCGCCGTCATCGCTCGGGCAACCATCGGTCTCGAATGGCGTGCCGGACGCCACCGCAGCGGCAACCACCTGGTCGGCGTTCGATGGCTCGACGATGCCGGTGAGCGCTCCCTGGTCGTCGAACGTGAATTTGTCCCATCGGTAGCTGTTGAACTCGACGAGATGCTTTGCGAGCTGGATTCGCCGCCACCGCCGGATGGGTGACTTCGGCTGCTCCCCCATCCGCGAGTCCTCCTCAGGGTTGAAGCAGAACAGGTAGGGGTAGATCTCCTGGTCGCAGAGCCGGATGAACATGCCGATGGCCTCCTTGTCCGTCTCGCCCAGGCCGACGAGAGTGTGACAGTTGACCTTCCATGGTCCGTAGATCTCTCTAGCAATGGCGACGATCTCCCAGTACTGATCCCATGACAGGCCGCCACCCGAAGGCACGTTGCTGCGGTGCCGGCGGAAGAGGTCCTCGGTCACCGCATCGAGGCCGATGCCGATCATGTCGGCGCCGAAGTCCTTGAACGTTGTGAGGCGCTCCCGGCTCAATGTGGGCGGCGCCACGAGTATCGAGAGGGGCGCGTCCACCTTCGTGCGGATGCGTCTGATGATCTCAGCGGTGTCCGCGTAGGCACGCCCGTGGGTGACCATCGAGATGCAGAGCCGTGTCAGGGTGCCGTGGTGCTCCGCCATCCGGTTGATGAGGTCGTTGAGTTCGACGAGTGGCCATTCGACCCGGATGAAGGACTTGTCCTCGTACATGCCAGGGCGTGTCCTCGCGAGCCCGCAGTAGCTGCAGTCCGACCTGCAACCGGAGCTGTAGTTGAGGAGCAGGTTGATGCCACCGAAATCGAAGTCCCGGGTGAATCGACCCGACCGGTACCGCAGCGCAAGAGCGCTTGCCATCGAGATCCGTACCCAGTCGGGGCTCTCCTGCTTCTCCGTCCGAGCGGGGAGCAGCTCGAGCTTGGTTCCTTCGACGCGAAGGCTGGTTGTGGTCATCGCACCGGTTCCTTGCTCGTGTCAGGAAAGTAGCAGGAACCTAACCGGTGCGGCGCGACGATCTCGCGTCCCAGGGCACGGCTCCCTGCGTCGAGGATCGCAGCGACGAGGTCGTTCGGTTCGATATCAAGACCAGTCCCGTTGCTGAACGCTGCCTGAGCGGCCGCCACGACGGACTTCTCGGAGAGACGCGACCACTTCAGCCGCGATTCGAAATCGGCGACCGGTTCCGGGATCGTGTTCACGTCACCTGCGAACAAGGCGCTCTTGATGATGTCACCTTGGAGAGAGAGATAGGCGCGGATCGTGCCGTGTGGGGTCCTCACCACTGAGGTCGCGGTTGCATCGGGGTGGGGTGAACGCATGAACCGCCACTTGTCGGTCGCGTACTTCGTCTCGACGAGCTTGTCTGCCGCAAGCTGCTCGCGTTCCGTGGGCTTGTCCGCGATGAGCTCGACACCGAGTGTCGTGACGAAACCATCGGTGACCACGGAGATGAGATCGGCGCCCGTCCACTGGCGTCCCGTCTCACGTGTCACTGTGGTGACTCTGCTCTCGACGGCTCGCACTGCGTCCGGCCCGAGCGTGGCTGCCGGGATGTTGAGCACCTCAAGCATGAAGGAGATGTCCAGGTCGGCGAGTATCGACGCGTGAAAGAGCAGCGCGCCCTCCTTATCGACGTAGAGGCCCAGGCCAGCGACCTTCTTACCTTCGACCTTCAGGTCGTTCTTCCCCCCGAAGGCTGCCTCGACGCCGAGCGTCGCGAGCGCAGCGAGAATGCCCTCGGAGAACTCCATGAGCAGCGCCTTGGGTGACTTCTCGGCCGGGCTGCGAGTGAGTACGGCGACACCGAGTTGGCCGGACCCCATCACGATGGCCCCTCCCCCCGTTGGCCGCCGGTTGAACGGCGTTCGCGAAGTCGTACATGCGTCGATATCGATCTCGGCCTCGATGTGTTGGAATCGGCCGCACAACGCGACGTGGTCGCTGTACGTGTAGAGCTTGAGGATGGAGGGGCTGTGCTCCTCGCTTCGGCCGTGAGACAACATGAGGGCCTCGTCTTCGGCCAGACCCTCCGCCGCGTCGACGCCGTTGCTGGTGAGGTAACGCCACTCCATCAGACGAGCACCGGATCTGCCAGGGAGACCGAGCGGTACGACTCGCCTTCGGAACCGACCCACGTGAGCGAGCAGCAGTATTCATACATGTCCGGGGTGAGCCCCTTCTGTCGTGCGTACTCGATGATGCCTTCAGCGGGGTACGCGATGCCGTTGAACCCGAAGTCGACGGCCGCATGGTCGAGCGCGATCTTGTCATCGCCCATCGGTCGCCCACAACCGAGATTGATCTTGGTTGTGGGCAGCGCTAACCGGGCCGTCTCGAAGAAGTCCGCGCACTCATCGATCGGGGGTGGTGGGACGTGCTCCATCGGCGTGCCGACGAGCGGCACGAGCACAACGACGATCAGCGTCGACACCGGGTACCTCGCGATCATGTCGAGAGCCGTGTACTCACCGAGGAACTTCCCGTAGTGCATCCCCAGCACGATGTGCGGAATGATGCGAAGTTCTTGCTCCGCGAGGAGTGCCAGAGACTCATCGAACGCCTCGATCGTGAGATCCAGGTGGTACACGTCGCGGATCGTTTCGTTGGCGCCGATTATGTCGAGCATGACTCCGTCGACACCGACCCTGGCGAGGCCCGCGGCAGTCTTCGGATCGATGACCCCTGAGTGCACGACGACCTTCATGCCGAGCTCCTCGCGGATCCTCCTGATGTCGTCGAGATGGCGGAGCAGTGGGACGCCGCCACCCTTCCCCGATCCACCCGACACGAGGAGCCCATCCGTCCCCGATCGTTGGAGCCTCGTTGCCAGAGCGAAGAGGTCCAGGTCTGCTCGGACAGAGATCATGCCATCGAGGACCTTCGTCTGGCAGTGGTCACATGAGAGAGCGCACGCGCTGCCCGTCACCGAGATGGGGAGGAACTTTCGTGGATTCTCCGGCTTCCACTCAGATGTCTCCCATCGTTTCAGGCCTGGCGCGTAAAACTCGATGCCGGTCCCGAAGTTCCTGAGTCGGAGGTCGAAGGCCTCTGCCGATCCTGGGGTCGTCGTCATTCTGCAAGCACCCCCTCGAGCCGGTACGCCGCGACGCGCTTCTCGAACGCTTCGATGACGGCGTCTGCGCCTGATGTGAGGTAGGGGAGCGTGGTGGGGTCTGTGCTCATCTTGATCTTGATGAGCCAGCCGTCGCCGTACGGGTCGCGCTCGACGATGCCCGGATCGGCCATCACCACCTCGTTGCGTTCTGTGAGGAGCCCAGCGATGGGGCTCACGAGGGTCCCGACGAACTTCTCCGCCTCCATGGATCCGAAATGCATTCCGCGTTCGAGGTTGATCGGCGGCGCTTCGAGTGCGATCTGAGCGAGTGTGCCGAACGTCTCGATACCGAGCGGGTCGACACCCACGGAGATGATCCCGTCCTGAGTGACGTTCATCCAGAGATGCGCACCGACGTCGTACACGAGATCTGTTCTGATCTCGAATCCGTCAATGTTCTGTGTCGCCATATCGGTCCTTTCACGTCATGGCTTCGACGAGCTGCGCGATCGTCGCGCCCATGTGGCCCTCCCTGGCAATCCGGTCTGCGGCGTGAGGGAGCCCGCTCCCCACCAGCTCCCCTATGAGCTTCTCCGTGTCTCGGCCTGCGCCCACGAGAGTTACCTCGGTGATGACGTCGTCGACCAGCCCGAGGACTGCGGTGGCTGACTCGTTCGCGTGGCCGTACACCCACACGCCGGACTTGACCTTGATTCGCCACGGGGCTCTCGTTCGTCGGGACTCCCCCCGAATGAAGGTCGGGTCAGCGAGCTTGCGGTCGAGCTCTTCAAGCTTCTCGAGTTCGTAAGGCGTGAGGGATGCGAGGGGGTCTCCCGCGTCGGGCTCGCCGAACGGCGGCCTCCCCCTCACGTAGCTCACGTCGCCCGCCTGCTCCCCCTGAAGGGAGGAGAGGGCTTCGGTGTACGTAGCAACGGCAGCTTCCATGAAGGCACGAGGGTCGGCGTCCACGGCGGTGACGTAGCGTTCGAGCATCTGGCGGAACATGCCGGCAGCTGCGCGGTTCGGCGTGCTCGCTATCGAAGCCGCAGCATCGTGGTTGAAGCCGGTGATGAGATTCCCCACAACGACCACGGCACTCCCGATCTGGCCGGCAGCGTGGCCACAGATCTTGCGGTCCCCCACGACGATCTCGTTCGCGTCGTCGAGCTCTGCGTCGATACCGATCTGCTGGAACGCCGCTACTACAGGGTTGAGCAGGACACGTACGGCGCGAGAGCGCATCGCTGGCGCCATCGAGTCGGGGAGGGTGATCTGGAAGAAGAGCTGATCGTCGTCGAGGTAGACGGGGCCTCCTCCGACCATACGGCGAAACACCGGCAGCCCCGCGCGTTTGCACGCGTTGACGTCGACGGCGTCGATGTTGACGTGGAGCCCGATTGAGACGTACGGCGTCGCGGGTGTCATGAAGGAGAGCGTCGGCGGTGCACCCTCCGATACGCCGTACGCAATGGCGTGCCACAGGGTCTGGCTACGGAGAGCCGAGACCCGCCCGAAGTCGATGACGCGCAGCTCCATCAGTCGGCGCACCTGTAACAACTGAGGTCGAGCATCTCGATGCGGGCTCGATACGCCTCGACGGCCGCGTCGCTGGTGAGAAGCCCGTCGGGTGCTGTGGCCGGGTCGTCAGGTCGCACGATGGAGATCCATCCCGCCTCGTAAGGGTCCCTGTTCGCGACGAGGATGTCCGCGGCGTACGCCTCGTCATTGGTAGCGATGATCTCCCCGTCGAAGGGCGAGTGGATGGGACCGACCCACTTTGCCGACTCGACCGTGGCGATCGACTTGCCCGCCTCGATGTGCCTCCCCACTCGCTTGAAGCGGATCGACACCATCTTCCCCATGCGCGTCTGCGCGACGTCGGTCAGGCCCATGCGAGCCAGGTCGTCCTCAAACCGCACCCACAGGTCGCGGTCGACGTCGTAGGAGAGTCCGTCGGGGATCGCGCAGCCGCGATGCACGATCATCGGGTCACCCGCATTCGATCCCCTCCGCCTCAAGGAACGCTGCATAGGCAGTGAGCGCGTCCTGGCCGGTGACGAGGTCCGCGACGTCGGCATCCCAGTCGACGGGCATGATCCTCATGTACCAGCCTTCGCCGTACGGATCCGTGTTGATGATCCCCGGATCGGAGCCAAGAACGGGGTTGACTTCGAGAATCTCGCCGTTGACGGGGGAAGTTACCGGACCGACCCATTTTCCGCTCTCGATCGTGCCGAGTGACCGGCCCTTCTTCGCCGGCCTTCCCACCTTCTTGGGAAGCGCGGAGATGATGGAGCGGGCAAGGCTCTGCGCGACGTCCGTCACGCCGATGATCACGGACCCGTCATCCTGGGGAGCAGCCCACACGTGTTTCTCCGGCCAGTAGTAGAGATCCTCTGGGATGTTGCAACCGCGTATCTCACTCATGGGACGTCTCCTGGTCGTGTTTGTCCTCCCAGTGATAGAGGAACAAGTCGAATGCCACAAGCCTGATCTCGCGAAAGTGCTCCTCGAGGAACTGCGGATCTTTGTAACGAGGCTTGACTTCCTGGCGGTGGCCCTCGTCGCATGACGGGCACTGCAGCTCCATGAACCGTCTCCCCCAGGAGTCCTTCTCTGTGATCACCTCTTGAGCATGGTCGTCCGTGAGGTGGGCGTGGAGCTCGGGACGGGTGCCGGTCCGCTCACAGAAGGGACACCTCATCTCTTGCTCGCGAGGTCGTGGGCTGTCACGGCGGCCGCGCGACGGACGAGCTCGGCTATTGCGTGGCCGCCTGCGGTGATAACGATCTGGTCCGCCTCGGGGATCTTCGAGACGAGGCCGGCAGACACCAGGTCGCCGATCCGCTCCTGGAGGGTCAGCCTGCCGAGACCCGTTATTTCGACGAGCTCACTCGATGTGAGATTCTCCGACGTGTGCAGCGCCTCGATGATGCGGAAACACTCCGGGTTCGACGCGATCTGGATGGTGCGGAGCACGGACTCCTTCGCCGCAAGGTGCCTGGCGGTCTGATCCGTCTGAAAGGACTCTCTCCATCTGCCCGTTCCCGATTCAAGGCGGTCCTCGCGGTCGAGAACATCGGCCTGGTAGCGCAGTATTCCTGCGACGTCCAGGCCCAGAGCGCGGGCTGTCGGGTCGTCCTCTTTGGCGCTCTGGATGTGGACGGGGGTGCTCTGCTTAGCCAACGGGCACCACCTCCATCGCGCGTTCGAGGAGTTGCGCGATGTCGACGACCTCGATCACGCCTTCGTTCCCCGTCGTCTTGACGGCGTCCGTGTACATGATCATGTCCTTCGGGCAGGAAACGACGAAGTAGGCGACGTCGTCGCCGAGTGCCACAGCCTCACGAATCCGATTCTCGGCGGGCCGCTCCTCAAGCGACGAGTCGTCCATCCAGATGCGGCCCCCACCCGCCCCACAGCAGAAGCTGTTCTCGCGGCAGCGGCCCATCTCGACCACCTCGAGCCCGGTCGCTTCGATGAGTCGACGTGGGGCGTTGTACTCATCCTGGTATCTGCCGAGGTAGCAGGGGTCGTGGTACGTGGCTTTTCCGTTGAGCTTCCCGAGAGTGAGCCTGCCTGAGGCCACGAAGTCGTCGAGGAGCGCGGTGTAGTGGAGCACATCCTCGTCGGTCGGGTACTCACCCCGCAGGGCGTTGAGAGAGTGGGGATCTGTCGTGAACATGCGTTGGTACGAGGCCGATTCGAATGCTTCGACGTTCGCGTCCCTGAGCATCTCGAAGAGTCCCTCCTCACCTGCCCGGCGCACGTCGTTGCCTGTGTTGCGCTCCCCGTCATAGAGGATCCCGAAGTCGACACCTGCCTCATGCATCAGCCTTGCGACGGCTTGCGAGACGTCGGATGCCCTCGGGTCGAAGGATCCATGATCACCGACGAACCAGAGATAGTCGACAGGTTCCCTGCGGGCGTCCTTGAGGGTGAAGTCGAGGCCCTTTGTCCAGCGGGCACGCTGCTTGGCTGACTTCCCGAAGCTGTTTCCGCTGCGGGCGAGGGACTGGAAGGCGCTCTGCAAACCCGCCTCGACGTCGCCGACGTCGACGAGGCGTCTACGTAGCTGGACGATGGTCGGGATGTGCTCGATCCCGACGGGGCACACCTCCATGCATGCCATACAGGTTGTGCATGCCCAGAGCGTGTCGGCAGCGATGACGGTGCCAGCGACTTCGGTCGCGTCGCCATGTCCCGGTGTCGCGCCGGGGCCGTACCACAGCTTGAGCCCGGCCTTCGCGTCGGCGTGCTCACGGAGATCAAGGATGAGGTCCCGCGGTGAGAGTGGCGACCCGGACGCCGTCGCCGGACAGACTTCGTGACACCGCCCGCACTTCGTGCACGCATCGAGGTCGAGGAGGTCCTTCCAGGTGAAGTCTGCGATGGACCGGTAGCCGGGAGCGGCGGGATCTTCGACACCTGCAAGCACCGCTGCCGAGCGCGGCTCATAGAACGCAAGGTTCGCTGCGTCGTCGATGATGTGCATCCCCTTGGAGTAGGGGAGGTACGCAACGAAGAGAAGTGCTGCCAGGGAGTGGATCCACCACGTGACGATCCGCGCAGCGTCGTTCCCGGCCGCGCCGAGGGGTCCCGTGAGCCACGCGATCGTCCAACCAGCGATCGAGACAACCTCGAAGCTCGGATAGTTCGTCGCCGCGATCCGGAACCCTTCGAGGAGGAATCCTGACACTCCGATGAAGAGCAGCAGCAGGAGGAAGGCGTTGTCGTCGAGGGAGTAACCCCGCCTCTGCGCCTCGACATCGTCGACCCTCGTGTAATCGAGTCTCGCAGGCTTTCTCCGCCGAACCACGGCGAGAGTGATGAGGCCCGCGACGAAGCCGATGCCGAAGATGTCGAGCACGAGGGCGTAGCCGATGTAGAACGCGCCGTGCCAGAACTGCCACTCCGGCCTTCCCAGTAGCACTCCGATGATGTCCACGTCGATCGCGATGATCGTCGTACCGAGGAGCAGGACGATGAAGCCCCAGAACACGAAGAAGTGGGCGATGCCGACGATCGGCTTCCGCTTGGCGATCGTGCGGTTCGATCCGAGGTCTGCGAGTGCGCGCACGAACCGCTTGAGGCTGAGCCTCGCCGTAGGCCTTCCCCGCGAGTATTTGCGGAATCGTCGGTAGAAGGCCCACACGAAGAGGCCGATCGCGATGGTCGTGAGCAGGTAGAAGATCGCGATCGCGATCCCGGAGAAGCCGAGGAAGATCTCGCGCCCGACTTCTCTCGTGACGGTCCCGGCTCCGAAGATCACAGGAAGCACCCTCAACCTTCGAGCCGGGCGGTGAGCTCTGGCATGAAGTCGAATATGTCCCCGACCCAGCCGTAGTGGGCGACACCGAAGATCGGCGCCTGGGGATCGGAGTTCACCGCGATGATCGTCGAAGAGTCACGCATCCCTTCGAGATGCTCAGGGGCGCCCGAGATGCCGAGTGCGAGGTAGACCTTCGGTTTCACGGAGAGCCCTGACTTACCGACCTGGCGGCTCTTCGGGAGCCAGCCCTGGTCGATGATCGGCCGCGACGCAGCAAGGGCAGCCCCGAGTGCATCGGCGAGCTCCTGGGCCTCTTCGATGTTGTCCTCCGACTCGATGCCACGACCGATCGCGACGAGGATGTCCTCCGTCGTGATGTCGACGTCGCCGCTCTCGGGCTCGGTGAGTGACACGAACGTGATACCGAGGTCAGGCACGGCGACATCTATCGACTCGACCACCCCGGCACCGCCGCTCCGCCCCTCGTCCGGGCTGGCACAGCCGGCGAGCATCGCGAAAATGGCGCGGTCGCCCTCAACCTCGACGTCCACTTCCACCTTTCCGCCGTAGAGCTGGCAGGTCGCTGACAGCGTGTCCTGCGCGTCGACGCTGAGGCAGTAGGAGACGAGGGGGAGATTGCAGGTTGCAGCCGTCAGGCTCGCGATGTCCATTCCCACCGAGGTGTACGGCACGAGCGTGATGGCGGGTTCTCGGGATGTCACGAGGGCTGCGAAGACTTCCGAGTGGCCCTGGGGGTTGAAGTCACCGAACGTGTCGGTGTCGCCAACGAGGATCGTGTCCGCTCCCGCGAGTTTCGCAGCGAGTCCATGTGCGCCGCCACCGATTATCGCGGCCTCAACGCTCGCCCCGTTCACTGAGGCCAATTGCCTCGCAAGGGCAATCAGTCCGAATGAGGCGTCCGTGACTTCACCATTGAGGTGCTCCACGTATACGAGAATGTTCTCTGCCATGTCGTCTCCCTACACCACGCCGGCCGAAGCCAGGATCTCGTAGACCCGTTCGGCAGCCGCTTCTTCGTCACCCTCGATCATCTCGGCGCCGTCACCGGTCTCGGACAACCGCATAGCGGTGACCCGGATGCGTCCGGCGGGATCGGGCTGATCGAGATCGAGCGACTCGAGAGCACCGGACTCCTGTGCCTGCCTGATGCGGGCAACAGCGACGTATCTCGGTGCCTCGCGGGCTGTCTGGACTCCGAGTACAGCCGGCAGATCGATCTCGTACTCGGCCGTGATGCCCGCCCAATACTCCTTCGTGACCTTGAGGCCTGCCTCGTGAGGCGTCGCAGACACGACGACGGAGATGTGGGGCAGCCCCAGTGCTGCAGCGACGAGCATGGCGACCTGACCGTCGAGCTCGTCCGAAGCCTGAACTCCGGAGAGGATCAGATCGAAGCCGGTGTCACGCACCGCGTCGACGAAGGCCGCGGCTTGCGCGTGGGCATCGATGACGTCGAGATCCTCCCCGAGCTGCTTCGCGGAGTCTGCACCTTTCGCAATCGCGGTGTGGAGCATCTGGGTGACCTCGTCTGCCGTACCGATCGCGTACGCCGTCAGTGACCCGCCGGTCTCCTCCCGGAGAAGGAGGCCCTCCTCAAGCGCGTGGTCATCGAACTCGTTGAGCACGTATCCCAGGAAGTCCCGGTCGAGGTCGACACCGTCGTCTCCGATCTCGAGTTCCTCCACCGGGTCGGGCACAGCCCGCATCAGCACCGCGATCTTCATTCCCACTCCTACTTTGCTTGTCAGTTCGTTGCCAGACCCAGGGCTGTCGCTAGCAGCTCTGAGATGTCGCGCACCACAAGGGCACCGTCGTTGTTCGTCGATTTGACGGCATCCTCGAAGCGGGACACCTCGTACGGGCAGACGACACACAGCGTGTCTGCCCCTGTCTCGACGGCTTCAAGCACGCGTTTCTCTGATAGGCGCATCGACTGGTTCTCCGCCGCGAGCCCGTCGAGCCACATTCCGCCGCCTCCACCCCCACAGCAGTAGCCGTTCTGACGGTTGCGCCACATCTCGACCAGTTCCACGCCCGGGAGAGCCTCGATCAGCGCGCGTGGCTCGTCGTACACGCCGTTCTGGCGCCCGAGGTAGCACGGGTCGTGGAAGGTGACTCTGCCCCCGACGTCGTGGGAGAGCCCGAGCTCCTCGATTCGCTCCGCGAGGTATGTGGAGTAGTGCTCCACCTTGTAGGTGCCGCCCCTCTGCGGGTATTCGTGAAGGAACGCGTTGTACGCGTGCGGGTCGGTGGTCAGTAAGAGATCGAATTCGTACTTGTTGAGTGTTTCGATGTTCTGGTCGGCGAGCATCTCGAAGAGGCCTTCCTCTCCCGCGCGGAGCATCGAGTCGCCGTCGTGACGCTCCTCGGCTCCGAGGATCGCGAAGTCGACTCCCAGGTGCGTGAGCACCCGGGCAAGGCTCCGCGACGCCTCCATCCCACGCGGGTGGTAGGACGGGTAGTCGCTCACCCACCACAGCACGTCCACCTTGCGGTCGAGATCAGCGATGATCGGTACTTCGACGTCGAGGCCTTTCGTCCACGCCACACGACGTTTCGGGTTCTTCCCGAGCGGGTTGCCGTATCGGGCAGTCTTCTCAAACACCTCCTGGAGCTCGGAAGGAACGGCGCCCTCGAGCACAGCCTCCTTGCGAGCGGCAGGAATGATCTGAAGCATGTCGACCTCTTTGGGGCAGACGCGCAGACAGTTCGCGCAGGTAGTGCACAGCCACAGGTCGTCGCTCGTGAAGAAGTCCATGCCGACCTGGAGCTTGCGATAGATCTTGCGCGGCCCGTAGTCGCCGACGTGATCAACGGGGCAGACGGCGGTGCACTGGGAGCACTGATAGCACCAGCCCATCGACTCGCCACCGTCGAGCGCGGTGACACGATCGAGCTGCTCAATGTCGTAGTCAAAGATGACTCGCTGTTCAAACATCCGGTTCCAATGACCGGAGATGTCGACACCCTCGAGCTCGTAGTGCTCGTGCTCCATGACCCTCGACGGATCGATCTTTGGACTTACCTCGGTACCCACTAGGCAACCTCCGCGATCGGTGGCGTGCGGTTTACGCCGAGTAGCCGTTGCACGAGGTCGGCCAGCTCAGGGACGATCCTGTTGAACTCCTGAGTCATTCGCATACGCAGCGTCGTGTACATGTACACCCCGTAGACGGACGCCAGGAAGACGTCGGTACCGAAGACGCCGTACCCCTTGGTACGGAAACCGGCGGCCTCCCCGACATCGTTCAGGAAAGCGCACGCGAGCCCGACACGGCGGTAGGTCTCGGCCACGGTGCCGCCATCGAGGTCGATCTCCTCCATCACGACGAGCGGGAGGGCCCCGGTCCCCGTGGAGGGATTCCATACCCAGCGTGTCCAGAGCCAGTAGCGGTCCGGGTCCGTGAAGTGGAGGATCTCGGAACCGAGGTCGCGGCCCGTCCCCTCCGCCAGGCCGCGCCCGACACCGTCGATGAGTTCGGAGAACACCTCGAGGCGCTCCCCGGGCGACATCTCCGCGTAGAGCAGGCCTCTGACCGCGCGCCGGTAGCCGTCGACTGTCAGCGTCGTGAGGATCACCTCTGCTCGCCTGCGCGTCGAGAAGACGTACTTCAGCGACGCCATGGCGGCACCCTCATCAAGGTTGTCGATCGTGTCCGGCCCGAAGATCGCGACGAAGAAAGCGGACTTGTCTGTGAGGAGCGCAGCGATGTCTCCCAGGTCATGCTCAGAGACCTTCTCAAGAGCGAGTCGTGTGAATTCCTGGGCGGTCGGCGTATCAATGACCTGCCCGACGAGGACCGGATCACCTGTCACACCGTCACCGCCGTGGTTCTCAGCAAGGAGACGGCCTTGGCTGCTGCGGCGCCAGCCGACGCGATCGAGTCGTCGAGATCGGCAGGCCCTGTTGCGGCCCCGGCAGCGTAGACACCCGGCACGGTGGTCGTCACCGTGTCGAGGATGTCACGGTCTGTCTCGATGAAGCCGTACTTGTTTGACGTCAGGCCAAGGATCTTCGCCATTGTGCGGGTACCTGCGCTCGGCTCCATACCGACCGAGAGAATGGCGATATCTATCGGGATCTCCATAGGTCGGCCCATCGTGGTGTCCTCCCCGCGGATGACGAGCCTTCCGTTCTTGGAGAGGATCTCGGTGATGATGCCCTTGACATAGTTCACCTTGTACTCCTCCTGGGCCGGCCAGTAGATCTCGTTCTCCCAGTAGCCGTACATCCGCATGTCGATGTAGAAGATGAACACCCTCGCGTTCGGCACCATCTTGCGGATCTCGATCGCCTGCTTCGAAGAGATCCCGCAGCAGACCTTGGAGCAGTACTCGTTGCCGATCTGGCGATCCCTTGATCCGACGCACTGGATGAACGCAACTCGCTCGGGGGGCTTGCCTGTTGTGGGAGTGACGAAGTTCTCCTCTTTGAGCATCTTCTCCGCGTCGACGATCGTGATGACGTCGGGGAACTCGTAGTACTGGTACTGCTGCGTCTCGCGAGATGGATCAAAGTGCTGGAAGCCGGTAGCCAGGATGATCGCGCCTGCTTCGACAACCTCTGTCGTTCCATTCGACGCCACGGTGATCGTGAACTCACCAACGGAACCGCTGACGGATGTGATCTCTGTGCCGGTGCGGATCTCAACGAGCTCGTTCGAGGTAACCGCGTCGATCATCTCGCGCATCGCTCCCTCTGCGGAACGAAAATGGTGTGTCAACGTTGCATAATGCGCGTGGATAGGCATGCCGCCGGCGACTTCGTTCTTCTCGACCAACGTCACCGGGCTTCCGAGCTCAGCAGCGAGCCTCGCTGCCTCGAGCCCGGCAGGTCCGGCGCCCACGACAACCACACGATCACTACGCATCCGCGTCCTCCCAACTCAGGTACTCGATCTCGCCACTCTCAATGCGCTTCAGGTCCGATTCGAACTCTGCCCAGGACTGCTCCCAGTCGATGCCCATCTTCTCGAGGAGTGCGGTGTAGTCGGTCGCATGCCAGTGCAATTGCACAACCCGGTACGGATGGGCTCCCATTGCGAGCGCGGCGAATTGTGCGTCCGAGAGCACCGGCACTCCGACGTTGCGTTGATGGGCCTTCGCCGCGAACTGGCTCTTGTCCAGGGTCGTGACGCAGCCGGTGTCGTGGGTGATCACAACATCGGGGTTCGCTTCTTCCTTCATGATCTCGATCTTGCGCTGGGTGGCGAACGATCGGCTGAAGTCGCGCTGAACGAGGATGTGCCTGAACCCGAAGCCGCAGCAGTCGAAGAACGTCGAGTAGTCACCGACCGTTGATCCGACGGCTTCAACGAGCCCCGTCACGGTTGCTGTGCGCTGGCCGCCGTAGATGTCCGGATCGTAGATTGCATCCTCTGTGACGAGTTTGTAGTAATGGCACGCAGGGTGAATCGAGGCGGTGATGCTTGAGAAATCGCGTACCTGCCTCTCGGCGATCTTGTCTCTCATGACATGGATCCACTCGGAGTAGTGGACGATCTCTTCGGGAACGATGAGCGGCTTGTTCAGCTTCGCCATGATGTCGCGGACCTTGCGCCGCAACTCCGGATGGTGGACGAGTTCGGCTCGGGTCTCCTTGTAATGGCCGTAGGAGGTGCCGCAGTGAATCATCGGGTAGAAGCCGGTCGCGTATGCTGCGGCGAAGTTCCGCGACGCTACGGCCGCTTGTGCAACGGCGTTCGATGTTGCTGACGCGTAGTAGTTCCACGCCGTGCACGACGTCTGGTCTGTCGGGTCGTCATAGCTCATCCCAAACTGGCGGTTCAACCAGAAAATTGACGTCGAGTAGCCGGGGATGTGGCCGCACTGGCCGCACGACTTGTGGTGCCACGTCTTGTCGAGAGGGATCTTCTTCATGCGCCCGTACTTGGTCATAACTTCGACGTAGGGTTCCGGCACCCGCTGAACGATCAGTTCCCCCGCGTCCTCCAAATCGAAGAGGAGCTCCCGGATATCCTCGGTAGGGGCGTTCGCCGGATCGGGCACAGGGGCCCTTCGAATCGCGTCGAGTGGGATGAAAGTTGGCTCTGTGGACATCGTTGGGCTCCTAGACCTCGTACCCGGCGTCTTCGAGGGTCTCCTCCATCACATCGAGGATGATCATGTGCAGACCCTCGTCAGCTTCTTTGATTATGTCCATCACGTCTGAGTGCAACCAGATGAGGTACAGCTCGATGAGCGTTTCGTCCGAAACCACCCAGCTCGTCTCGGTCGTGTGCAGCGTCTCTGGCGGGAGTGCTCGCCTCCACAGATCGAGATTGTCTGACGTCTTTTCGACATCCGGCCCCCAGTCAGGGAACGCGTCCGGCTGGAGCATGTCAGGCGAGATCTGGGTACCCGTCGTCATGATCTTGTACACGACGCGCCCGTACCCCTCGAGGGCATCCTTAGCGCTCGCGAGACCGTTCTTGACCGACACCTCCCTCAACAACGTGATCAGACCACCGGGCGAGTTCTGCCTCGGGCATCGGTTGCAGGAGAAGCACTGCGAACAGTTCCACACATCGTCATTCATCTGCTCGTAGATGAGTTCCACATCTTCGCGAGCAGCTGCCTGGGCGATCTTCCTCGGCGAGAAGTCGTAGTACTTTGCTGAAGGGCAGGCCGCGACGCAGATCCCGCAGTCGTAGCATCCGTACAGGTAGTCGGGGAATCGGTCGTCCGACTTCACTTCCTCCCAGAGGCGCAGTTTCTCCTCGTACGGAACATCGACGTAGCTGTTCGGCGCGAGCGTCGCTCCACGGTCAGCGGTGAACGGCATCGGAGGGGCCATAGTCGACATCAGAAACTGATCACCGCGTCTGCTTCGGCTGCCATCTCGTTGAACGCAGCGCCGCCAATCATCTCGACACCATCGATGAGGTCCTCCATCTTGAGGTCGTTGAGGTCCAGCGACGGTTGGCATACGAGGAACCTGACTCCGATTCCCTGGGCTTGGTCTATGAACGTCGAGAGTGCTGCGCCGCCATCTTTGACGGTGAGCTCTCCGCTGTCCTTGCGGAGCAACGACGGCCCGAGCATCGTGAAGTAGATCGAGACTTCCATGTCCATGGCCGCCGCGGCCGTTGCGAGATAGAATGGCGTCGCCGCCTTGGGCATCTCGTCGGTTCCGTGCGTCTGTACGTACAGGATCGTCGGGTCCTCCACCACTTGGTGCCCTCCTTCTCATCGACTCGATTGCTGTTCCGTGGCTAGATGAAGAGCGCCAGATCTGCGTCGGCAGCGAAGTCAAGGAACGCGGCAGCTCCGAGGCACGTCGCCCCTTTCATGATGTCTTCCTGTTTCACGTTCATGACGCCCATCGTCGTCGCACATGCATAGAACTTGACCCCACCGTCGATGCAGATCGCCATCATCTCCTCGAAGTCAGGCATCTTCGAGTCGGACATCCATCCCTTCATCATCCAGGTTGCCATCTTCGTCATGCCCGGTATGATGCCGAGGAAGGTCGGCATCCCTATCTCCCTGCCCTTGAGGGGCGGAGGAGCGGCGGGATTTCCGATCGGCGACACTTTGAGTTTGTGCATCCGCTTCTCGTTGATCATGTCGAGCCCGTAGAAGGTGCAGAAGATCCCGACTTCCCAGTCGAGGGCTGCAGCTGTTGTGGCCATGATGAGGACGGGGAATACCTCATCGAGTCCACCTTTGGATGCGACCAGCGCCATCCTCTTACGATCGGATCCACTTGTCTGTTCCATGGGCGTGTCTGCCGTCGGGGCGGTGAATGTGCGTTCGCCTACGTCAGTCATGCGATCTCCTTTCTTACTTCGTCCGGCGGAACCAGAAGCGGTACTCGCCGTCCCCCGCGGTCTGTTTCAGGAGCGGGTGCCCTGTCTGGCGGGCCCACGCTTCCATATCTAGTGGCGCGCCCGGATCGGTCGCGACCATCTCCAGCACCTGGCCGACCTCGATCGTCTTGATCGCTTGTGAGGTCTTGACAACCGGCATCGGGCAGAGCAGCCCGGAGCAGTCGAGTAGTTGGTCGGTTGTGATGTCGTTCATGCAACCTCCTCGTTGGGTAGGAGGGCTGCCTCAGACGATCCACCGTGGCCGCCCCCTAAGACATTCGCATCTGCGCATATCTTGAGATCATTATGCATTTCGCGAAGAGCAGTTGCAAACGGTTTCGGATCGTCGTCTTTGCCACAGCGCCGAGCCGTGCCATAGTGGGGCTCATGTCTGACATTCGAGACCAGCTACATGATCTCCATGCGAGCGTCTGCAAAGGCCTTGCCGACCCGAAGCGGCTCATCCTGATCGGCGCGCTCCGCGATGGTGAACGATCGGTCAAGGAGCTGTGCGAGGCAACGAACATCGCTCAGGCGAACGCATCTCAGCACCTCGCGATTCTCAAGAGCAAGGGCCTCGTCACGAGCCGCCGTGATGGGCAGCGCGTGTACTACAAGGTGACCTCGCCGAAGATCAACCAGGCGCTCGATCTGCTGCTCTCCGTCATGGAGGACCAACTCAACACGCCAGCCGTGTAAAGCGGCGTCTCCACCACCTCCGTCTGGAGCACGATATGTGCGCGTGCATACATGAGTTAGGTAACAGGTGATAGCCTGGCTTGGGTTCAGCGTTGCGTGAATCGGTGTCGTATCGGGTTGTCGCGAAGCATCCCGCTGTTCGATGGTGGCGCACGGTGTTGAGAAAACCGGTCAGGATTTCGGCGAGGAGTGTCGTCGTGATGAGCGCGATCGACACCTGAGGCGGAGCGTGAGTCAGTCGGTCGTCTCACCTGAGATCATCGACAGGGCTCCCCCTCCACTCCATCAGCCAGCGTGATCAAGAGAGCCTTGAGCTGACTCAACTCAGCAGGTGTGAGGTGTGTGCCAACGTGCTCGTCGATGCCCTTGAGATGGATCCTGCCGGCCCCGCGAAACGTCTCCTCGCCTTTCGGCGTGAGTCCGACGTAGGTGCCGCGACGGTCCGTTTCACACGCCCGCCGCTCGACCAATCCGTCGCGTTCGAGTCTGTCGACGAGACGCGTCGTCGCGCTCCTGCTCAGGCCTACCTGATCGGCGACTTCGGAGAGGCGCATGACGCCGAGTTCCGCCTGCGAAAGCCTCAGCAGGATGGAGTACCAGTCGAGAGAGATCTCGGTCTCGTCGTCCATCTCTATGGCAAGCATCCTGTTGACGCGCGTGAAAGCAGTCATCATGGCTTGCCATGTTTCGGAGGCTGGCGTCTTCTTGAGTTTGACTCTCACAGGGCAATCCTAGAGAACGTAGTTGCGTAACGCAACCAGTTGGGTATAGTTGTGTGATGCAAGCATTGCATAAAGCAATGATTGTCCAGCGCAATCAAGGAGATGCGATGACCATTCCAACACACACACTCACTCGAACCAGCGATTCGAGGATTCTCCCTCGAGTAGGGCGGTGGGAGATCGACTCAGAGCACACGTCGGCCGAATTCGTAGCGCGTCACCTAATGGTCACCAAGGTTCGTGGCGTATTCGGCGCGGTCACTGGATACATCGATGTCGCCGAGAACCCGGAAGAATCACAGGTCGAGATCGTAATCGAGGCCGCTTCCATCTCGACTGGATCAGAGGACCGCGACGTTCACATCAAGTCTGAGGACTTCTTCGATGTGGAGGTCTATCCGGAGATACGTTTCGTGTCAACTGCTGTGCAGCCGAGTGGCGGCTCATGGAAGCTGACGGGTGATCTCACGATCAAGGACGTCACGAAGCCGATCATCCTTGACTTCGAGTTCCATGGGATCACCGACGATCCATGGGGCAACTCGAAGGCGATGTTCTCTGCGTCGACTGCGGTGATGCGCGAGGAGTGGGGACTCAATTGGAACGTCGCACTGGATTCGGGTGGTGTTCTGGTCTCGAAGAAGATCGTCATCGAGATCGAAGTCCAGGCCTCTTTGGCCTCGTAGCTTCGCTCGCCGTCGCGCACGAAGGAAGCGCGGCGGCGACAGAGGCACGGCGTGAGGCAGCCAAGATTCTGCGGGAGGAAGGACTGCCGACCCACGACAGCGGAGCGCTGCTCGGCGTCTCCCACCAGCGGATCAGCCAATCCTCGCGAGCGGAGGTCCGATGCTTCGCACTTCACGTGACCCCAAAGACCCCCCCGACGTCGCTGCGCTCAGCCGTCTCTCCCTCATGTCATGCTGTGATGGGGAGAGCTACGGTGCCGCGTATCGTCGTTCGTGTCCCCTCGATGTAACCCACCACAGTCGCTGCTGGCTCCACGAAGGAGGATGCACGGTGGTCAGGGAACCTACTTCCGGAAGCTCTTGCCCGTCTCGGCGTGATCCTTGAGGATCTGGGCTGGTGCGAAGCGTTCTCCGAAGCGGGCTTCGAGTGCTTCGAGCTTGGCTACGACGACGTCCGCTCCCATCTGGTCGACGGTGAAGAACGGACCTCCGCGGAATGGTGGGTAACCGAGGCCGAAGACGGCTCCGATGTCGCCGTCGCGCGCCGAGCGCAGGATGCCCTCCTGGAGGCAGAGCGTCGCCTCGTTGATGAACACAAGCGACATGCGTTCCTGGATCTCCTCTTCGGAGACCCGTACGCGGGGCCCGAGGCCGAGCGCGTCGTAGACCGTCTCGTCGACGTCACCTCGTTTGCCGTCCGTGTACAGGTAGAAGCCCCGGCCGTTCTTGCGGCCCTTGCGACCGTCCTTGATGAGTCCGGCCATCATGTCGGGCCCCCTCATCCGATCGCCGAAGGCCGCGTGCAGGATGGTCGCAACGTGTGCGCCGACGTCGATGCCGACCTCGTCGGTGAGGAGCAGGGGCCCGATGGGGAAGCCCCAGTCGGCCACGGCCTCGTCGATCGCCTCCACGGAGGCGCCCTCCTCGAGTAGATATGCAGCCTCGTTGAGGTACGGGCCGAGCAGGCGGGAGGTGTAGAACCCGGTGCCGTCGTTGACGACTATCACCGTCTTGCCCTGCTCCTTGCCGAGCTTCACCGCCGTGGCCGTCACCCAATCTGCCGTCGCGTCTGTTGTGATCACTTCGAGGAGGGGCATCTTCTCGACGGGTGAGAAGTAGTGCATCCCGACAACGAGCTCGGGCCGCCCACTCGCTTCGGCGATCGCGGTGATCGGCAGCGTTGACGTGTTCGAGGCGAAGATCGTATTCTCACCGACGACCTTCTCGACCTCCTTGATGATGCTGTGCTTGAGGTCGAGATCCTCGAATACGGCTTCGATGATGATGTCGGTCTGCGCGAAGCCAGCCCAGGTCGATGAGCCTGTGACCCGGTTCAGGATCTGGTCAACCTCGAACGAGGACATGCGTCGACGTTTCGCCTGACGGGTGACCACTTTGTTGACGTAGGCGAGGCCGCGGGCGACACCGGCGTCGTCGATCTCCTTGATGCGCACGGTCTTGCCTGCCTTGAGCGTCGAGACCGCTGCGATGCCCCCGCCCATCAAGCCACCACCGAGCACCGCCACGTTCGAGATCTCTCGGGGCTCCGCATCTGAATCGATGCCCTTGTCACTCTTGAGCTCCTGGGTAGCGAAGAAGATCGACTGGAGCGCTGCTGTCTCAGGTGTGAGCACGAGCTCTGCAAAGAAGCGGATCTCTGCCGCAACACCAGCGGCACGACCCTTCTCCGCTCCGATCCGGATCGCTTCGATGGCCCGCTTGGGCGCCGGGTAGTGGCCGCCAGACTGCTTCATCATCACGTCGTAGGCCTTCTTGAAGAGCAGGCGACGACCCGCAGGGTTCTTCTCGAGGGCGAGTCTCTGGAGGTTGTCGGAAGATAGTTTCGAGGCGATCCCGCGTTCAGGAGCTTCCGCTCCGATTGCTGCAAGCGCGCGCTTCTGGGCAACTTCGAGGAGTACCTCAGGTGGGGTGACCTCGTCGACGAGGCCGAGCTTCTTTGCTTTGTAGGAACGTACCGGCTTTCCGCCGACGATCATCTCGAGTCCAGCCGCAAGACCGATGAGCGCAGGGAGCCGTTGCGTGCCGCCGGCTGCGGGGATGAGTCCGAGCTGCACTTCGGGCTGACCGAGCTGAGTCCTCGGGCTCGCTGAGCAGATACGCGACGATGCCGTGAGGGCGAGTTCGAGACCACCACCGAGGCAGACTCCGTGGATGGCGGCCACGACAGGCTTACCGGCATCCAGGTGGAGCGCCTCAATGCGATCGAAGATGGCATGGATTGCCTGGAGCCCTTTGATCGCTGTATCTGCGGTCACCGCTCCCGAGAACATGCGGATGTCTGCGCCCGCGAGAAAGTCTCGCTTCGCCGAGCCGATCACAACGGCCTTGACATCGTCCTGCTCAAGGCGCTCGACAACCTCCGCAAGTTCAGCGATGAGGTCGATGCCGAGTGTGTTCATCGACGCATCGACACGATCGATGAGGACCGTGGCGACACCCTCGTCGCTGAGTTCGAAGCGGAAGTTTGTGTAAGTCATCGGTTCACCTCTCGAGCACGACGGCAGCGCCGAGGCCGCCCGCCGCACATTGCGTAATCAGTGCCGTCCCGCCGCCGCGTCGGTCAAGCTCGTTCGCCATTGTCGCGATCTGTCGCGTGCCGGTCGCGCCGAACGGATGGCCGATCGAGATCGAACCACCGTAGACGTTGAACTTCGCGTCGTCGATCTCGCCGATCGCCTTCTTCCTGCCAAGGCGCTGTTGGGCGAATTTGTCAGACGCGAAAGCCTGGACGTTTGACAGGACCTGCGCCGCGAATGCTTCGTGCATGTCGATCAGGTCGATGTCGTCAAGAGTCATACCCGCCTTGTCGAGTGCGAGTGGCGTTGCGAACGCCGGGCCCATCAGGAGCTGCCAGTTCGGGTCGAGTGCAGCGAACGCGTACGATCGGAGGTACGCCTTCGGCTCGTAGCCGAGTGCCTCTGCAACGGACGCATCCATGAGCAGAAGCGCTGAGGCGCCGTCAGTGAGCGGCGACGAGTTTGCTGCCGTCACCGACCCGTACTTGCGATCGAAGACAGGCTTGAGTGTGGCGAGCTTCTCCATCGTGGTATCCGACCGCGGGATCGTATCCCTTACGATCGTCTCCGTGAACTTCGGGGGGATCGGATACGCCATTACTTCACTGTCGAAGATCCCGGACTCCCATGCGTCGAGGGTCCTGGCATGTGACCGAACGGTGAACTCGTCCTGCGCCTCGCGTGAAATGCCGTTCTCCCTGGCCATCTCCTCTGCGCAGTGGCCCATCGTCTTGCCCGTCGACCGTTCTGCGATCGCAGGGGGCTTCGGGGCGAGGTCCCTTGGCCTGGTCTTTGAGAACGCCTTGACTCTCGATGACAGATCCCTGGCAGCGCTCGCCTCCATGAGGATATCGATGAAGCGATCCGAGTAAGTGATCGGCGGTCTCGAGAGCGAGTCAGCGCCTCCAACAATGACGATGTCGGTCTCACCGAGGAGGATTGACTGAGCTCCCTCAACGAAGGACTGCGTTGAGGTGGCGCACGCCCTTGACACGGAGTAGGCGTCGACCGAGTCAGGGAGGGGACCTGCAAGCACGATCTCTCGCGCGATGTTCGGAGCACTCACGTCTGCGATCACGGCGCCGTAGACAACGCGGTCGACTGTGGAGGCATCAATGCCAGAGCGGGCGACGAGCTCCGCTACGACACCGCTTGCAAGGTCGAGGGTGGACAGATTCTTGAACGCGGAGCCGGACTTGGCGAACGGCGTGCGGAGGCCGTCAATGATCGCTACACGTCTCGCCTTCTTGGATGGCGACATCACAGACCTCAATTCTTGAGTGAACGCTCAATATTGTACAGGGGGAGCGCGGAGTTGCATCCGTCGCGTCGCTCGGCGAACGTTAGGCAACCACCACGGTCTTGACATTGAGGAACTCGCGCATCCCGATGTGTGACAACTCCCTACCGTACCCGGAGCCCTTGATCCCGCCGAAGGGCAGTCGGGGGTCTGAAGCGACGGAAGCGTTCACGAAGCAGGCGCCCGCTTCGAGCTGGTCCCGAGCAATCTGCTCGCCGCGCTCGGTGTCTCGCGTGAAGACGGCAGCACCCAGCCCGAAGGATGAGTCGTTGGCGAGTCTGACCGCCTCTCCCTCGGACGCGACCGAGGTGATCGCAGCGACGGGGCCGAAGGTCTCCTCTCGAAACACAGGCATCTGCGGCGTCACCCCGGTAAGAACCGTTGGCGGGTAGAACGCCCCCGGACCGTGCGGGATCCTCCCACCGAGAGCGAGGTGTGCACCCGCCTCGACCGAGCGCAGAACCTGGCTGTGGAGTTCGTCGCGCAGATCCTTTCTTGCCTGGGGGCCGATCGTCACGGATTCGTCGAGGGGGTTGCCCATGGTGCGCGAAGCCATCGCGGCGATGAGCTTCTCTGTGAAGGCGTCGAGGACGTCCTCGTGGACGATGAACCTCTTTGCGGCAATACATGACTGCCCGCCGTTGACGAGTCGCGCCGTGCTGCACGCCTCTGCGGCGAGGTCGAGATCCGCGTCTGCGAGGATGAGGTACGGGTCGGAGCCACCGAGTTCGAGCACGGTCTTCTTCAACAGGGCACCGGACTTAGCTGCGACGGATCGTCCGGCGGCGTCGGATCCGGTCAGCGTCGCGGCGCGGACCGCTGGATGCGCAAGCACTTCATCCACCCGATCCGAAGGCAGGATCAGCGAACGGAAGAGGCCGTCGGGGAAGCCCGCTTCTACAACCATCTCGTCGATCGCGAGTGCGCATCCCGTGACGTTCGACGAGTGCTTGAGAAGGCCTGCGTTGCCCGCCATGAGCGCGGGTGCCAGGAACCGAAAGACTTGCCACAGCGGGAAGTTCCACGGCATGATCGCGAGAACCACGCCGAGGGGCCGATACGCGACGTAACTTGCTCTCCGGCCAGCCTCGATGTGCTCATCGGCGAGGATCTGTTGTGCCTCATCGGCGTAGTAGCGAGATACCCATGCGCATTTGTCGACTTCGGCTCGCCCCTCGGCAACCGGTTTACCCATCTCGGTCGCCATGAGGACCGCGAGCTCCTCCCTGCGGCCCTCCAAGATCTCGGCGAGACGACGCATCGGAAGCCTGCGTTCGGCGACCGTGGTCTGCGCCCATGCCCGCTGAAGAAGGTCTGCCGTCGCGATCTGCTCCTGGACGGCGTGAGGCGGTGTCTCGTCATAGGTTGCGATGATCTCGTCGGTGGCAGGATTGATTGATTGCATCGGCAGTTCCTCTCCGTCGCCGCATTCTGGCACGAGGCTGGCAGGCAGGGCGGCGGGGAGCCTGGAACGACGAGAGCCGCCCCGAAGGGCGGCTCCGGTCACATCACGACGATGTCTTCTAGAAGTCGGCTTCCTGGCGCAGACCGAACGCCGGGTGGCGTAGACGGGAGAGAGCCTGCTTCTCGAGTGAGCGGACCCGAGTCGGTCCGAGCTCGAGGTACTTCCCGATCTCCTCATGGGTGCGAGGTAGACCATCGTCGAATCCAACACGCTTGGACAGGATGTAGGCCTCACGCTGCGGGAGCCGCTCGATCGCCTCGCGGAGTGCATCGATCGTCGACGTCCGCTCAGATTCGGCGACAGGATCATCCTCGTCGTCGTGCGCAACGAAGTCGCCGAGAACGGCGCCATCTTCGCCAACAGGTGCTTCGAGCGAGACGGAGTCTGCAACGAGCTGCGCTTCGAGTACCTGGTCGAGCTTCAGGCCGGACTCTTCGGAGAGTTCCTTCGATGACGGCTCGCGACCGAACTCAGAGAGAAGTCGGTTCCGCGTACCGTTGAGGGTGAGGAGTGTGTCGTGGAGCGAGTTCGGGAGCCGCACGGTGCGGGACTTCTCCGCGACAGCACGTTGCATCGCCTGGCGGATCCACCATGTGGCGTACGTGGAGAATTTGAAGCCCTTACGCCAGTCGAACTTCTCAACGGCACGGATCAGGCCGAGGTTCCCCTCCTGGATCAGGTCGACGAACTCGATGCCGTACTGGCTGCGGTAGCGCTTCGCCTGGGAGACGACGAGCCGGAGGTTGGCTTGAGCGAAACGGTCCTTGGATTCCTTGCCGCGACGAACGGCTCTCTGGAGCTTCACCTTTTCGGCGCCGTTCACTCCGCCTGCTTCAAGCTTCTCCGCGGCGTCGCGCCCGGTCTCGATGGCCTGCGCGAGATCGACCTCGTCATCTGCGGTGAGGAGCTCATGGTTGGCAATGTCACCTAGATACGTGGTGAGGCTGTCGCCGACTTCGGTTGGTGTGAGTAGTGATGATCGTGCTGTCATGTTGTGAATTCCTTCACATAGTGCTGGTCTTTGACGCACCGGCATGGTTCTACCACAAATGCATCCAAAGGCGGGGTTTTCTCTTGGCTTCGGATACCTAGAAGACGCTCAGAACACTTGAAGGGTTCCCGAGCGGCACAAGGTGTCTCGGCAGGCCGACTGACTCGACCTACCAACGAAACCTGAGGCATCGTACAGCAACGTGGCCATTCTGCCTAGCCCCAATCTTGGAGATCTTGTACGAGCGGGCTCAGGACGCGGCGTGGACGGTTGTACCACGGCGAATAATGAGTTCAGGATTGTCGAGCACCGTGACGTCGTTGTAGGGGTTCTCCGGGAAGAACACCACGTCAGCGGTGTTCCCCGGCGCGACCGAGTCTGGCCTGCCGACGTAGTCGTACGCGGCGCTTGACGCCGCGATCGTTGCGGCTCTGTTCGTCAGGCCGTAGTCGCGCAGCAGTCGAGCCTCGGTTGCTATCTCGCCGTGGGGGATCGCGAGATCGCTACCTGCAAGCACGGTGAGGCCGAGCTCCTCAGCGAGGGGGAGGTTCTCGCCCGTGCGGTCGAGTCCGGACTTGAACATCTTTCCACCGGAGGAGTCAGCTCCCAAGACGTTGATCCAGTGCTGCATGTTGCCGATCGTCGGCACCCACGCTCCGCCCCTCCCCGCGAGGAGCCGCAGATCCTCCTCGGTGAGGAACGGTCCGTGCTCGATCGAGTCGACGCCCGCAGCGACGGCATCGGACGCGGAATGAGCCATGGAGTGCATTGCGACCCGTGCCCCAGCGCTGTGGGCTACCGCAACAGCTTCGGTGAGGATGTCGAGGGGGTAGTTGTTGATCGGGCCTTCTCCTCTGCGTGGCCAGTCTCCAACGATCTTTATCCAGCCGCCGCGGGTCGTCGCCGTCGTGCGGATGTGGTGAACGAGGGCATCCGGCTCGACTTCCACCCCGAAATTGACCATGTATCCACCCGCTGGATGGATCATGGCGCCTGCGACCTCAGCGTACGGTCTGAGATCTGCGTCGTGGTCGAGCGTAATCAGGGTCGCGTCGGTGCTGCCGCCCTTGTCGAGAATGAGGAGGACGCCTCGTTCGATGTGGGCCCATGCGGTGACGGGGATATTCGCGCGCATCTTGTCTTCGGAGAGCCCTTTGATGTCTTCGAGGGAGGTCATTGAGAGGTGGGCATGCGCGTCGGCGAGGCCGGGGAGCGCCCAGAGGTGGCCGGTTGCGATCTCCGCAGTAACCCGATCGTCCGGCGCGACGAACCGGGTTCCGTCGATCGCGACCTGGTAGGAGTCTCCTTCGGGAGGGCGGATGGTGAGAAGCGTCGTCATGGGGCAGAGAGTAGCGACGACAAGGTCACCCGATCCTCTCCCTGACCTCGGTCAGCCCGAGGCCCTCGTCTCGGCGCGCGGCCTGGTTCCGATGATGAACGGGATCGGCGCGAGAGCGCACACCGCGCCGACGATGGCCACGACGGTGAACGATGATGTACCCAGGATGATGCCCGAGACCGCCGCTGCGGTCCCCCCGCTGGTCCACATGATTGCGTCTGCGGCACCCTGGATCTTCAAGCGGTTCGCAGTGGGCAGTCCGATCTGGAGCGCGGTGCTCGCGGCGACGAATCCGAAGTTCCATCCCACGCCGAGGAGGAAGAGCCCGATTACCAGTATGGCGATGTTCCCTCGGGGTGCTGCCGCGGTGATGAGCCCAGAGATCGTCAGAACAGCAACCGAGGCGACGATGAGAGGGCGCGGTCCGTGCCTATCGACGAGTCTCCCCGTGATCGGGGCGATGGCGAACATGCCGGTGGCGTGCGCCATCATCACGACACCGACAGTTCCCAGACTGCCACCGTTCCCCCGGATGTGAAGCGGGGTCATCGTCATGATCAGGATCATGACGAACTGACTCGTCATGACCGCGACGATGGCGAGGCGAACCGGCGGCATCGTGAGTATCTCGCTGAGGGGCGAGGCTTCGCAGTGCTGCTCGCCCTCAGGCGCGATCGTCAGCGTGAGCGGCTCCGGTCGGAGGCCGACGAAGGTGATGAAGGCAGCGAGGGAGAACCCGGCTACCCCTACGGTGATCGGTCCGATGAGCGGATCCAAGCCCGCTGTCAACGCCATGTTGCTTGTGGGCCCGATGAGCGACGGACCCACGATGGCACCAATCGTGGATGCCCACACGATGAGGCTGATCGCTGACGCCCGACGTTCCGGCGGGCGCAGATCTCCAGCGGCGAACCGGGCCAGGTGAGAGACGCTCCAGCCGAAGCCGAGCACCATCATGGATACCAGGAGAAGCGGGAAGCTGTTGAGGGCGACTGAGAGCGCGGCGAGGAGCGAACCGGCGCCAGCCAGGGCGAGACCCGCGGCAAAGGTGCGGCGTCTTCCGAATTTGAAGCTGAGAGCCGACAGAATCGCTGCCCCTGCCGCTGCGGCGACGGTTCCCATCGTGTTGGGCAAGCCGGAGAGGCTTGCTGAGCCCGTGATCTGCTCCGCAACGAGCGACGACACCGTGACTGTCCCTATGAAAGCGGTCGAGCTCAGTGCGTTGCTCGTGAACATCGTGCCGATCAGGCGAGAGCGGGTCTGTTCGCGAGCGTCGATGGTCATCGATGACAGAGGCTAGGAGGGGGTCGCGCGGCTGGCGCGGGGTGCTGTCACGTCATCAGCTCAGAGCCAGGCGGTCGAACGATTCGACAATTGCGTCGGTGAGTTCGTCCTTGCGGTACCAGATGGCCGTGGCGTGCCCGCCTCGCACGACACGCAGCTCGCTGCCCTGCCAGTGGTCGACAAGCGCTTGCACCGCGCCGGGCGGGACGTAGCCGTCACGGGAGGCCTTCACCACGATGGCGTACTTCGTATGGGGTGCGGGCTCGACCTTGAGGACGGAGATTGCTCCGAGTGTCGATCGGAGATCCCCCTCGCGGGATCGGCCGCCGAGCGCGTCCCACGCGATTCCTTCCCGCAGAATGCCGTCGAGAAAGACAGGCCCGGGTGAGTGGGAGGCGGCGAGTGGTGCAGCTGCGACAGGGAAGGGCATGGTTGCGGCGACGAGCGCTGCAGTGTTGCCACCCATCGAGTAGCCGGAGACCCCGATGTCCCAACCATCGTCGCGAAGCCAGCAGAGAATCCCGCGTGCCTCATTGACGGCAGCGGCCCCCATGACCATGAAATCGGAGACGGTTCTGATGGGCTGGCTCTGGTTGGGCTCCGGGTTGCGGCTCCCGTAATAGGGGTTCTCGAGAATGATGGACCTGATCCCCTTGCGGGCGAGGTGACCCGACATCGCGACGCGGACTCTCGGGTCGTGCTCATTCCACGCGGGCATCAAGACAACGACACGACGGGTCTGCTCTGGAGGTGACACGGAGATGACAGACCCGAAGCGGGAGCGGGGCGGCAGGTCGCCCGACGGACTGGTGAACATCCCGTGAGCGACTCTGAGGCCGTGCGGTTCGACGTGCTCGGAGAGCCAGACGATCGGGAGCCCTTGAAGCGGGGCTGCTCCCACAGTGTCGGGTGATAACAGCGACTCGTCGCCCCACCCGCTTGTAAAGAACTTGAACCGCTGAGGGCCCCGAGCGAGTACAGCTCGAGCAGCTCTGTCGACCGGGTGCATCACGGCGCGGGGGAGCGCATCGCGGTCGTTCGCGTGCAACGGGGCGGAGTGTGTGTTCGCATCCGGCAACGCTACCGCGACCAACGCTGAGCGCGAGCGACCGACGATTGGAGACGAAATGTCCCCGGGCGTGCTATCGTGGGCAATGATAATGATTATCAATCTAGACGTTGAGCGGTGATGACTGCAAAATTGAAATTTGGGGTCGCCGCGACGGTGGCTGGACTTGTACTGGTTCTCTCGGCGTGCTCCTCCGAATCGAGCGTCGATCCCGAGACTGACGCGGGTGCCGGAGGGCTGACAATCGTGGCGACCACGACGATTCTCGGTGATATTGCTCGTAACATCGTCGGTGAGGACGGATCGGTCGAGGTACTCATGCCGATCGCCACAGATCCTCACGATTACCGACTCTCCTCGGCACAGGTCGGTGCACTCCACAAGGCCGATCTGGTGATCTACAACGGTCTCGGGCTCGAGGTCGGGATGCTTGATGTGCTCGCCACAGCATTGGTTGACGGAGCGAACATCGTTGAGCTCGCCCCATTTGTGGATCCGGTGGGATTCTCGGATCGTCAGCCATGCGACGTCGCGGATGGTCCTGATGAGCATGAAGGCGAGCACGGAGATGCACATGAAGATCACGGACTCTGTGATCCTCACGTCTGGCTTGATCCCGCAAGGGGTGCTCAGGTAGCACTAGCGATCAGTGCCGAGCTGGCACTGCTCGACTCGTCGGTGGACTGGCAGACGAGAGCGGAGGAGTACGCGGCGCAGATGGAGAAGGTAGATCAGGAGATCGTCGAGATTCTCTCGGCTCTCCCTGTCGGGAACCGCCTGCTCGTCACGAACCATGACTCGCTCGGTTACTTCGCTGATCGCTACGGGTTGGACGTCGTAGGAACCGTGATTCCGGGTGGCTCCACTCGCGGAGCTCCCAGTTCGGCAGATCTCGCAGAGCTCGTCGCCATCATCAACGACACCGGAGTTCGTGCAATCTTCACGGAGACGACCGAGCCCGCCGTCCTCGCCGACGCGATCGCAAGCGAGGTAGGCCATGACGTCAAGGTCATCCTGCTGTACACGGGCTCGCTCGGTGGACCAGACTCGGGAGCGGAGACACTCGTCGAGATGCTCCTGACCAACGCTCAGCGAATCGCAGACGGGCTCTCCTGAGCGAACGTCAGGCGTGGACAGTGCCTACTCTCGTCGAGATGATCACTGAAGGCAGATCTGCATCGATCACGCTGACCGTGGCCGAGAGTGACACAGCCGTCGCTCTCGGCTCCGGGGACGTTCGCGTCCTCGGGACCCCTCGGGTCGTTGCCGTATGCGAGGAGGCCGCGGTTGCTGCGGTGGCCGGATCCCTGGCGGACGGCACAACGACCGTCGGCAGCAACGTGAACCTCGATCACCTTGTAGCGACTGGCGTCGGCGGCATCGTGGTGGCGAAAGCGACGGTCGCCTCCGTCGAGGGGAAGAAGATCACCTTCGTCCTCGAGGTCACCGAGGGTGAGACGGTCATAGCTAGCGGTTTCCACACTCGGGTCGTCGTGAACCGGCAGAGGTTCACTGCCTCAGTGCAGAGCTGACGGGGGCTGGCGTCCCGTCAGCGGCGTCTCAGCCACTCCACCTTGCACCAGGTGCGGGTCTGGCAGGACGGGGGCACTGCATCCATCGGCTGTAGAACAGCCCGGGCACCCAGAGCGAGAGGGCGAGGATGCGCACGGCTGTCTCAACGACGGAGATACGCGCATGCACCTTGCATGACGAGCAGATCACGACCGCTGTCCCGGGTTCATGGCGGCCCGCCGAGCACACGGCTTCGTGCCCATCGGTGCCCTGCCGTTGGACGAGCGGGTTGTCCTTGAGGGTGTCTTCGATCTCAATCGGGGATGACTCGAAGAGCGCGCGTCTCCCTCTGGGATCCGTGCGATCGGTCACAGCATGCCTTCGATCGTTTCAGCGAGTTCGAGATATGCCTGAGCGGATCGGGAGCGGCGGGCGTATCTCAGTACGGACACACCCGCTCCTGGAGCTTCGGCGACACGCACCGATCGGGGCACGGGCGGTTTGATGACGTTGATGCCGTGAACCTCCCGAACTTCGGCGAGGACCCGCTTGCCGAGGTTGGTTCGTGAGTCGTACATCGTGGCGATGCCGCCGAGCACTGTGAGGTCCTTGTTGGTGTAGTGCCGGACGTCTTCGATCGTTTCGAGGAGCTGGCCAACCCCGCGGTCGGACATCGTCTCGGCCTGGAAGGGGATGAGCACGGTGTCCGCTGCGGTGAGGGCGTTGATGGTGAGAATGCCGAGGGAGGGCCCACAGTCGATGAGGACGATGTCGTAGTCGTCCTTGATCTCTCCAAGCGCCCGCTTGAGGACGAACTCACGTCCCGTCTTCGTGAGCAGATGGATCTCGGACCCGGTGAGGTCGATCGATGAGGGGATGAGGTCGGGGCCGTCCTTCTTGAGAAGAACTTCGGTGATCCCTGCTCGTCCGAGGAAGACGTCGTGGATCGTGACGCCGAGTGACTCGGGTTCCGAATCTGTCGCGTAGGTGAGACACGCCTGGGGATCCAGGTCGATCATGAGCACGGCCCTGCCTCGCTCAGAGAAGGCCTCCGCGAGGGTGTGGACGGTGGTTGTCTTCGCTACCCCACCCTTCTGATTCGCCACAGCGACCACCGTTGCCATGGGGAGATTGCAACTACCGGGCACGAGCGGCCCGGCAGATCCTTAGGCAGGGATCATCGCCGTCTCCCACGTTGCGAAGACGGCCAGCAGACGGTCGGGGGCTTCAAGCATCGGAACGTGGCCGACACCTTCGAAGAACACCACGGTCCAGTCCGGTCGCTGCCTGCCGATCCACCTGGCCGCGGCGACGTGGATCAGCTCGTCGTCTGTGCCGTGGATGAGCAGAGTGGGCTGGGTCACCCGGTGGATCAACTCCCCGAAGCGTCCCTTCCGCAGGACGTGGGGCAGGATCGAGTTGGTCGCCTCCACCAGTGCACCCGTCGCCCAGGGTTGGGTTCGGCGCAGTGCCGCGATCTCAGCGGCGCGCTCCCACACATCGGGGTCGAGGGTGTCGGGACTCACTGCAACGAAGGCGAGAGCTTCGACCACGCCCTCATCGACCGTGTAATGGTCTCGGAACGCGTCGATGACCTTCCCTCCAATCCACGGGATGAGCGGAACAGACAATCTCGCAGCCGCAGGGATGTTCAAGGTCAGAAGTGAGAACGCGGGGGCTGCAGGGGAGATCAGCACGAGCGAGCTCACTCTGTCGGGGTAGAGATCAGAGGTGAGGATCGAGATGAGGCCGCCCATCGAGTTCCCGATCAGCACGGCTTCTCCGCCGTAGTAGTCGATGACGTCTCGCACAAGTCCCGCGTTCCGTTCGACCGTCGATCCGCCCTCGAGCGGCGGCGTGTATCCGAAGCCGGAGAGGTCCGGTGCGATGACGCGGTGTGTCTCCGCGAGTCGCGGCGCGGTGAGGTTCCAGTTGTAGGCAGACCCTTCGAGCCCGTGCACGCAGACGATTAGCGGCCCATCGCCGCCGTAGTCGAGGACGCTGACGGGGCCTCCTGCCTCGATGGTGTAGCGCTCCACCACGGTCAGGGAACGTCTACTCGGCCGAGCACAAAGTGATCGTCGTGGTGTCCTGCGGCTCTGTGTGCGCGCTCCATAGTGCACTCAGGGTAGACCCCCCCTCATCTCGTCCGACGATGTCCGACGGGGGTCCTCAATGCACGACAGGTCCGCCACGGCGCGAGACGCTCTAGTAAGGCACTCCGACCGCGGAGCACAGGAACGACATGAACTTTGAAGCGCTCTGGCACATCTCGTCGAAGTGGTCGATGAACGACGACGACGTAACCGTCTTCTGAGTCAGCGGCGACGATGCGATGAAGTCCTTACGCTTGAGGTCGTCTATGAGTGGACTCTCTGCGTCAAAGCCCTTGGGCGGACGTTTGAGCGACTCGCCGGCCAACGCGTAGGTTGCGGCGAAATCTCCGCCGCGCGACGCCTCGATCCACGCGTTCGGGTCATCGGCGATCAGGTGGCGTATCTGATAGGCGACCTTCGTCTCCGGCCGCCAGAGTCCGACGCCGACAAAGCACTCACCGGGCTGGATGTGAAGGTAGAACCCGGGAGCGTGCGCATCCTTCGCCATCTCATGACGGAACTGAAGACCCGTGTTCTCCTTGTAGGGCGTCTTGTCCTTCGCGAAGCGTGTATCTCGGTGGATGCGAAAGAGTGAGCCGCCGACGGTCGTGGCGTCGGCCCGGAAGTGCGGGCTGATCGCTCGGAGGCGGGGCCGGAAGTCGTCGATGAACTCCAGTGCAGGCTCCTGTACCTCGTCTATGTAACGCTGCTTGTTGTCTGCCATCCACTGCCGGTCGTTGTGTGCGGCGAGGTCACGGAGAAACCTGAACGTCGCCGTCGTGAAGTACTGCTCACTCATAGACGTCGATTGCCTCCCATCTGGGCCCTGGCGACTCTACACACGCGGAGATCCGCCGAGACACGCGAGACGCGGCCATTGGCGTCGGGTCGTGGGAGTCGCGGCGCGTCCAACTATCTCGATCCCCCTGGTGGTCCAGCCAAGGCAGGGAGGGATCAGTCCGGGGTGTCGCTCGGATGTTGCTCGGCCAGGAGCGCCTGCAGTTGGGATGCCTGGTCATCAAGGCTAGCGGAGAAGTCAGATCCGAAGCGGGCCCACGCGTCGCTCCCTGGATCCGAGATCCTCATCGTGAGGCGGGTTCCGTTCTCGATGCGGTCCAACTGGTGGGTCCAAGCCCAGTTCTCCACTCCCGCGACGTCGTACCGAAGAGTGATGTAGGAGAACGGCCGCCAGTCGGCGACGTGTTCGATGACGACGTCGGGGCCGTGCATGCAGTGATTGATGGTGCCGGTTCCCGTGCGTCCTTCGGTAATCGTCAGAACTTCATCGACCAAGCGCTGCCACTTCGGTCTCTTGGCCGGGTCGGTGAGATGGTCCCAGACAGTCTGCGGCGACGCCGATGTCTCGAAGGAGACCTCATGGACGGAGTCGGCACTCGTAACGTAGTCACGATTTCTCTCCTGCTCGAACTTCCAGCGACTGTCAAGATCCTGGACGAAGACGTCGACCACGCCAATGTCAGCGAACACTTCTCTGTGCGGCAGGAATCCGAGGATCGAAGGATCCATCGCCATGGCATCAAGGGTCGTCTTCGTATACACCGCGTACGCGGTCTTGTCGATCATCGCTCCCGCCGTGCCCTTCGACAGCCGATGGATGAGAATCACGTCGGGTCCGGTCAGCTCTTCGGAACGGGCGATCTCCCGCACGATGTACTCTCCCTCGTGTACGAAGAACTTCAGGTCCAGGGTGGGGATACGGATGCACGCGTTGCACTCGCAAGTCGTTGAGTGGCCGATGTCTCTGAGCCGCCTCTGGAAGGCGAAGTACGCCGACTCGACGGTGTCCATGACCAGCGAAGGGTTGACCGAGTCTGCACCCGCGTACGCGAAAGCGGCGTCCCCCTCAAGTTTGGAGAGACGGAACGCGGGTTCGATGGTTTCCACGATCGTCTCAAGGAGGTCGGCGATGACGTCCTGTGCGTGCGCGAGCTCGGTATCGCCCATGTACTGCGTGTAGCCGGTGATGTCCGCCAGCAGTAGACAACCCCGCTCTGGTGTTCCGAGTTCCATGATCATCGGCCGCGACCATAACAGAGTCCTCGGAGAGCGATGCCCGCTCTGTCGCCAGCGGAAGGGTCGAGGCGCCGGGGACCGAACCAGCTAAGGAAGGCTTTCGTGTAGAGTGACGAGCCGTCTCTTTAGGCACGGAATATGTCTATACGCCTCCCCAACGGCACTGTTACGTTCCTCTTCACGGACGTGGAGGCGAGCACGCGCCGGTGGGAGGAGCATCCCGGGGATATGCGTGATGCCATGGCCCGCCACGACGCGACGGTCCGCGACGCTATTGAGGCGAACGGTGGTTACGTCTTCACGACGGTGGGTGACCAGTTCTGTGCAGCGTTCTCATCACCCCATCAGGCGATCGTTGCCGGTGTAGCCGCGCAGATCGGGCTCGCGTCCGAGGAGTGGGGGGTCGTTGGCCCCTTCCGCGTCCGGATGGCGTTGCACACTGGCAACGCCGACGAACGAGATGGCGATTACTTCGGCCCGCCACTGAATCGCTGTGCGCGTCTACTCGCGACCGGGCACGGGGGTCAGATCGTCGTGACCTCTTCCACCGCTCAGCTCGTCCAGGACGATCCTCCGTCGGGAGTGAGCTTCAAGGATCTTGGCGCGCACGTGCTCAAAGACCTGGACAGGCCCGAGCATGTGTTTCAGGTGCTTCATGGTGATCTGTCGAAGGACTTTCCGCCGCTTCGATCTGAGAGCCCGGCACGCGAAGCCGCGGACTTGCTCGTCGAAGGCAGGCAGGCCCATGCCGTGCATAAGTGGAATTCCGCATACGAAGCCCTTACTGCTGCGTCCGAGACGGTTGGACTCGATGCTGAGGACCTCGCGCGACTCGGTGATGCTGCGTACTGGACGGGTCGCAGCGACGAATCCATCTCCCTCAGAGAGCAGGCATTCGGCGTGTACGTCCGGGAGGGGAAGAGCGAGGCCGCCGCGCTCCTCGCAGTGAGTCTTGCGGAGTCCCACAAGTATCGCCTTGCCAAAGCTGTCTCGAACGCGTGGATCGTCCGCGCCGAGCGATTGGTCGGTGATACTTCCGGGACCGAGGCGCACGGATACCTGTTGCGTTGGAAGTGCGTCGCGGCGTTTGAGTCGGAGGGAGAGCCGGAGGCGGCGCTGGACCTCGCAGATCAGGTAATTGCCGTCGGGTCAGAGTTGGGCGACCGCAGTCTTGAAGCGCTCGGACTGATGGATAAGGGTCGTTTCCTCGTGGCGATGGGGCAAATTGACGAGGGGATGATTCTGATCGACGAGGCGATGGTCGCTGCCGTCGCCGGCGAGCTCAGCCCGGACGCCACAGGTCGTAGCTACTGCAACATGCTCTCTGTGTGTGACCAGGTCGCCGACTACCAACGGGCCGCCGAGTGGAGCGATGCTGCGCAGGCGTGGTGCCAGCAGCACTCAGACTCGGCGTATCCCGGCGTGTGTCGGATCTTTCGTGCGGAGCTGAAGTGGCGCGGTGGCGACTGGGATGCCGCCACTGCTGACTTGGAGCGTGCCGTTGAGGAGTTGAAGGGGTTCACACCGATAATCGGGTCGGCCCTCTATCAGATCGGCGAAGTTGACCTCCGAGCAGGGAGACTCACCGATGCAGAGGACCACTTTCGATCCGCGCACGAGCACGGCTTCGTCCCTATGCCGGGAATCGCTGAGCTCCGTCTGCGCGAAGGCAGCCCCGAGGCGGCTCAGCAGCTCTTGAGAGACGCACTCGACCAGGAGAGCCGGGGCCCGCTCGCCCGCGCTCGATTCCTTCCCTCGCTGATGAGGGCCGAGCTGGCTCTCGGACGGATCGCAGAGTCACGCGAAGCACTGACTGAACTCGAGCACGTCGCCGATTTGACGAAGTCGATCGCTATGCGATCGGCGGCTGCTCATGGCCGAGCTGCGCTGGCAATCTCCACCGGGGAGCCAACATCCGCCGTCCAGGACCTTCGTGGAGCGATCGCGGGGTGGTCAGAGCTCCAGATGCCGTACGAGGCGGCCGAATCGCGGCTACTCCTCGCCGAAGCCCAGAACGCTGTGGGCAAGGTCTCCGCTGCCCAACTCGAGAAGGATTCGGCCCGGGCCACCTTCCAGCGTCTCGGCGCCGAAAGCGACGTGAGGCGCGTCGACGAACTTCTCCTGGGCTAACCATCCGCTTGACCATGAGCAGTCCGATCTGGCGAGGTGCCACCGTGTCGCTCTGCCACGACGCTTCGTCTTCGCTGCGCATATCCAATAAAGTGAATCTATATTCAGAGTATGGCGTATCGGGAGACCGCACAGATCAAGGCGCGCAAGAGCGCGACGAGAGCAAAGTTGTTCGATAGTGCGCGCGAGCTCCTCCTCAGCGGAGGTTTCGCGAGCGTGCAGATTGAACCGGTCGCTCGACGATCGGGTGTAGCGACCGGCACCGTCTACTCCTATTTCGACTCGAGGGCCGCGCTGTGCAGGGAACTCTTTGTCCACTACACCCAGCGGGAGGTAGAGAACCTGCGTGGCCAGTTCTCGACGTCGGGTTCTGCGGTTCAACGCCTGGAGCGAGGCCTTCAGAGCTTCATCGACCGAGCACTCATACGACCGACGCTCGCTTACGCCTTGATCGCTGAGCCGGTCGACCCCATCGTTGAGCGTGAGCGTCTTCGGTACAGGGAGCAGTACGCACAGTTCTATATGCAGCTCATCAGGGAGGGCATCGCCGAAGGGACCATACCCGATCAGCACGTGTCGATCAGCGCCCACGCACTCGTCGGAACCATCGCCGAGAGCCTCATCAAACCCGCGCACGCGGGAGTGGCCGAGAGTGAGCTGCCGGAGTTGAAGACAGCGATCGTCCAGTTCTGTCTACGCGCTATCACGGGAGCAAACCCATGACCATCACACCATCCGAAAACACGCTTGTCGATCCAGATCTCGTCGTGACAGAGCGAAGGGCCCTCGCCGAGACACACGACGTCTTCAACCAGCCGACACCCCTTGTGAACTACAACACGTTCGTGCAGGACCGGGCGCTCGTAGATGCGCTCGTGAGGGAGGGCGGTGGCTGGGGCGAGTCCGAGGTTGGGGCGCTCGGCGACGTTCTCGGGAGAGCCGAGTGGATCACGAAGGGATTCCAGGCCAACCGATCTACACCTGAGCTATTCACCCACGACCGGTTCGGCCACCGGGTCGACTACGTCGAGTACCACCCCGCCTATCACGACCTCATGGGTCTGGCCATAGAGCACAACATTCATGCATCGCCGTGGTCCGATCCGAAGCCGGGAGCACACGTCGTTCGAATGGCGAAGAACTATCTGTACAACCAGAACGAAGCCGGGTCCGCGTGCCCGCTGACCATGACCTTCGCGTGTGTTCCCGCAATCCAGAAGACAGAGTCCGTTGCCGCCACATGGCTCCCGGGAATCCTCGCGGATCGGTACGACCCGGCAGACAAGCCGATCGAGCAGAAGACTGGCCTGACGATCGGCATGGCCATGACCGAGAAGCAGGGGGGAACCGACGTCGGGGCGAACACGACCATGGCTGCGCCCGTTGCGGGCAGCGGGCCGGGGGAGGCCTATGAGATCGTCGGTCACAAGTGGTTCGTCTCAGCGCCGATGTCCGACGCGTTCCTCACGCTCGCTCAGACCCGCCAGGGACTCTCCTGTTTCCTGCTTCCGCGTTGGAGGCCCGACGGCACCCGAAACGAGTTCTTTTTGCAGCGCCTCAAGGACAAGATGGGGAACCGCTCGAATGCGTCAGCAGAAGTGGAGTTTCGCGGCGCCCACGCCGTGCTGCTCGGTGAAGAAGGCCGTGGTGTCGCCACGATACTTGAGATGGTCGCGCTCACCCGGTACGACTGCATGATCGGATCCACGGCGCTGATGCGCCAGGCAGTGGCACAGGTTACCCACCACATTGCCCAGCGTTCGGTGATGGGAGAGAGGCTGATCGACCATCCACTGATGCAGAACGTTGTCGCCGACCTCTGCCTTGAGGTCGAAGGAGCGCTGGCTATGACCGCTCGCGTGGCCCGGTCTCTCGACAACCAGGAGAGCGAGTCGGAGCGCCTGCTGACGCGTTTCACCACCGCTGTGGGAAAGTACTGGATCTGCAAGCGGGCCACGAGCCACATCGGTGAGGCGCTGGAGTGTCTTGGCGGCGCAGGGTACGTCGAGGACTCGATCCTCCCTCGTCTCTATAGGGAGGCGCCTGTCAACTCCGTCTGGGAGGGGAGCGGCAACGTGCAGTGTCTCGACGTCCTTCGGGCGATGACGAAGACGCCTGAGATCGTCGCTGTCTTTGTCGAAGAACTGGAGACTGCCCTCGGTGCGCACACGGTGTACGACGACTACGTCAGGGCTATCAGAGAGGACTTTTCGGACCTCGGCGACTTCCGTTATCAGGGTCGGTACTACGTCGAGAGGCTCGCCAAGGCCATGCAGGCGGCCCAGTTGATCAAGGCCGGCAATGCGCTGATCTCAGATGCGTTCTGCTCTGGTCGACTCGAGGAGAGTCGCGGGCTCAACTACGGAAACCTTGTTCCGGGCGTCGATTGCGCGGCGATCATTGAGAGAGCACGCCCGGAGGTGTCTTCGCGCTAGCGCCCTGCACACAGGACTTGGGCCCGGGGCTGCTGCTAGTTGAATCGCTCTCTCGCGAGGAGGGCGTACTTCGGGAAGTCGAAGGTCTGGTCGAGTGCCCAGCGGAACGCGAGGCCGTCGAGCGCTCCGAGGAGCAGCTCCGCCTCCACATGGGCAGCCTCAGGGGTGAGGCTTGGATCACTTCGTTGCATGGCGTCGCCGAACCGTTCCACGCGGCGCATGTGGTGACGGAGGAACTGACGCCGGGCACTGTCTCCTGTGGATTCGCCAGCGAGGGCCGCAATCACGTACACCCGCGCCATCTCGGGCTCCTCTTGCAAGAACCGGCTGTACGCGTCGACGAGATCGTCCACCGTGTCGGTGCCCACACGATCGGGATCGGGGTCGACCGCGCGAATCGACTCGCGAACCACATGGATGATCGCGTCCTCCTTGGAGCCGAACAGGTTGTAGAAGCTCCCCGAACGCACCTTCGCGCGATCACAGATGGCTTTGAGGGTCGTCGCGTCAAGGCCTCCCTCGGCGAGGAGGCTGCGCGTCGCCTCGATGATGCGCGCCTTCGTCTCTATGCCTACCTGGTAGCGGGCCACGGGTTCCCTTCTTCGCTCGGCATCGTACCTGAGAAATTGATCATTCACTCAAATATGACCGAACACTCAAACTTGAGTGTATACTCAAATTAGGTCGGGATGTCGTTACCCCCACCCCTCTCCATGACAGATCGCGTTTCGCGGAGCACGAGGAATCATCATGAGCCATTACAAGAGCAACCGCAGAGATATCGAGTTCAACCTCTTTGAGTATCTGAAGGTCGGGGAGTACTACGGTGAGGAACCGTTTGCGTCCTTCGACGAGGAGACAGCAAGGGATGCCTTGCGGGAGGTGGACCGCGTTGCTACGGACGAGTTCGCCGCGAGTTTCGTCGAAGCGGATCGCAACCCGCCCCAGCTCGTCGATGGTGAGGTGCTATTGCCCGACGCGGTCAAGGCAAGCCTCGATGCCATGTATGACGGTGGATGGCACCTGCTCGGCTTTGACGAAAGTCTGGGAGGCTTCGGAGCCCCTGACTCGCTGCGATGGGCGATAGGCGAGTTTTTCATCGGAGCGAACGCCGCGACTTTCCTCTTCGCATCCGGTGGCCTCATGGCGGGTGTGATCGCAGCGGAAGGCACCCCTGAACAGGTCGAGAAGTGGGCCATACCCATGGTTGAACGGCGGTGGGGTGGAACCATGGTTCTCACTGAGGCTGACGCAGGTTCCGACGTCGGCGCAGGTACCTCGAAGGCGATCCACATCGAGGGCGACATGTACCACCTCGAAGGCGTGAAGCGGTTCATCAGCTCTGGTGAGAACGACTACTACGAGAACATCATCCACCTCGTTCTCGCTAGGCGCGAGGGCGGACAGGCGGGCACCAAGGGACTCTCGATGTTCATCGTCCCGAAATTCCACGTCAACGCGGACGGCTCGCTCGGTGAGCGCAACGGGATCCGGGCCACGACCCTTGAACACAAGATGGGTATCAAGGGCTCGACTACGTGTGATCTCACGATGGGCATGGACGAACCGTGCGTCGGGTTCCTTGTCGGTGACAGCCACGAGGGCATCCGTCAGATGTTCAAGGTCATCGAAGACGCTCGCATGATGATCGGTGTCAAGTCGGCAGGCACGCTCTCCACCGGCTACTTGAACGCGCTCCAGTACGCCAAGGAGCGGGTGCAGTCTGCCGACCTCGCCTCAATGCTGGACAAGTCGGCTCCGAGGGTCGAGATCATCAGGCACCCGGATGTCCGAAGGATGCTCATGCTCCAGAAGTCGTACGCCGAAGGTCTGCGGGCGCTGTGGATGTACACCGCAATGACGCTCGACAAGAAGAAGCTGCATCCCGAAGACGAGTACTGGGACAAGGTCAACGATCTGCTCCTCCCGATGGTGAAGGGGTACTCATCTGAGAAGGCGTACGAACTGCTTGCGCAGTCGCTCCAGGTGTTCGGCGGATCTGGATTCACCCAGGACTACCCGATCGAGCAGTACATCCGTGACGCGAAGATCGACACCCTCTATGAGGGCACCACTGCGATTCAGGCGCTCGACCTCTTCTTCCGGAAGATCGCGCGGGACCAGGGCCAGACCCTCATGAAGTTCGCTGAAGGCATCATGGAGTACGTCAAGGGCGGCACGGACGAGTTCGCTTCCGAGCGCCAGAAACTCGGCCAGGCGCTTGAACAGGTTCAGAACCACGTCGGGGTTCTCGTCGGATACTCGATGAAGGCGATGCACAGCCCCACCGAGATCTACAAGACGGGCCTGCACACCAACTCGTTGCTCGAGAGCCTCTCTGAAGTCACGATCGCCTGGCTGCTGCTCGAGCATGCCGAAGTGGCGCACCTCGCGTTGGCTGACGCGCAAGGTGACGACATCGGGTTCTACCAGGGCAAGGTCGCCTCAGCCCGATTCTTCGTCACGGACGCGCTGCCGAAGGTCGCAGTTCGGGCGTCCGCTGCCCAGGCGGAGGACGGCTGGCTCATGGAACTATCGGACGAGGCTTTCTGATCCAACGAGGTGGGCGCCGAACTTGCTCACTCATCCTCTGATGGCGCGGCGAGCATCGCCGCTGCGGTCGAGGAGCGGTACGGCAGGCTGAGGAACTTCCGCTGGATCGGCCGTTTCCTGAACAGGATCTGCATGAGCGCGTACGCAGCGAGCGGCACGAAGAAGCTGCGAGACCCCAGAAGTAACCGACGGGCCCGAGCATCGTCATCAGGACGGAGACGGTGAGGGGACCCACGACGGAACCGACCCCGTAGGCGACGACGACCGCGCCCGCGGCTACGGCCAGGATGACCCGTCTGCGGGGGAGTCGGTCCGAGAGGTACCCGAGCGGGTAATGGGTTACGCCCGCACCCGGATAGTCACCGGAATCGGCTGGCTCGGCGCCGGGATACGTGTCAGCGCGATAGGTACCGCCGCGAGCGAGATCAGGATGCCGACGACGATGAACAGGGTTGGATTCAGCGGGCTACTCATGCCGAGCAGGAGCTGGCCGAGTCCCAGCCCGAAGGTCACGACGAGCATGTATACAGAGAGCAGGCGCCCGCGTGTCTCGTTAGACGCCCGTTCGTTCAGCCAGCTCTCCACCGTCACATACAGGCCTGACATGCACAATCCGAGAACGAGACGCAGCACACCCCATGTCAGCGGGATGACCATGAGCGAGTAGGAGAGCGCAGTGGCGGCGGCGAGCGATGAGAGGCCGGTGAACACCCCGACGTGCCCGACCGTTATAAGCCAACGCGGAATCGTCAGTGATCCGAGGAGGAAACCGAGGTAGTACATGGCCGTCACGATGCCGATCACGATGGTCGGGAAGCCTTCGAGGATGGCGCGAACGCCGAGAAGCGACCCGAGTAGGCCGCTCCCTACCATCAGCAGCGCCAGCCCCGCGAACAGAGGCAGCACCGACGCGAGGACACCGCGTTCATGCACCGTTTGGATCCCCATCACACCCGCCGATTTCAGATACGA
>JASJXX010000094.1 GCA_030123765.1 Actinomycetota bacterium | reverse complement strand
CCCCACGACCGCAGCCACAATCTCCGCGGTCACATCGCCTTCGGGTGCTTCATCGATCTCGGACGCGGCGTCAGTCTGACTGAACACCACCCGGTCAGCGGTCTCTCCATCGCTCTCGTCGTCCGCGGGAGAGGAGTAAGGATTGGTCGTTGGTCCAGGTTCTTCGCCGAGCCAGTCATCGAACCCACCACGCGATTGGCTTTTGCTCTGATCATCAGTCATGTTCGATCAACCGTACCTGTTTCGCTGTCGTCGTGGAGGCAAACGTGAGATCAAGATGGGCAGACCCCCACGTCGATCGCCGACGGAGGACCTACACTTCGAGCAGTTCCTCTTCCTTACGGGTCAGTGCCTCATCGATCTTCACTACGTGCGTGTCGGTGAGCTTCTGGAGCTCCTTCTCCGCACGGTGGACATCATCCTCCGACACATCTTCTTCCTCGATCGAGTCCTTGCAGTGCCGCCGAATCGTCCGAATGGCGACACGCCCCTCTTCAGCGAGACCACGAACTACCTTGATGAGTTCGCGTCTGCGTTCCTCGGTGAGCGGGGGGAAGGCAAGCCGGATCACCGTGCCGTCGTTGGACGGATTGAGCCCGAGGCCGGCTTCCTGGATGCCGCGCTCGATCGCGGGGATCGTGGACTTATCGAACGGCTGGACAACCAACATCCTGGCGTCGGGGACAGAGAAACCCGCGAGCTGCTGCAAGGGAGTCTTGACCCCGTAGTAGTCAACAACGACGCGAATGAGAATACCTGCGTTTGCCCTCCCGGTACGTACGCCCGAAAAGTCGGTAACCGTGTGCTCTACGGCATGGTCCATCTTGGCACTGGCATCTGAAAGCAGTGAGCTGATCACGCGGTCCTCCCGGAATCTACGAGTGTTCCCACCGGTTCCCCACGCACCGCCTTTGCAACGTTGCCTGGTGTGGTCATGTTGAACACGCGAATCGGGAGATCGTTCTCCATACATAGCGTAACCGCCGTCGTGTCCATGACCCCGAATTGGCCGGAGATCGCCTGCATGTAATCGAGCTTGTCGATCAGCTCTGCATCGGGATTGGTCGCGGGATCCGAGGTGTAGACACCGTCCACCCTCGTCGCCTTTAGCACAGCGTCTGCGCCGATCTCTGCACCGCGCAGCGCAGCAGTCGTATCGGTAGTGAAGTACGGGTTGCCTGTGCCTGCGGCGAATATGACGATCCGGCCCTTCTCCAGATGCCTGATGGCACGAAGCCTGATGTACGGCTCGGCTACTTCCTGAATGACGATCGCTGTCTGAACACGGCACTCTGCGCCCGCGCGCTCAAGCGCGTCCCGCAGCGCGAGCGCGTTGATGACAGTTGCCAACATGCCCATGTAATCAGCGTTGGCCCTGTCCATCCCCTTCGCTGCTTCGCTAAGGCCACGGAATATGTTGCCGCCCCCGACCACAACGGCGATCTCGTAACCTTCCTTGAGCACGCCGGCAATCTCCACCGCCGTGCGATCAACCGTCGCCGGATCGATTCCATATCCAAGTTTCGCGTCAGCGAAGGCTTCACCTGAGAGTTTGAGAACGACCCGCCGTTTCGCCATGTGTCAGTCTGCTCCGATCTCGATCCGCGCCATGTCCGTGATCGAGATGTTTTCGCCCATCTTGATCGCAAGATTCTCAACGAGTTCGCCCACGGTACCTTCGAATTGGTCGGAACGGATGAAGACCTGGTCTAGAAGGACGTTCTCCTTGTAAAAGGAAGATATGCGGCCCTCGACGATCTTCTCGACGATCGCGTCGGGCTTTCCTTCGTTTCGAGCGTGTGCTGCGATCAAATCTCTCTCCTTCGCCACCACATTCTCGGGGATATCCTCGCGTCCGAGCCACTCTGGACGCGCCGCAGCTACGTGCATCGCAATGTTGTTCGCAGCCTGGATGAACTCCTCTGACTTGGCCACGAAGTCGGTCTCAGAGCCCAGGCCAACAAGGACACCGATGACGGGACGATCCGCCTGAATGTGCATGTAGACGCCAACGACACCCTCCCCCTGTTCCCGACCGGAACGCCTGTCGGCTTTGGCGAGGCCAATCTCCCTCAGGAGATCCTTGGCCCTGTCAAGGTCGCCGCCAGATTCAGTGAGCGCCCGCTTGGCATCCATCATCCCTGCGCCTGTCAACTTACGCAGCGCCTGGACGTCTTTCGCCGCGAATTCAGGCACCGGCGCCTCCGTCAGCTTCCTTGTCAGACTCCTTCGGCTCTGCGTCCTTGCGCTTCGCCTGCGCGATCTCCGATCCGGCGATACAACCGTCCGCGATGGCACCTGCCAGCAGAAACGCGGCTCGGATCGCGTCGTCGTTCCCGGGAATCACGTAGTCGACCGGTTCAGGGTCACAGTTGGAGTCGACGAGAGCGATGATCGGGATGCTGAGGCGGCTCGCTTCGGCGACGGCGATGTGCTCTGCGTTGATGTCGATGACGAAGACGGCATCTGGCGGGCGACGCATGTCACGCACGCCACCGAGAACGTTCTGAAGCTTCACGAGTTCACGTCGGAGACGAATCCGCTCCTTCTTCGGCAACGACTCCATCTCGCCGCTCGCCTCCATCTGCTCGAGCTCACGCATATAGAGGATCCGCTTGTGGATCGTCTGAAAGTTCGTGAGCATGCCCCCGAGCCAACGATGGCTGACAAAGGGCATACCGGAACGTGCAGCGGACTCTTCGATCGCTGCCTGAGCCTGCTTCTTTGTTCCAACAAAGAGCACAACTCCTCCGGCCGCGGTGATGTCCAAAACGACCTTGTACGCCTCGTCGACAGCTTGGAGCGTCTGGCGGAGGTCCATGATGTGGATACCGTTGCGTTCCGTGAAAATGTACGGTCGCATCTTCGGGTTCCAGCGGGCGGTCTGATGACCGAAGTGAACGCCGGCCTCCAAGAGCTGGCGCATGGCGATGACTGCCATCTTTATTTCTCCTTGTTCGGGTTCTGCTTCCGCCCATCCTTTGAGCCCCCGAACGGCCACTCGCGCGACCGCACCACACGGAGATTGCAACGGGCGTGTGTGATGACCGGAGTGTATCGAAGCGTGAGAAATATCCCGCTCAGCGATACGCCGGTTCCATGAAGCGGTTTCTGAGGCTCAAGACCGCCTTCGTGTGGATCTGGCAGACACGCGACTCGGTGACGTTCAGTGCGCCACCAATCTCCGCAAGGGTGAGGCCCTCGTAGTAGTACAAGGTCAACACAAGCCTCTCGCGATCCGGGAGGCGATTGATCGAGTCCGCAAGCATGTAGCGCGTCTCGTCTTTCTCGAAACTCCCCGATGGGTCGATCGCCGCGTAATCAGCAACCGTCTCGGACATCGCTCCTGAGTCCTTCTCCGATGGGTTCAGCAACTCGTCAAGGGCGACGAAGCCGAGATTCGCGATCTCCCCGAGATGAGAGCGCAACGTATCTGTCGTGACGTCCATCTCGTCAGCAATCTCATCCTCGGTCGGGGTGCGCTGGAACCGGTGTTCGAGGTCAGCCATGGCGCGCTGGATCCCGCGTGCCCGGGACCGTATAGATCGTGGAACCCAGTCCAGCGCCCTGAGTTCGTCGAGTATGGCACCCTTGATCCTCGTCACGGCATATGTCTCGAACTTGAAACCACGCTCGGGTTCGAACTTGTCTACTGCATCGATGAGACCGAACGTGCCGAACGACACGAGGTCGTTCTGGTCCACGTTCCTCGGAAGTCCGGACCCGACACGCCCGGCAACGAACTTCACGAGCGGTGCAAAGTGCAGGATGAGTCCCTCACGGGCACTCTCGTCGCCTGAAGCCTTGTACCTGGACCACAGGTCCTGGAGATCAAGTTCTCCTTGCTCATGCACGGGGGTGACTTCTTTCGTATGTCTCGGTCATATGTTTGCGGGTGACGGCAGTGTAGATCTGAGTTGTCGCGAGATCGGCGTGGCCCAGCAGATCCTGCACAGATCGAAGATCTGCACCGTTCTCTAGCAGATGGGTCGCGTATGAATGGCGGAGTGCATGGGGGAAGGTAGCAATCCTGGAGCGTACGACGCGCCGAACCCCTCTCGTGCTGAGTGGTTGACCACGCCGCCCGATCCAGAGCGCATCCCCCGACGCGGGGGTGACCAGCACAGGCCTCGCAGAATCGAGATACACATTGAGGGCACGTCGGGCCGCTCCCCCGACCGGGATGGATCTCTCCCTACCCCCTTTGCCTGCGACTCGCACAAACGCCCCCTGGTCGAGGGAGGAGACAGTGAACAACACAAGTTCGGACACGCGAACACCGGTTCCATAGAGCACCTCGAGGATCGCGCGGTCGCGCACCTGAAGCGGATCTGAACCGTCCAACCGGTCGAGAGCATCACCGAGACCTCTCGCCGGGAGAGCCCTCGGCAGCGACTTGGGCTGCTTGGGCTGGGGAACACCGACAGCAGGGTTGTGCTCGATGATCCCTCTGCGGGAGAGATCAGCAAGGAATGAACGCACCGAGGACACCTTCCTCGCAATGGATCGGGGGGCGTACCCACGGGTAGTGAGGTTCGCGATGTAGCGACGAATCAATCTCCGGTCGACTCGATCAACGCTCGACACTCCGTAGCGCTCTGCAAATTCGACGAACCCTGCGAGATCACGCGTGTAGGCAACGATCGTGTTCTCTCTCAGCCCCCGCTCTACGCGTAAGCGCGTGAGGTACTCCTCCACTTCGGTTGCCATTGTTCGATCCACCATCCGAACATGGTCGCCGGTGGTGGAGTCCACGTCAACGACTCAGCCCGGCATCAGGGTCGGACGCGCGCGCGTCGTCCTGCAGCGATCCAGCAACTCAGATCCTGCTCGACATCCGGGTAGTCGAGGTCGAGGTGAACGGATTGCTCCTCGTCGGTGGACGGGTACGTGTCAGACATGACGTATCCGTACACAACCACCCTCATCGAGAACCGAGTGAGCTGCAGATTGAAGTCAAACCACCACCGCGGGTACTTCTGTCGAAATACGATCATCAGCATCACGGGCGCCAAGAGCAGTGTGGCGAAAAGGTACAGCACGATCCCGATCGGGATGACATAGAAAATGCGCAACAGCGTCGACAGACGGTTCAGATCGTGATCGGGATAGTCAATGGTCAATCGCGCCGGATAGGTGCCATTGAGTTCCACGGTCATGGTCAGCTCCTTCGTTGTCGCCGACAG
>JASJXX010000038.1 GCA_030123765.1 Actinomycetota bacterium | reverse complement strand
CGTAACGCACGAATGAGGGGGGTGTCAAGTGGCTGGCAGGAGGCAACGCCCCCCTGAGCCGGAATCGATGCTGCCGTCTTGAGCGGCTACTTCTCGGCATTGAGCTGACGGCGCAATCGCTCCTGCACGATGGTGGACGTGAGATCGGCGCGCGAACGTTCGATGAGGGAGCGCGCCACGTCTGTGGTGCGCCGGAGGCCTCCGGTCATCCCGTCCGGGTAATCGATCGAAGTGAGGAGGTCATGGACCGTCTCCATGTCCTGGAACGTTCGTTCGGCTCCGTCAAGGTCACCCTTTCGGAGCTGGTCGAGAAGTCTTCTGCGTTGCTCCCCGACCGCTTCGCCGAGACCCTTGAGGTAGGGCACGACGTGGACGCGGAGATCCGATGGCGACGGCAGGCGCACGTGCGAGAGAAGGGCTGCGGTCAGCTCAGCTTCGGCGTACTCCTTCACCGCATCATGGAAGAACCCAGCGTAATAGATGTCCCAATGGCCCTCGAGCCCGGCCTCTGCCTCCGCGATGAGCCCCTTGACCTCGTCCATCAGGGCGCGAGCAACCTCGGTCTCGTCGCGATGCAACGCACGGATAGCGTTCGCCGAATTACGGATGATGGGCCTGCTGTTCTTGAGCGCAAGCTCCCTCGCCGCGTGCTTCGTATCAAGTTCGGCACGGGCGGCCGACTCGATCGCTGAGAGATCAAGTGGAGGAGGCATCATCTATCCGGCGATGACGCGAACGGTAAGACTATCGGTGTGGACGGGCACCTCTTCGGCAACAGCGGCCGGCTGGAGCGACTCGATCGGTACCACTGTTGCTCTCGGCACGAGACTCTGCTGCTTCATGTACAGGAGGAGCGTGATGTAGCCGGCGAGTGCAACATCGACTGCGATCGTGAGCCAGAGCCACGCCAGAGCGCCTGTCCATGTAGCAACCACGAGGGTCAGAAGAGCTGACAACGCCAGCGCACTCAGGATGCGTTGGCGTTTGAGCTGCGCGTGGCGACGAACGTAATCCTCCCCGCCGGGCTGCGCTGAGGAGACCTGCTCGAGCACTCTCTTCGTGCGAGCAAAATCACGCGTTGTCGTCTTCGGGGCGCGGTTGCGATGGTCGAAGAAAGAGGGGAGAAGGAACGCTGCCCACAATCCAGCAATCAGGATCAAAGCGACATACTGCATCGGTTGAGTTCTCTCTTACTCTGCCAGCTAGTTCTCCGATCGTAGGCACGACAGGCGAACTTCAGGGGGATTTAGCGGCGTCTCGGGGGAATTCTGGTTCCATTCTGGTCTCGGTCGCTGCCCGAAGGCAACTCACACTCCCTCACGGAGGATACGCCGATCTCAGTCATGACGACCGAAGCCTCCGCTCGCGATGTCGACCGCGTGGGTGAGAGCGCTTCCGATGACCTCGAAACCCTCGGCCACCGCCTTCGGCGACCCGGGCATATTGACGATCACACACTCCCCGAGGAGACCGCAGACACCTCTCGACAGCATCCCGAAGGGAACTCTCCCGAAGGTCGCCGACCGCATCGCCTCTGAGATTCCAGGAATCTCCCTGTCAATCACCGAACGTGTCGCCTCGGGAGTGACATCGGTCGGGCTGAGGCCCGTGCCGCCGGTCGTGACGATCAGTCGCGCCTTCTCTGCCAGACGGACAAGTGCTCCCGACACCGATTCGATACCGTCAGCAACAACGGCTGCCTCGACAACGGTGAATCCGATCTCCTCAAGCGCGGCTACCGCAACGGGCCCCGACGCGTCGCTCACCGTCCCTGCCGCGACAGAGTTCGAGACCGTGAGAACGGCCGCTGTGAGACTACTCACGACTCCACTCGCCCGATCTACCCCCTGATTTTGCAAGCAACCGAACGTGCGCTATCGACGCCTCCCGGTCGATCCCTTTGATCATGTCGTACATCGTGAGCGCTCCGATGGCAGCGGCCGTCATCGCTTCCATCTCGACACCGGTACGCGCCTCCACACCTGCGACCACCTCGATCCTGGCACCGAACTCCGTTCGCTCGACATCCACCTCGACACGGTCGATCGGCAGAGGATGGCAGAGGGGGATGAGATCCGAAGTTCGTTTGGCGGCTTGAATCGCCGCGATTCTGACGGTTGCCAGGGCATCGCCCTTGTCGAGGCCGCCGTCGAAGAGACGGTCAGCCGTCTCAGGCCTCATCGTCACAGCAGCCTCAGCTACCGCGACCCGGACAGTGGGGGCCTTGCCTCCGACGTCGACCATGTGCACGTTGCCCCGGTCGTCGAGATGGTTCAGTTCATGTGTCAAGTGTGCGCCCTTCCGGCCAGCGGAACATCTCCAGTGTGACATCGTCACCGGCTGAGAGCGAACCGACGCCGACAGGGACCACAGCGAACGCCTCCGCGTTCGCGAGTGACGACAACACATTCGAGCTCTGACCACCAGAACGGACCGCGACGAAGCGGCCATCAGTGTCGTGGGCGAGCATGACCCGCAGAAAGACCGTCTTGTGCTCATTGGTGTGGACGTCCTCCCCCATCGTTCCCCGGATCTGGGTCCGAAACAGGTTCCGTGCTCCCATCATGTGCAGCAACGCTGGCCTGACGAACTGCTCGAAGGACACGAATGTTGAGACGGGATTCCCCGGCAGTCCGAAGAGCGGCACGCCGTCGATCGTCCCGAAAGCGAACGGCTTGCCTGGCTGCATCGCGACCCGCCAGAATTCGACGCTTCCGAGCTCCCTGAGGATCTGTTTCACGTAGTCGTAATCCCCCATCGAGACACCACCGGTCGAGACCACAACGTCCGCGTTGGCCGCCGCCTCGGCGTACGCAGCACGGAGATCGTCGGGATCATCACCGATGATGCCCAGATCGACGACGGGAACGCCGAGCTCGGTGAGCATCGAACGGAGCAGCGCCCTGTTCGAGTCCCTGATAGTGCCCGGGGCAAGGTGCTCGGTGTCCGGGTCGACGATCTCGTCACCCGTGGACATGATGGCGACCGTCGGTAGGTCGGCGACCACCGGTCCGATACCGATGCTCGCAAGGCTCGCGACGTGGCGCGCGCTGAGCTTCACCCCGCTTGCCACAATCACGTCACCCGGCGTCACGTCGCCCCCGACCGGCCGAACATTCCTGCCTGCCTCTACCGAGACGCGGATTGTCACCCACCCACGCTCAAGCAAATCGGTATCCTCCACCTTCACGACGGCGTCGGCACCCTCGGGCATCGGGGCGCCGGTCATGATGCGGGTAGCCGTTCCTGGGGTGACACGCACTTCGGGCACGGACCCTGCGGCGACGTCCTCGTTCACAACGAGATCGACGGGTGCGCTCTCAGTATCGGACGCTATGACGGCATACCCATCCATGGCAGAGTTGTCGAACGAGGGGATCGGCTCGTGTGCGACCACTGGTTCGGAGGTCACCCTCCCCAGGCTCGCAGAGATGGCAACCCTGCCAGCGGCGAGCCGCGGCATCGCGGCGAGGATCTCGCCCTGGGCATCTTCAAGGCTTCTCACTCGGAGACCGACCGTTCACTCGACGTCGCGAGGCGTCTGATATTGCCGGCGTGGCGGAAGACGACGAACAACGCGATCGCGGCTGCCCAGATAACTTCAGCTCGTGTGCGCCCCGTCAGCCAGAGGGCGGGGGCCACCGCAGCCATGACCGTGAGCGACGCAATCGATGCCTTCTTCAACCCAACCACGATGGAGAGCCAGACGACCGCGAGCGCGAATCCGACTCCGGGTGCGAGATAGATGAACCCCCCGATCGCAGCCGCGACGCTCTTGCCGCCATCGAACTTGTGCCAGATGGGGAACGAGTGGCCCACAACGGCGGCGAGAAGCGCTACGTATCCGAAGACGGGACCGCCGACCGCTACGCCGATGGCTGCGACGGCGACACCTTTCACTCCGTCGCCGACAAGCACGAGAGCGGCAGCCTTCATCCCGAGGACCCGCATGATGTTGGAGACTCCAGGATTTCCCGATCCCTCTCTCCGGATGTCTATCCCGCGAGAGTTCGCGACGAGGACGCCGAAGCTCACGCTGCCAAGGAGGTATGCAAGGAGAATCGACAGGGGGATCGCTATCGCTGAGGTCACGAACTCAGTGTAGGAAGGAGCAGCGGACCAAGGCGGCGGCCTTCCCAAGCCATGGGCTCCTGGAGTCGAAGGCCTTCCAATGCTCCGTGGTACCCGATACGTTCCTACTGTGCTCTGGCTCGGACGCCCGCCTTATCTCCGATGGATCGCTGCCTTCTCCGTGATCCTTGCGGCCGTTGTATGGGATACATCGAGGCGTGCCACAGAGCCCTTCCCTTTCGCTGCGATCGACGTGGCCCGTGGACAGGCAATCTCCGAGGAGCACATCGAGTGGAGACCGATGCCTGTCGGAGCGCTCCACCTTCCCGATCTCCACGGAGTCAGCGCGTCAACCAAGATTCGTGCAGGGGACCCGATCGTTGCATCCCTCGTCACCGCGGTGCCGATGCTCCCAGCGGACTGGTGGGCGGTTGCCGTGCCTCTCCCGATCGGGCTCGGCGGTGGAATTGAGGTGCGCCTCGTGTTCAGTGACGGCACCTCTGTAGCTGGAGTCGTCGTCCAGCGCGCGACCGAGGACTCGCTCGGGTTCGTCTCGGACGGGCTCGTCGCCGTACCCGGGATTATCGCCGGCTCCGTCGCCCTCGCGGCTTCGAACGGTGACCTCGTCGTGCTCATCGAACCGTGATCAGAGGGCGAACACAGCGAACGTTCCGAAGGTGACGCAGTAAAGCCCGAAAGGAGCGAGCCCAACGCGACCGAGCAGTCTGAGGAGAATCGAGATGGCCGCGTATCCCGAGAGACCGGCAACGAGCACGCCAATCCACACGGTGGCAGGAATCGACTCGCCAGAGCGCAGCACGTCGACGATCCCGAGGAGCCCCGCTCCGGCGATGACCGGGATCCCGAGGAGGAAAGCGAAACGAGCAGACTCGGCACGGTCCATACCCCGTGAGAGTCCAGCAGAGATAGTCATACCGGATCGCGAGATGCCCGGAATCAGAGCGAACGCCTGCGCGAGGCCGATGACGAGGCCGTCCAACGGTTCGATCTCCTCGGCACGCCGGTCTCCCAAGCGCACCTGGGTGGTTGCGAGCAGTACCACACCCGTGAAGATGAGTATGAAGGCGACCTTCCCGGGGTCTGTGATCAACTCTTCGACGCGGCTCTCGAAGAGGAGGCCGAGGACGACGGCAGGGATCGTCGCGATCACGATGATCGTGATGAGCCTGCGCGCGGCCCGGTCGAATCGCGCCATCCTCGCGATATCCGCGCGATAGAACACAACGACGGCAGCGAGTGTCCCGAGGTGGAGCATCGCGTTGGTTGCGAGATCGGGTCCCGGTCGGTTGAGCAGCGCCGGTATGAGGACGAGGTGCCCGCTTGAGGATACGGGCAGGAACTCGGTCAGGCCCTGGATGAGGCCCCAGATGATCGCGTCGAGCATGCAGTGAGCTTAGAGCACCCTCACATCCCGGCCTGCTCGTGGTCCGGGACCGCTGCACGCGCGATCCTGCGTGTGAAGTAGTGGACCCGTTTGAGGTTCGTGATGACATCCGTCTCGAACCGGTACGTTCCGATGCGGTTCGGTTCGTCCGCTACGAGGCGCTCCGTCTGCCGGTCCGTCACGTCACGCTCCACGCGACGCACCTCCCCCTTCATCGCAGACACCGCACGCGCCGCTGATTGATCCTTCTGCGTTACCGCTACGAGAGCCAGCTCGAACGCCTCGACGACCAGCCGGTGATACTGCTCCATCAGGACGCGGGTTTGTGGACTGACATCGATCGCATCGACCATCTTCTGGTATCCCAGCGAGACAAGATTCGTCTCGACCAGATCACCGATGGCCTCAAGCGCGTTCGTCGCGACAAGCAGGTCAACGAGCTCAGCGCTTGAGTCCTTGTCCAGCTTCTGCTGAGAGATTTCACCGAGATACTCAAGGATCAGACCGTGGAGGGCGTCCACCTCGTCGTCTCGTTCCTTCACATCTGCCATCGCGTCGATGTCTCCGTCGAGAATCGCAGGGAGAACGTCCTCGAGCATGCTCTGGACACGCGAAGCCATCCGCAGCATCTCCATCCGTGCTTTCGCCAGCGCGATGCTCGGCGTCTGGAGTAGCCCCAGATCGATGTAGCGGGGCCGCATCGCGCCGACTTCGGCCCTGTCGGGGATGATGCGAGTCACCAGGGCTGCGAATTGATGCACGAACGGGAGAAAGAGGAGTGCGTTGATGACGTTGAACAGCGTGTGAGCATTCGCTATCTCCCTCGGTGTGCCGCCTCCCACACTTGCGACCCACGACGCGACCACGCCGATGAAGGGGAGCCAGATGATTACACCGATGACGTTGAAGAGGAGGTGAGCAACCGCCGACCGCTGCGCTTCGCGTACCTTGCCGATGGCGGCGAGCAGCGCAGTCACCGACGTTCCCACGTTGGCTCCCAGAACGAGAGCTATTCCAGCGTCAAGCGAGATCAGGCCCTGCCCGGCGAGCACGATCACGACACCGATCGTCGCAGACGATGATTGGACGAGCGCAGTGAACAATGCACCGGCGGCGATACCGAGCAACGGATTGTCAAGCACTCCCATCGCGTTGATGAAAGGCTCGTACGTTCTCAGCGGACTCATCGACTCGCCCATCACGACCATTCCGAAGAAAACGAGGCCAAGTCCGGTGAGAGCGGCGCCCTGGGCCCGGCGGCTCTCGCGCTTCGCGAGCGAAGTGATCGCGAACCCCGCCGCCACGAAGGCGAGCGCCCAGCTCGTGACGTTGAACGCGACGATCTGGGCGGTGACAGTCGTTCCGATGTTCGAGCCGAGGATCACCGGGATTGACTGCACGAACGTCATAAGCCCCGCAGAGATGAACCCGACGACCAGGACGCTCGTCACCGAAGACGATTGCACGACAGATGTGATGCCTGCCCCCGTTGCGAGACCCACGAACCGATTCGATGTCAGCCGTTCGAGGAGCCGACGGGCGCGACCCCCCACGATGAGCCTCAGCGCCTCCGTCATCCTGTCCATGCCGATGAGGAAGAGGGCGAGGCCTCCGAGAAGTCCGAACGTGAGAGTTCCCCACGCGATGGTGCCGGTCGTCTCCGTTACGACTTCCACCGCCCAATACATAGGCTAATTCCCGTACGCGGAGGAGACCCTGATCTGCTCAGCGATCTTCACGTTGACGAGAGCGGGCACCCCTGCGTCCTGTGCCCGCTCGAGTGCAGGACGGATCTCCGACGCCTTCTCGACGAGTTCGCCGTAGCCGCCGAGTCCTTCGACGATCTTCTCATAGGGCCGGAATCCGATCTCGGACAAGAACACGCTCTCGGGGTGTGCCATCGCGTGGATCGCCCTGATGTTGTTCCATGCTCCGTCGTTGCCGATCACGCCGACCACGGGGAGGTCGTGACGGATCAGCGTGTCGTACTCCATACCGTTGAAGCCGAAAGCGCCGTCGCCGTACACGATTCCGACTCGCGTGTCCGGCTCGACCACCTTGGCTGCGAGAGCGAAAGGTGCACCCACCCCGAGGCATCCGAACGGCCCGGGATCGAGTAAGCCACCCGGGCGTGAGGTCTGAAGCCACTTGGCCGTCGTGGAGACTATGTCCCCTCCATCGGCTGCAACGATCGTGTCGTCGGAGAAGAAGTCTCCTACCTCGCGAGCGAACCGCTCCGGATGGATCGGGTCAGCGTCTGAGAGCGACATCTCATAGGAAGCTGCGCCCTTCACCTTCTCAGCGGCCCGGATCTCGGCGGTCCACCCTGGATCCTCCGTCTTCCCAAGATCGGCGAGGCGTGTGACCAGCTGGGCGATGACCGTGCCAGGATCCGCGACGACACCGACGTTCGCATCACGGTTCCACCCGATCTTTGAGGGGTCAGCGTCGATCTGGATCACCGTCGCGGCGGGGTTGATCTTCTTTCCGAAGCCGGTGCGAAAATCCCAGTCGACGCCGAGGGCGAGGATCACGTCTGCATCGCGGAGGGCTGAGCCGCGTGCCCGGTTCCCGAGGTATGGATGCCCGTATGGCAGGACGCCGCGTGCGAGACTGTTGAGGTACGTAGGAGCCCTGAAGGATCGCACGAACTCGTCGAAGGTTGCGATGAAGTCTGCCTGCTGGGTCCAACGGAGGCCCGTTCCACCGAAAATGACCGGCTTGGTGGCGTTCTTGAGGAGGCCAACTATCTCATCAAGTGTCTCGTCCGCCACTCCCGCAGGCCGGTTCGCTCTGAAGTCCTGGGGCCAGATGATGGCGTCCTCCTCAACGAGGGATCCCGACACGTCCCATGGAGTGTCGAGGAAGACGGGTCCGCCACGGTTCGTGTAGGCGTATCGCGCCGCCATCGCAATCTTCTCGGGGTACCTGCCAGCGTCCCACGCCGTTCCCGACCATCGGGTGATCGAGTGGAAGAGCCGGGGGTGATCCATCTCCTGGAGTCCACCTCTGCCATCTTCTGTCGTGAGATGCCGCCCCCCGATGAGGAGCATGGGAGTGTTCGCGAAGAAGGCATTCGCCACGCCTGTGACGGCATCGGTGACTCCGGGTCCTGCGGTGACGAGAGCGACGCCGAGCTTGCCCGTGATTCTTGCGTACGCATCTGCCGCGTGGGCAGCGGCCTGCTCGTGGCGGACGTCTACGACCTTCATGCCCTCAGCGACACAACCGTCCATAATCGCCATGATGTGACCACCGGTGAGCGTGAACACGGTATCGACACCTTGCGCCTTGAGCGCTCGCGCGATCACTCGACCACCACTGATCTTCGCCATTGCTGCTCCCTGATTGAACAGCTCCAGCGTAGAGCGTTCGGAATCGCTGCAGGTGGCACGAACCTCTCGAGCGAACTTCCCGGGCATATTTTTGGACTCGTCCCTGTTACACCGTCAACGACGAGCCGGGATGGCAGATGTTCAAGAAGAGACCTAAGGCACGCACGATGTTGCACCTTGGTGAGATCGAGGAGCTCACCAAGAGCGGCAAACCTGTGCTCATTGACTTCTACCAGGTCGGCTGCCCACCGTGCCAGGTCATGGATGGCATCTTCAACGAGCTCGCCCGCGAGTACGGCGACACAGCCCATGTGGTCAAGGCCGACATCGGTCGTATGCCCGACGCTGCCCAACTCTTCAAGATCCGCTCCACGCCAACGATGATCCTGCTCACGACGGCGCCGCCCAAGAAGAACAAGAAGAAGGCGCAGGGGGCGGACGGCCCGCCATCGACCCAGCTACGCGTGACACAACGGTGGCGCGCGTCGGGCCTCGTCAAGAAGGATCAGCTCACCCGACTCCTCGAGTCCAACGGCGCCCGCCTGGTCCACTCCGGTTCCGATTCTCACCGTATGCGGTGAGAATCGGAACCGGAGTGGTCAGGAATAGCTGTAGAAGCCTTGACCTGACTTCCTTCCGAGGAGGCCAGCTTCAACCATGCGTCTGAGCAGGGGCGGAGCCGCGTACCTCGGGTCCTGGTACTCCTCCATGAACGCGTCAGCGATGGCGAGCATCGTGTCGTTCCCTATGAGATCTGAGAGTGTGAGCGGCCCCATCGGGTGACCAGCGCCGTTGACCATCGCCGCGTCGATGTCCTCCCTGGTCGCGAAACCCTCTTCGTGCATCCGGATGGCTTCGAAAATGTAAGGGCAGAGCAGCTTGTTGACGATGAAACCCGCCCTGTCCTTAGCGTGCACGACCGTTTTTCCGAGTGTGTCTGATGCGAACGAAGCCGCCCGTTCCACGACCCCTGCGTCCGAGATGACCGTGGAGATCACCTCGACGAGGGGCATGATCTGAGCAGGATTGAAGAAGTGCATTCCTACGACCGACTGAGGACGCTCGGTGGAGATCGCGAGCTGGGTTATCGAGATCGAAGATGTGTTCGATGCAAGGATCGCATCGTCAGCTTCAACGATCCTGTCGATCCTCGCGAAGAGATCCTGCTTCACACCGAGATCCTCGACAACAGCTTCGATCACGAGGGCCCGGTCGGCGAACGAGGCAAGATCGGTACTGAACGTCAGCTTCGCGAGAGCAGCGTCACGACCGGGTTCATCGAGTTTCCCCCGTTCGACAGCCCTGTTGAGCGATCGTTCAACGCCGGACCGGGACTTCTCCATGAGTTCCTCTGTCATCTCAACGACGACGACATCGACCCCGGCTTTCGCGCAGACCTCTGCGATCCCGCGACCCATCTGCCCTCCACCGACGATTCCTACCTTCTCGATGCCCACGTACACCCTTCCTCTTCGGCGCACTCATGGTAGGTTCGTGCCGCTCCGTCCCGACCAGGGAGTCCCTATGGCGATGGATCGCTACACATCCGACAACCTCGCGAACTGGAATGACCGTGTTCCAATCCATGCCAGCCCGGACGGCTACGGCATCGACGCGTTCGCCTCTGATCCGGAGAGGCTGAGCATCGTCGTCGCGTTTGATCGGAAGTACCTCGGAGACGTCTCTGGCAGGACGCTCCTGCACACCCAGTGCCACATCGGCACGGACACACTGTCTTGGGCGAAGCTCGGAGCGCAGGTCACGGGCGTCGACTTCTCCCCCAGGGCACTCGACGTCGCGAGGGACCTCGCGGAGCGGATCGGCGTCAATGCACGATTCATCGAGAGTGAGATCTACGCGGCCCCCGCGTCGCTCTCCGAGACGTTCGACATCGTGTACACCGGTGTGGGAGCGATCAACTGGCTTCCGGACATTGCTCGCTGGGCGGAGGTCATGGCGGCCTTCACACGCCGGGGCGGCACCTTCTACATGCGCGAGGGGCACCCGGTGCTCTGGTCGCTCGACCTGGAACGGGACGATGATCTCCTCTCGATCACCGAACCGTACTTCGAGAGGCGCGAGCCAAGCACCTGGGACGTCCCGCAGACCTACTCAGGTTCAGGGACACTCAAACACCCGACGTCCCACTCATGGAACCACGGGCTGGGCGAGATCCTCACCGCGCTCATCGGAGCCGGGTTCCGCATCGATCTGTTCGAGGAGCACCGCTTCCTCGAATGGCCGGCACTCCCTCACATGATCGAGACGGAGGGAAGGTGGGTGCTCCCCGACGACCAGCGCGGCATGGTTCCGCTGATGTACTCGATCAGTGCAACCAGGTTGTGAGGGTGTGGTGACTCGCCGCCCGGCCCGCGCCTTCAGTGCCCGGGGGGGTTCTCGATCGCTGCGAAGGCCTGCCTGCGGGCTTCGACGATCTCGAATCCGATCTGCTCGAGGGTGTCCATGAGCCACAGGTACGCCGGTTTTCCTGGCCGGTAGTCTGCCTCCGCCATCCCCTGGATGCGCCCCTGCTCTTGAAGCGCCTTGACCTTCGCGTGGTTGTTGTCTGGCTCGAGCATGTACACGCCGAGCGTCCTGCCACCTGACGTGTTGAGGATCGAGAAGACAGGGACGTCGGAAGGCCCGTCGGCGATGTAGATAATGTTCTTCATGGGAACGCGTCGCTGCTCGGGAGCCATCCGGGCGTTGACGTCGAGACCGGGGATCTTGTTCACACCCTTGTTGATCTCGAAAATAGCTCTCGTTTTCGACGTGTTGTCGATGGTGTATCCGACGTGGCTGATCGGTCCCGGGCCGGGAGACACAGGCAGGCGGGTCAGATAGCCAGGTTCGGCGACGTTCTCGATGAACGTGTTCGCCCAGACGCCGTCGATGACGGGGCCGTACGCGCTGCCTTCAATCATCTCACGAATCCCGGTCGATACGACGTAGTGCTCCACCGTGATGCCCTCGTTCACGAACTCGGGTATCTCCGCTACATGTGCCCTGGTCGCTTCCATGAAGTCGGGCATGCCGGGGACCGGGTCGAGTGCAGCGCCGAGCTCGCGTAGCTTTGCGTTGGAGAGACCTTCGAACTTGCCCTCGCGCACGTAGGTGAGGAAGTGGCCGAGGTAGGCAGTGTCGCGCTGGATGACGACTCCGTTGCGTCCGTAGTAATCGGGGAGCCCCTCGACCTCCGTCCAGAATGTGTCGGGATCGACGTCGTAGAAGTCGAAGATCGGATTCTGCATGTTCGAAGGGATGAGGGTCTTGTCGAAATCCCATACGAAAGCGATCACGGTCTGGGTGTACAACGGGGGCGGCATGTCAGAAGCCTAGGACAAACGCCAGGTAGGAATTAAGGCTTCTCAAACGCGGTGAATCGCACGGTGTCATCGTCGAACCACCAACCCTGCAGGGTGCACGGCGCGCCACGGAGCGCCATGTGTGCCTCTCCGAGCCTGTCGAGAGATACGACAACGTTCAGGAGCCAGGCGCGGCCGTCAAGCTCCCACGCGACCTCCGTGAGTACGTCAATGGATGTTGCTGTGTCGAGGACGACCTCAACCATGCGACTCTTCTCCGCTACGATGGCGCGTAACGCGCCTGCCTCGACGGGTGATTCGAGAAACTCTGCGAGAGCCATCTCGGTCGCCTCATCGACGTGTGCCCGGTACACGATCAGCACCGCTTCGGTCACATAATCAACACTCGTTCTGGGTTCTTGTACTGCTACTGCCATCTCCGCCTCCGCCGTGAATGACAATATTGTAATTCAAAAACGCTTCGAGAGCGAATGCAATCAGCGTGGGAGCCTTACCGAGTACGCCCCCGAGGCTTCGTGGAAGTCCATCTCGACGATTCCTTGGACGTTCGCAGCCTTCACGAACTGGAGAAACCCGCCGTAGCCGTACTGCTTCTCCGAGAACGTCGCATCAACTTTCCGCATCTCGTCCTTCAGCCCCGACAAGAGAACAGGGTCCCCCGACTCCATGGCGCCCACAGTGGCAGCGAGGAGTTTGAACGCGTCTCCCTCTCCCCTCCCCTCCTCAGGGAACGACACGACAGGGTCCCCTCTGCGGGACGACGCGTCCAGGTGCACCTTCCCGCGCTCCGCGAGGTTGCGAAGCAGCTCACTGATCGATCGGAAGCCGTAATCACTCTCCGAGAACGTGGAGTCCTTTCTCAGGAGGGCCCGCTTGAGCTGCGAGATATGCACCACGTCGTCTGCACTGCGTTGGAGACCGCTCAGGGTCTGGGTGATGAGCCGGTCGAGGCCCTCGGGGTGCATGACGGGTTGCACGGGCTCAGACTTTCCTCTCCGGATCACCTTCGCCTGGGGCAGGTCGACACCATCAAGGTTCTCGTAGAACAGGAACTCATCACATGCGGGGGGGAGGAGCTTGGACGTCGAAGCCTTGAGTCCCACACCGATAACCTGTTTGTTCAGCTCGCGCAGCTTGTGCACGAGCGGGCTGAAGTCCGAGTCGCCAGTGCAGATGACGAAGGTGGTGACGTAGTCTCGTTCGAAGGCGAGCTCCACAGCGTCAACCGCCATCTTGATGTCGGCAGCATTCTTACGAACCGCGCCCTTGCGCTGAGGGATCTCGATCAGCTCGATGTGATTGTCTACGAGCATCTGCCGATCATTCTTGTAGTACGACCAGTCTGCGTACGCCTTGCGCACGACAACCCTGCCGCGCTCAGCAAGCGCATCCGCGATGGGCCGGAAGTCGAAGGTGATGCCCAGGTCTTCACGCGCGCCGATCGCGAGGTTCTCATAATCGATGAATAGGCCGATGCGCACTTCTTCCATGACGCCAGCGTATCAGGGGCCGGTGCCGGAACCTTCATTCCACGAAGCGAGTACGTCGCGAGTCCACTGCGAGCAGTGTGCAACGACCTCAGCGGCGTCAAGCTGCTCGGAGCGCAGGATCGGCTCTCCGAAGCGCACCCGCACCTTCGTCCCGAAGGGAATCGGGAACATGTTGTGCGCAAACACTTTCCACGATCCATCAATTGCCGTTGGAATGATCGCCATGTCGGGCGCCCCATCCATCAGCGCTGCGATACCCGCGACCCTGTAGGGACTCACCGATCCGTCACGGGACCGCGTTCCCTCAGGGAAGATCACGGCAGAGACGTCACGCCTCTGACACTCCTGAGCCAGCCGCGTGATGGCTGCGATCGCCTGGTCGCGGTCCCCCCGATCGATGAGAGCGTTCGCTCCACGACGCAGATTCAGGCTGATGGAGGGGATCCCCTTCGCCAGTGACCGCTTCGCGACGTACTTCGGGAAGTTCTTGACCAGGATGCCTCCAAAGATCGAGATGTCGTACATGCTCTGGTGGTTGGAGACAAAGAGATACCCGCCTGATGACGCGAAACCGTCGAGACCCTGAATATCGAAGCGCACTCCCGAGATTCTGAAGACGGCGAGGAGCGATCGTTGCAGACCCGCCATCACCCACTCGAACGGCCTCAGCCCGAACACCAGGGCGATCCTTCCGGCGACGTCGAACACGAGGAGGGCGAGTCCGAACGCGATCACGGTCGGGATAGAGAAAGCCCAATCGAGTGCCTTACGCATCATCCGGTTCGTTCCAGCCAATCAAGGAGCACGTCATTCACGGAGTGGGGCTGCTCCTGCTGCGTCCAGTGTCCCGAACCTGAGATGACTTCGATCGTCAGATCTGCGATCCATCGATCCATCCCTTCCGTGAGACTCACGGGCAGCACGGGATCTGCGTCGGCGACAATCATCAGCGTCGGCTGCGTGATCGGCGCGTCGATGAACGGCGCGTACGACTCTGCGTTGGCATCGATGTTTCGGTACCAGTTGAGCGGACCGGAGATTCCTGCGGATCGAAAGGCGTCTGCGTACACGGCGAACTCGGCCTCGGTGAGGAACTCCTTGTCGCCCGCCACCGTGGTGAAAACACTCCTGAGCCACGCTTCGGGATCGGCGGCGAACATGGATTCGGCGAGACCCTCTTCCTGGAACATGAGCACGTACCCGAAGCGGTCGGCAAGATGATCACGAATGAAGTCGGTCGTAGGGAAGCCGACACAGGCTCCGCGATACGGGACGTTGAGCGACACGACCCTCGCGACGCGATCGGGATAGGTGATCGCTGTCGTCCAGGCAACGATGCTGCCCCAGTCGTGCCCGACCACGGTCGCGCTCTCGATACCGAGCCGGTCGAGGACACCGATGACGTCACCTACAAGATGCTCGAGCGCGTAATCGGCTACGTCCCTCGGTTGCGAAGACACACCGTACCCCCGCTGGTCGAATGCGACTGTTCGGTAGCCGGCATCCACGAGAGCGGAGATCTGGTGTCTCCACGAGTAGGCAAGTTCCGGGAACCCGTGAAGCAGCACGACAGCGTCACCGGTTCCCTGGTCATCCACACCAAGCCGCACGGTGTTCGTCTCGATCAGTCGCATGACGCCTCCTGAGATATCAGCCTACGCCTGTCTGAATTCCGACACTCGCGTCTCGCATGGGAATTCCCGGGCGTTGCACTGAGTCGAGTACCCATGGCAAAAAATACGCTCACATCTCAAGGGAAGAAGCGCGCCGAACGCGAGGCGCGCCGCAACAGGGCCCGCAGACGGAGACTTATCCGCAACACGGCGATCGCTGTGGTCGCCAGCCTCGGGATCGGTCTGCTGCTCTTCTCAACATGGCCAGAGGCGGAGGTCGGATCCATCGAAGCGGAAGCGTGGGACCTCCCTGCCCTCGATGGAGACGGTCGCTACACCCTCGCTGACTTCTCCGGTGCGCCGACGGTCGCAGTCTTCTTCGCCTCGTGGTGCACCGTGTGCGAACGCGAGATCCCCGACTTCCTCGCGCTGAGTCGCGAGCTCGGTGATCAGGTCAACTTCGTAGGAATCAACTCTCAGGACAACGGGCGCGGCGGTGACGACGCGGACAGATGGGGCATCACAGGCGAGTGGCCCATAGCGAAAGACATCGGCGGCCGAAACCAGTCAGGCCTCTCGATCGACACCTTCGGTGCGCGTGGGATGCCACTCACCATCATCTATACACCCGAAGGCAGGGTCGCTCACATCCAGCGCGGAGGATTATCGGGGCAACAGCTGGCGATCCTGCTGCGTGATCTCGACCTCCTCAGCTGACGCGCAGGAGCAGAGACAGCCGACATCTCAGTCCGAGAGTGACCGGTCGATCCGCAGCAGGAGCATGGCAAGCGCGACACCAGCCCCCGCGAACATCGCGTGGCTGATGGAGTTCACCGTCAGGACGACCGAGAGCCTGCCCGCATCTGCTGCAGGATCGCCGAGCATGAACTGGACGGCCTGGCTCGGAATCACGCCACCGATCCAGAGAAGCCACCACAGGTCACCGAGCTGGGAGTGTGAGTAGGATCGCCACTCCTCGCCGATCGGCACATCCGCGAAGGGAACCTGAGCGATCCGTTCGATCTCGTTGAACACGAGTTTCGGTAGCACGAGATTCGCGATCGGGATCAGCCACCCGCCGATCGCCCACCCGCCTCGCCATCTGCGCCCGATGGGGCCGTGACCATCGAGCCGCCTGGAAGTGAGATACGTCCATCTGATCACGAGGCCTCCCGTGACGACAAGGAAGAAGATAGCGAGCGCCGACCAGCTCGCCCAGATCAGCTCGACGGACTCGAGCGACGCGGTGTCAGCGTCGGAGAGCACCCCTGAATATTTCTGAAGCGAGGACGCGTATCGAAACCCGGAATAGGCAGAGCCGAGGAGTGCAGCCGATGCGACCACGAGCATGACCGATACGGCCGTCGTGTGAGTCGCTGCAACCGTCGTGCGGCGGACCGGGCGGCCGGGAGCGTCGGTGCCAGCCGGTTCGGACTCAAGATCCGGTGGATACCACTTGCCGTCTGAAGCAAGCCACCAGTCACTCTCTCTCGGTCGATCAGCCATAGCCGGAACCTACCGCTGCGCGCAGTGCAAGGCGTTCACTGTTCGACGAAATTAGCCAGTGCACTTGACCTCCTATTCGCTATGGCGAGATGTCTCTCGTGGCACGCGATGAGATGGCTGAGCTGGGAGGCGTTGAGGTGCTGGCAGACGTAGCCCCGTGAAGTGCGACCGTGTCCCCCCGAGTGAGGGGGCTGAGTTCATGACCCACGGGGGGTCTCACCATCTCGACCTGACTTTCGCCGAGCGAGAGCGAGCAGCCGTCCCAGGTGAGACGCCTGGAATCCACAAGGATGCTGCCAGCGAGGACATCAACCACGGTTCCCCACCGGATCCGACACTGATCGATTACGTCGAGCGCGTGTTCGGCGTAACCGGAGTGGAGCAGACCCACCCACAGGTAGACGCAGAAGACGTGGAAGGCGTGATGCGGCACACCTCCGACGATGCCTTCGGCTAGATCCCGCCACCGCCACCTCGACCACGACTACGACCACGACGTTGCCCCCGGACACGACCTCGAGTACGAGCACGAGCACGAGCACGAG
>JASJXX010000009.1 GCA_030123765.1 Actinomycetota bacterium | reverse complement strand
GTTGAACACGTTCAGCGGCTCGGTCGAGACCTCCAAGACACCTCAAACCTGCTAGAAGTCCAGTCCCTCGGTCGTACCCTCATCAGGTGGAGAGACCAGATCGCCGCGTGGCATCAAGCCCACGTGACGAACGGACCCACCGAAGCAGCCAACAACCTCTTCAAGAGAATCAAATGCGTCGCATTCGGGTTTCGACGGTTCCGCAACTACCGGATCAGGACGCTGCTCTACGCCGGGAAACCCAACTGGGACCTACTCGCCACCATCACACCCCGCCGAAATCCGAAGTGCCTCAAAAGTCGACCTCCCTGCGCGAGTCAGCCGCGCAGCGCGGTAACCGCGCTCTCAAGCCTCTTCCCGAAGTCGGCGTCAGCCTGTCGGAAGTGACCGATGGACCGGGCAACGATTCCATCGCCCGTCTCGGTCTTCTGGACACCTGCAAGCGATCCGGATATCGACGCGATGAGGCGATTCTGCGCGTCAATTGATATCAGTCGATACAACGCACCCGCCTGGGTGAAGTTGTCGGTGTCGCGCTCCTCCCACTCGTACGCTCCGCTGGGACCCGAGGACTCGAGCGGACTGTAGAGCGGTGTATCGCTCTGCGTTGGACCACCGAAGCTGTTGGGCTCGTAATTCTTGTCCATACCACCGTTCACGTCGAACCGCATGGCTCCGTCACGTCCGTAGTTGTCCGCAACCACTGCGTGCGGTTGATTCACCGGGAGCTGCGTGTGGTTGACTCCAAGGCGGTACCGGTGTGCATCGCCGTATGCGAAGAGCCGTCCCTGGAGCATCTTGTCGGGTGATGGGCCGATTCCGGGGACGAAGTGCCCCGGGTCGAAACCTGCCTGTTCTACATCGCTGAAGAAGCTGTCGGGAGATCTGTCGAGGACGAGCTTGCCGACCTCCATGAGCGGATAGTCCTTCTGAGGCCACACTTTGGTGACATCAAACGGGTTGATCGCGTATCCGGCTGCTTCGCTCGCTGGCATGAGCTGGATCTTGAGCGTCCACGAGGGGAAGTCGCCTTCATCGATGGAGCGCTGAAGGTCGGTCGTGTGGGACTCGGGGTCCTCCCCGGCGAGGACCGCCGCTTCTGCCTCGGTGAGACACTTGATGCCCTGATCTGTCTTGAAGTGGTACTTGACCCAGTAGGTCTCACCAGCTTCGTTCACCCACTGATACGTATGTGAGCCGTACCCGTTCATGTTCCGATAGGAAGCCGGAATGCCCCGGTCTCCGAAGAGCCATGTGAACATGTGCGTCGCCTCAGGCGAGAGCGAGAAGAAGTCCCAGACGTTGTCGGGCTCCTGGCGGTTCGTGTGAGGGTCTGGCTTCTGAGAGTGGATGAAGTCGGGGAACTTCAACGGGTCATGAATGAAGAAGATCGGCGTGTTGTTCCCGGTCAGATCGTAGTTGCCGTCCTCCGTGTAGAACTTTATGGCGAATCCACGCGGATCGCGAACGGCCTCTGGCGCCCCGCGGCTGCCTGCAACGGTTGAGAAACGGACGAAGACCTCCGTCTTCTTCCCGATGTCGGACAAGAATCTGGCGCTCGTCCACGGGGTGACGTCGGCTGTTACCTCGAAGTGCCCGTACGCCCCGGTGCCACGTGCGTGGACGACCCTCTCAGGGATCCGCTCGCGGTTGAATCGTGCCAACTTCTCGAGCAGGTGCTGATCTTGTAACAACACGGGACCTGTGGCGCCCGCGGTCTGCGAATTCTGGTTGTCGGTGACCGGTGCCCCAGATTCTGTAGTGAGTCTGCGCTTCGTCATGGTGGTAGTCCGATCCTTCGTCGTCGGTTACTGACTTCGTCAAAAGCCCTGTGCTGCACATTCATAGCACGCCGCGGGGTGGTCTCCTACGTGGTCTGTGTATCCTAATCACGACACAGTCTAATGTAGAATGATCGCGTCTGCACGACCTTCACCAGATGAGAGACCCGGAGAACCTATGGCACGTGAACAGCAGGGAGAAGAGGTGAGATGGGCGAACCGCGTCCGAGAAGCGGGTCTGCGGGCGACTCGTCCGCGGATACTTGTTCTCGCAACGCTGCGACGAGTTGGAGGGCACCGGACGGCAGATGATGTCCTCTCCTTCCTCAATGAGGCGGACGCCTCCCTCAGCCGGGGGACCGTTTACAAGGTACTCAACGATCTGGCTGCTGCCGAGCTTGTGATGCAGGCCGACCACGGCCCTGGCGCTACGCTTTACGAGATTGCTGACGAGTGGCACCACCACTTCGTGTGTCGTTCTTGTGGCGTCGTGATTGACATTCCGTGCTACGTCGGATCCAAGCCATGCCTCGACACAGATCTACCGGGCGCGGAGGTCGATGAGGCTCAGGTGATCGTCAGGGGTCGATGCCCCGTCTGCGTCGCCGACGATGGCGCTGTTGCATAGTTCGGTCCGGGTCGGCGTCTCAAGTACTTCCTCACGCCTGATCCGCATCCCTGCTGCGCGTTGCACGCCATCGGCCTGTGAACCCTCGGCATCTGAACCCTCGGCCCCCGTTAGGTGGCTAACCTGCCAGATCGCATGGACCACTTCGAAGAACTCAGACACGCAACGCCACGACGCGTCCAGGACGCAGCAACGCTCGCCGATCTCGACGAGATCGAAGCCACAACCATCGGGAGACGTTCGATCGTGGCAGAAGCCCGGCGAGACCTTGGAAAGATCAAGGATCCCGAGGAGCGGAGGGCGACAGGGCGGGCGATCAACGACCTGGCGGCGGACATCGCTCTCCAGATCGAAGTCAGGAGGACCGAACTCCACACGTCAGAAGTGAACGCGACGCTGGAGGCAGAGAGGGTCGACGTGACGCTCCCCGGCCGCGTCCCGAGACGCGGGACGCACCACCTGATCCAGCAGACGATGGACGAGATCGTCGACATCTTCGTCGCGCTCGGTTACACCATGGTGCAGGGGCCTGAAGCGGAGACCGAGTTCTACAACTTCACGGCGCTCAACATCCCTTCGACACACCCGTCCCGCCTTGAGAGTGACACCCTCTACCTGGAGTACGGCGACACGGCAGACGAGATACTCCTTCGCACGCACACCTCCCCGATGCAGGCGCGGCACATGGAGTCCCATGACCCGCCCGTCTACATCGTCGTGCCAGGGAAAGTGTTCCGCGCCGACGCTATCGACGCGACGCACCTCCCTGTCTTCCATCAGATAGAGGGGCTCGCCGTGGACGACAACATTACGTTCGCAGACCTCAAGGGGACGCTCGGCCAGTTCGCCCGACAGTTCTTCGGGCCTGACACCCGGGTGAAATTCATTCCTCATTACTTCCCCTTCACCGAGCCGTCAGCCGAGATGCACGCGTACACGCAGGGGGAGTGGATCGAGCTTCTCGGATGCGGGATGGTGAACCCTGCCGTGTTCGAACAGGTTGGCTATGACGCCGAGACTCTGACCGGGTTCGCGTTCGGAATGGGAGTGGAGCGCATGGCGATGGTCCGACACGGGATAACCGACCTGCGGACGTTGATCGACCCCGACGTCCGTACGCTGGAGCAGTACCGATGAAGTTCACTCTGTCATGGCTCAGGGAGTTCGTTGAGATCCCGGCGGGTGATCCGCACAACCTCGTTGAGGCCCTCGAGAGCCTCGGCCATGAGATCGCTGAATTCCGGGTGATCGAGCCAACCTTTGCGGGCGTCGTCATTGGCAGGGTGCAGGAAGTCTCTGCGCACCCGAACGCAGACAAGGTACGCCTCACCAAGGTCGATGTGGGTGGCGAAGTGCTCGACATTGTCTGCGGGGCGTGGAACTTTCAGGCCGGTGCAGTCGTGCCCGTCGCCGTGCCAGGTGCGGTGCTCGGCGGTGATTTCCAGATCACGAGGCGTGCTATCCGCGGGGTCGCGTCCAACGGCATGATCTGTTCTGAGAGAGAACTCGATCTCGGTGAGGAAGCCGAGGGCATCATGGTCTTGAACGATGACTATCCGGGTGCTGCGAGCATGATCGGTGCGCCCCTCGCCGACGTGATCGGCCTCCCTGACGTGTACTACGAGGTGGAGGTCACCCCGAACCGCCCTGACTGTCTCTCGGTGTATGGTCTCGCCCGCGACCTGGCTGCTCTCTACCGAACACCTCTCAGGGACCGCGGCATCAAGGTGACCGAATCCGGGGCTCCGACGTGCATCTCGGTGGTGATCGAGGATGCAGACGCCTGTCCGAGATTCGCGGGCCGGGAGGTTCGCGGGATCACGGTGGGAACCTCACCGCACTGGCTCAGATGGCGGCTCACTCAGGCAGGGATCCGTCCGATATCCAACGTCGTCGACGCGTCGAATTACGCCATGGTCGAGTTCGGCCACCCCACTCACGCCTTTGACATAGCCAGGCTTGGCACCACGATCGGTGTCCGTCTCGCGCATGATGGCGAAGGGATCGTCACACTCGACGGCCAGCGGCGATCGCTCACTGCCGCCGATATCGTTGTCACCGATGGTGAGATTCCTGTTGCCATCTCCGGAGTCATGGGCGGAGCGTCAAGCGAGGTACACGCCGACACCAGGGACGTGTTCATCGAAGCTGCCTACTGGAACCCTGCACGCGTCCTCATGACGTCGAAGCGGCTGAGCCTGCGTTCAGAGGCTTCGCAACGCTTCGAGCGGGGCGCGGATCCGTCGTTCTGCGTCCTTGCAGCCGATCGGGTCGCTCAGATCCTCACCGAGATTGCCGGAGGTGCACCTGCGCCACAACCCGTGGACGTAAATCCTGGAGCTATCGAGGAGTGGCAGATCAGCTACCCGCTCTCTGAGACGGAGAGGATCCTGGGAATCTCCATCGATGGTGCGACGACAAAGGAGCTGCTCGAACGGTTGACCTTCAAGGTTGAAGGCAGCGATCCGCTCGTCGTCACCGTCCCGACGAGAAGGCCAGATGTGCAGAGACCCGTGGACCTGGTTGAGGAGATCGCGCGCCTCCATGGCTTCGATTCGATACCCGACACGGTGCCTCAGGGACCCGGTGGGGGACTCGGTCAGCGCGAGACTCGGATGAGGGAGATCAGGGAGATCATGGTAGGCGCCGGGTTCTATCAGATGATCACCTTCTCCTTCATCGGTGAGCACGATCTCGACCGTCTCGGTCTGGAATCGGGCCACCCCGCGCGCGCAGGCATCAGACTTGTCAATCCGATCAACGACACAGAGGGGGTGATGCGCACGACGCTGGTTCCCGGGCTTCTCAAGGCGGCATCGATGGGTCTCGCTCGCAGAAACACCTCCGCGCAGCTCTACGAGATCGGGAAGGTCTTTCTACCAGACGGAGGGGAGCTGCCCAAGCAGCCTGACCGCCTCGCGTTCGTGCTTGCCGGTGAGACGGCCGCTGACTGGCTGACACAGGCAACCGATTTCGATGTCTTTGACGCGTCGGGCGTCTGGGAACTTCTTGCCGAGAAGCTCGGACTGCCCCACACGCAGCTCCGTCAGGCCGATGTTGCGCCCTTTCATCCTGGCCGCTGCGCTGAGATCATCCTCGGTGACGGAGTGATCGGTGCACTCGGGGAGATCCACCCGAACGTGGTTGACGCATACGGCCTCTCTGGCCGTGTCGTCGCGGGAGAGTTCGATCTCGAGGAGCTCCTTCTCGAATCCGGTCCGTGGCAGTTCGCTGCACCGAGCGCCTTCCCCCCGGTTGTGTTCGACCTCGCATTCGCCCTCGATGCGGACGTCCCCGCGTCGATCCTGATCGACGCGGTCAGAGAGGCCGGGAGTGATCTCGTCGAGGATGTGCGTGTCTTCGACGTCTTCACCGGTGCATCCATCGGGGAGGGTCGAAGATCCGTAGCCGTCAATATCTGCCTCAGGGCATCTGACCGCACACTGACAGACGCAGAGGTCACCCCGATTCGCCAGGCGATCGCAGCGAGGGTCGTCAAACGCACCGGCGGAGAGCTGCGGGGCACGGCCTGACCGGTTCTCTCGACACTGGCTTCCTGGCGGGCGAATCTCCCGAAGCTGCGGTCCGCCTGCTCGGCGCGGTGATCTCGACGGCGATCGATGGGGAGACCGTCTCCGTGAGGCTCAACGAGGTGGAGGCGTACGGGGGGAGGGACGATCCTGCGAGCCATGCGTTTCGGTCGCGGACACAACGGAACAGACCGATGTTCGGGCCCCCGGGCATGCTGTATGTGTATCGATCGTACGGCATCCACTGGTGCATGAACTTCGTCACGGGCGCCGAAGGCGAGCCCCAGGCTGTACTCCTTCGAGGAGGTGAGGTAGTTGCCGGAGTGGGTACGGCTGTTCAGCGTCGGGGGCGCCCCGATCATCTCGCAGACGGCCCCGGGAGACTTGCCCAGGCGCTCGGTGTCACCGGTGCGGCATCGGGAAGCATGCTCGGAGAAGGCCTTGTCCGCATCGAGCGCCTCGCTGCATCCGTGCCTACTCACGAGGTGACGCCAAGGATAGGGATCTCCGCTGCTGCGGATCGACCCTGGCGGTTCGTTCTTCGCAACGGGTAGATACGCCTGAGGCCACTGTGATGGCGCTAGCCTGCGACCGCATATGAAGTCTCCGCATCAGCAATTCGACTACATCACAAGGACAGTCGATGTCGCCCTCCCCGAGGGAGAGCTCCTCCGCCAGCTTGAACGCGGAGAACCGCTCCGCGTCAAGCTGGGTGTCGACCCGACCGCTCCCGATGTGACACTCGGGTGGGCTGTCGTATTCGACTTGTTGCGACGCTTCCAGGAGATGGGGCACACAGCGGTACTCATCCTCGGTGACTTCACCGCGCAGGTCGGTGATCCCTCGGAGAAGGAGTCGACGCGCGATCGGCTCTCTGCTCGAGAAGTGGACGCGCACATTGATGCGTGCCTTCCGACGATTCGGTCGCTCCTGCTCGAGGAGAACCTCGAGTTGCGACGCAACAGTGAGTGGCTCGCTCCAATGGACATGTCAGACGTCCTCGAACTCACCGCTCAGGTGACCGTTGCGAGACTGATGAACCGTGAAGACTTCGCTACCCGATGGAGGGAGAACGAACCGATCTCACTCATCGAGTTCATGTATCCCATTCTCCAGGGAAGAGATTCGGTCGCGGTGCGAGCCGACGTGGAGATCGGTGGTAACGATCAGCTCCTGAACCTGCTCATGGGACGGGATCTCCAGGAACGAGCAGGGCAGCGGCCACAATCCGTCGCCACGGTGCCGCTCCTTGTTGGCACGGACGGAGTGAAAAAGATGTCCCAGTCACTCGGCAACTACATCTCAGTGAGAGCGACCCCGGAAGAGATGTTTGGCGGGACGATGTCGATCCCCGACGAGCTCATACCCCAGTGGTTCCGCCTCGCCGCTGGAGCCACAGGAGACGAGCTCGCTCGCATCACATCAGGTCTTGCGGACGGATCTGCCCATCCGGGGAAGATGAAACGCGATCTCGCACGCAGAGTCGTCGAGAGATACCACGGCACTGGGAGTGGGGGAGTGGCGGAGCACGCGTTTGACCGTCTCTTCCGCGAGAAGCAGGTTCCCGCGGAGATCCCTACCGCCCCGCTGCCCACCGACGCGGAGGTGTGGCTCCCGAAGGCACTCGCTGACGCCGGACTCGTCGCGTCCAATAGTGAGGCGAGACGCCTCATCAAACAGGGAGCCGTGAAGGTCAACGGCGAACGCATCGACGCAGAGACGCTCAGCCGTGACGCTCTGGAGAATGCCACGGTGCAGGTGGGCAAGAGGCGTTTTGTGCGCTTCGTGACCGTCTAGGACACGACCAGGGCTCTCAAGGCGCGGCGGCTCGTATCATTCTTGTATGGCTGACCTCGATCCGGAAACTCTGCTGCATGTGACGCTCTCTGGAGACGTGTTTCTCAAGTCGCGCCGCACGCAGAGACGATTCATACAGCGAGTACGGTCGAACCTCACCGAAGCAGTGCAAGCGGCCGGCTACGTGGGGGAGGTCAGACGGAGGGGAGCACATCGCTTCCAGCTCACTCCGGACCCTGAGCAGATGGACGCGGTACGTCTGGCGGCGCGATCGGTCTTTGGCATCTCGTCTGTGGACTCCGTCCGCGCGGTCCCCTTCGGCACCATGGACGAGCTTGCGCGCCGCGTGGGGGAGATGGCGTCTGCACGCGTACGGGGGAGGACCTTCGCTGCACGTGTCAAGCGTCGAGGCACCCACGACTGGAACTCGATGGATCTCGCGATGCAGATCGGTTCGGAGCTCTACAGCGTGTCCGGTGGCGTTGATCTGACGAGTCCGGAAGTAGAAGTGCGTGTCGACGTATTCGACGCATCGGCCTTCCTCGTTGTCGATCACCAGAAGGGAGCGGGTGGATTGCCGCTCGGATCACAGGACCGTGTGCTCTGCCTTGTCTCCGGAGGGTTCGATTCCGTGGTTGCCGCGTGGATGCTGATGTCGAGGGGCTGCCCCGTCGACTTCGTCCACTTCTCGCTGAACTGCGCCCAAGCCGACCACGCGCTCGCGGTTGCGAGGGAACTCTGGAGCCGCTGGGGCCACGGCACGAATCCGGTGGTGCACCTCGTCGAGTTCGAGCCGGTCAGGGATGCTCTCTTCGCGGACGTCGACCCCCGTATGCGTCAGGTCGCGCTCAAGGTGCTGATGACTCAGGCGGCGAGCGAGATCGCTGAGAGTGTCAACATTGCAGCTCTCTTGACCGGGGACGCCCTCGGGCAAGTGTCGAGCCAGACACTCCCGCATCTCGTAGCAGTCTCCAAGTCATCTCCGACTCCGATTCTGCGGCCACTACTCGGGCTTCCGAAGGAGTCCATCATCGACCTCGCACGGATCGTCGGGACAGCGGAACTCTCGGCGAGAGCTCAAGAGGTCTGCGATCTCTCGGCCGGGGGACCCGTCGCGACCGCAGCGTCGGAGCGGGCGATCAGCGAGACCATGGAGCGCATCCCTGAAGATGTTGTACGAGACGCGCTGAGAACTCGCAAGACGTTCGCCCTCAGCGATTGGACGCCCGGCCAGTTCTAGCGTGACGTGCTCTCCCCTAGAGTCCAGCCTGACCGAACTCGATGCCCGGTAGGATGCTGGCGGAGATCGGCCTTGGAAGGGAGACGGATGCGCATTCGACTATTGCTGGCCGCGGCGGCCCCGGCACTTCTCCTCACATCCTGCGGCCTTGCCGTCGACGCGCCGAACGGGGCGACATCGCAAGCGTCGACCCCCTGGTGGCTTCTCCCCTTTGTTCTGAGCTCCTTTCTGATTCTGCTTCTCGCCCTTGTGTGGCGCGGGTCAAAGAGGAGCCCCGCGCTGACCTCGTCGTCACACATCTGGAGGGAGGACGCGAGGAAGGGGTACACGGAGGCGCGATGGCTCTACGACGCTCTCTCAGAAGATCTTGCGACGTGGCGTGGCAATGCGACGTTTGAGGGAACATCAGAGGGCGGTGCCAAAGCAGCTTCCGCACTCGCCGACACCTGGCGTCGGATCGATACGCGGCTCGGTCGAGCAAGTGACAGCCTCTACTCGCTTGAGGTGACCGCGCCTGACCGCGCGACCGTCGAGGCAGCCAATGCGACTGTCGCGGCGATGCGCGAGGTCCGCAGGGCCGTTGACGCACGTGCTGAGTCGCGGACGCATTACCGTACCGTCGAAGCAGAGTCAAGCATCGGGGAGACCGTGCTCATTGATGCTCGAGAACGTGAAGTCCGGGCGTCCCGCATGCTGGCTGAAGCGCGAAGTGACCTCGGCAGAGCGATCGCGAACCTCTCGCAGGGCAACAGCTAACGCGCGGAGTGGGAGGGACGGATGTTCCCGCCGGAGAGAATCACCCCGACCCGCTTGTCACGGAACCGGGACGCGTATCGAAGCAATGCGGCGACAGCTGTGGCACCTGAGGGTTCGACTACCATTTTCGTGCGCTCCGCGAGTATTCCCATCGCAGAGAGGATCTCCTCCTCAGAGACGGTCAGGATGGTGGTAGCCGTACCGCTGAGGATCGCAAACGGGAGAGATCCGATTCCGGTGAGAAGGCCATCCGCAACACTCACCGCGCCCGTTGCCGGGTAACGGACCCCGTCCTCGAGTGACCGGCGTGCATCGTCCACCATCTCGGGCTCGGCACCGAGAAGATCCAGACCGTGCTCGGCGGTCACGATTGAGGCCCCCGACAGGAGTCCACCTCCACCGATTGGAGCGAGAACGACATGAATGTCCGGAACCTCCGTGATGAGTTCGAGAGTCGCGGTTGCCTGTCCGGCGATGACCCACGGGTCGTCGAATGGATGCACCTCGATGAACCCGTACTTGTCGATGAGATCGATCACCCGCTGCTCTCGATCGGACGGGGGACAGAACACGACCGTGGCCCCGTACCCGCGCACAGCGTCGACTTTCACCGCTGAGGATCCCTCGGGCATTACGATCGTTGCAGGAACGCCGCGGATCGAGCATGCATACGCAACAGCTTGACCGTGGTTGCCCGAGGAGTGGGCGATGACGCCCCGAGCGGCATCGCGGTCCGTCAGCAGCAGAATAGCGTTCGTGGCACCGCGTGCCTTGAATGCGCCCACCTTCTGAAGGTTCTCAGCCTTGAGGAACACGGTCGCACCGGTTGCGCGGTCGAGATACTGAGAGGTGAACACGGGAGTGCGGTGCGTGTGCGGAGCGATGCGGACCGCTGCCTCTTCTACTTCGGCAAATGTTGGATGGATCATCCGGCTACTCCCTCACGAGGATGTGCAAACTTGACGGACACTCCGCAACGTAGTCGTTATCTCGCCGCGCGTCACACGCACGCGCTCTTGTATCTGCTTGACCGCTGCACTCATCCGACGTACGGTGTGTGTGGGCGCGACGCGGAAGGCACATACGAAAGAGACCGCCCATGCAGACATCGCCTGATCGGATCCGAGACAGAGAGTTCACGCGGACGCGTAGAGGCTTCGACGTGAAAGAAGTCACCGCATTCCTTGACAAGATCGCGCACGAGGTAGCTCAGCTCGAGGTAGACCTCCGTCGTGAGACTGTGCGTGCAAACACGCTCGAGCGTCGCGCCCACACACCGCGCCAGGCCGAAGAGAACGTGGAAGCTGCCTTCCTCGCAGCAGCGGAATCAAAGCGGCACCTCCTCGCAGAAGCTCAGGATCGCGCGGATCAGCTCGTATCTGAAGCCAGCGCCGAGGCAGCGCGCCTCGTCGATCTGCCCGAGGCAGAGCTAAGGAGAGCGCAGGAGGAGAGCGCGGCGATCCTGCTCCAGGCCACGGAGCGTCTTGAGGCTGCCTCCCTCGAGGCGTCATCGATCGCGGAGAGCGCGAGGTTGGAGTCGGCACGGATCGTGGCTGACTCCGCAGATCGCGCTCGAAGGAGTGCGGATGAGTCGGACCTCAGGGCGCAAGAGACGATCGATTCAGCACGTCGTGAGGCGGAGATCCGGATCACCGCTGCTCAGCGAGAAGCAACCGATATCCGTACAGAGCTCGAACTTGAACACAGCGAGCTCGTGGAGAGGGTCAGGTCCCTCCATCTCGCGGTCCTGGAGATGATCCAACACGGTGCGGCACGGTCGCCTTCTCTTGGTGCCGCGCTCGCGTCAGAGGTACCACCGCTCAACATTGAGGCTGCTTCGTGACCCGGGCCTCTCCCCGAGAGACGCTGCGTTCAGCGGAGAAGCTGGATCGAGTAGCAGGGGGCGTCGGTACCATGGGTGTGACCACGGGGAGAACGGATGGCCGGGAAGAAGAGACGAGGTGTCGAGGACGTACGCCGTTACACACGCTCGCCGTCGGGACCCCAATCGTTCCACGAAGAACTTGACGATGACACGATCATATCAAGTGCGAGCTTCTTCTTTGTCTCGCTCGTGGTGTTCCTGGCGATCGTGTTCTCCAGCATCTACTTCGGAACCCAGAGCATCGAAGAGAACCTTGAGGCGCGGTCTCATGCAGCACTTGCTGCAGCAGGATTTGACGCCGTTGCCGTGGATGCACGGGGAGCGACGCTCTACCTCTCGGGCTCTCTAGTGAACGATCAGCGAGAGCGGGACGCCTTTGCAGCCGTGGCTTCTCTTGTAGGGGTTCGGGGTGTCGAGGGGAAGCTCTGGCCCGTGTTTAGCGGCGTACTTGAAGAGGTAGCCATCGTGGGGGGTGCCATCGAGATCGAGTGGAAGGGTGATACGGCGACGGTGAGAGGGAACGTCGCGTCAGAGGATCGACGCGACTTCGTGCGCGACGCACTCATCGTGACGTTCTCGACTCTGGACATGACGGGGCTCTCCGTGCTCGAAGGCCTCACGGAAGAGCCAGGCTGGCTCGGAGCGACGCTCGGTCTCATCATCCGCATCCATCCCCTTCTACCGGAAGGCAGAGCGATCGTGAGCCCCGACGGGAAGCTGCTCGTGGTCACAGGTGAGGTCGAGGACAAGGCGTTGCGCAACGAACTGAACGAGGAGATAACGAAGACAGCAGACGAACTCGGATTCGCCGTCAATCCCGCGATTCGGGCCCTCGAAGTTGGCCCGACTCAGGAGGAGATCGAGGATCTGCAGGTCAGCCTCAACGAACTTATCGACGGGAGGGTCGTCGAATTCGCATCGAGGAGTTTTGAGCTCACAGTGAGAGGGACTGAGCTCCTCGACGACATTCTGGAGGCGCTGCGGAGCGCTCCCGAGGTGCGGGCCAAGATTGCAGGCCATACGGACTCGCGCGGCTCAGCAGCGGCGAACGTAATACTCTCCGAGCAGAGAGCGAACGCTGTCCTTTCGTACCTCATCGCGAACGGAGAATCGGCGGACCGATTTGACGTGGTCGGCTACGGTGAGAGCAGGCCAGTCGACAGCAACGACACGGCGGAGGGTCGCGCTCGGAACCGCCGCATCGAATTTACCGCTTTGGAGGGATAGACGTGACGTACGTCGCAAGTCAGATCGTTGTGTGGATAGCCGTCGCGACCGTATTCGGATTCCTTCTTGGATGGTTGGTCAGTGCCCGGCGAAGCTTCAGGAAGAAGAAGAAGAAGCCCCGGAAACGCTTCTAACCGGCGCTGCCCGCCATCACGCGATCCTTGTACAACGCGGTTCGCATGAGTAGAAGGGCAACGATGACCACACTCGACGAGCCCACGATGTACACGGGGACGATACCGACGACTCCGGCCATCCAACCACCGGCCGCTGCCCCGATCGGCAGACCGGCCCAGGCGAAGGTCCGTGACGCTGCGATGACTCTCCCCATGTGCTCGGGCGGCGTTAACTGCTGGCGCATCGTCACGAAGGCGATATTCGCCCATGTGACTCCGGTGATGGCGACTCCAGCAGGAATAACTGCATACCAGTTACCCATGATCGCTACCGCGAGGAAACCGAAGCCAAGCATCGCGAGGCCGAGGATGTACATCGTGCCGAGAGGGATTCGTTTGGCGAGCTTCCCCGCAAACACGACTCCTACTGAGGCGATGGCTGCCTGAGCACCGAAGAACAACCCGATGAGCGCTCCCGCCTCTGCTAATCCCTCGCTCAGGTTCTCGAGGCCGAGAACTTCGACGGCGACGAACATCACCAGCAGCGCCTCGAGTGGCTGGAAGACAAGGTTCGTGACCGTTCCCCCGAGGGTTCCCCACCGAAGCCGCTTGTCGGCAAAGAGAATGCGGACCCCCGTTCGCATGGCGCGCATAAAGGGCTCATGTGCCTCCGATGCGATACTTGTGATCGGTCGTACGAACGACAGGAGCACAGCAGACACGAGAAATGTGATCGCATTCATCCCGAACGCGAGAGCGAAGCCACCCGCAAGCGCCACAATCACACCTCCGACGAGCGGGCCGATGCTCAGCGAGATCGTTCGGGCGAGACCAAGCTGGGCGTTGGCCTTGATGAGATCCTCGGTGCGGAGAGAACGGGTCATGTAGATCTGAAGCCCCGAGTCGAAGAGCACGCCCATCGATCCCGTGACGAATGCCGCAGCCAGTATCGCCATGGGCGGAATCAGGCCCGTGTGTGCGCCGAATGCGAGGAGCATGAATACCCCCGCTCGCACGAGGTCCGTCCCGATGAGGGTGAAACCCAGACGCCGCCTTCGATCGAGGAAGACGCCGGCGGCGAGGCCGAACAGGAGCATCGGCAGGGTCTCAGCGGCACCCGTGAGGCCGAGGTCGAAGGCTTCGCCCGTGAGGGAGAGCATGAAGTAGGGCAACGTAAATACAGCTATGTAGTCACCGAAGAGCGAAGCGGCCTGGCCACCCACAAGTGGGAACAGGTTCTGCTTCGCTCTTCGATCGCTGTCTCTGGATGGAATCCCCACCGGTTCAACGATTTCCACAACGGTTCATCGTAGCCGCGAATCGGTAGAGTTGCGTGTTGGCACGAGAGAGCAGAGCGTCGATTAGCCTGACATCGTCAACCGTGAGGATCATGGCACAGTTACAGGACATACCCAGACTGACGAGCGAGTTCGTGGACCTCGCCAGGGAGTACCTCCGCCAGGAGACTATTGCGCCGGCGAAGAAGCTTGGTCACTTCGCCGGATACTCCCTCGCAGCGGCCGCGATCTGGGCCGCTGCGGTGGTACTGCTCTCTGTGACGGGGCTCCGGGCGCTCGTCAGCCTGCTGCCCTCGGGCGTCTACTGGGAAGCGCTCGGCTACATCGTGTCCGCCCTGCTCCTCTTCGTCTTCATAGCGCTCCTCATCAAGCTCGTGCCCGAACGCGGTGTCCACGACGCGCAATCCGTCCACGAGGCGGAGAGGAGCACTCCGTGACGGTCGACAGATCGGACCTTGAAGCAAAACTCCTCGAGATCGAAGGTGTGCTCACCGATGTGGAGGACGAAGCCAGGTCCAGCGGGGGGAGAATTGCTGTAGTGGCCGTTGCAGTAGTGATAGGTCTGATGGTGTTCGCTGCCTGGCGTTCACGGCGGAGTGGTATCAGAGTCGAGGTCTACAAGCAGTGAGGGTCTCGCTCGGTTCCATCCTGTGGCGGTGGTGGTGGAAGCGATTCCACCCCGTGTCACGCGTCGGCTGGGGCGCGGTGACATCAGGACGGTCACGGTCGACGAGCCAGACCGTCATCGGCCTTCTTCTCGTAGGTGCCGGAGTCGTGATGCGCCGGCGCGGCAGGCGGCAGGTGCTCTATCGAGGGTCGATCGAGCCGGGAGCCACTGCCAGAATCACTCTTCACAAGACGTGGGCGGAAGGTAGATCAAATGTCGACGCATAATGATCGCTGGGTGAAGATCGTTATCTGGATGGTTGTTGCCATGATGGTGCTCACACTCATTGCAACACTGCTCCCGACTCTGGCATGACGAGGACGGGTGATCCGTTCGCCGAAGGCGAGACATGTCTCCTCTCCTGCGTCAAGGAACGCCACTACCTGGTTACGCTCGACCGGACACAGACCTTCCAGTTCGACAAGGGAACTCTTCCCCACACCGACATCATCGGTCAACCGGAGGGCGCGACGCTGCGCTCCTCCAAGGGTGCATCACTCGTCGCTCTCCGACCGAGGCTCGCTGACTACGTTCTTCGCATGAAGCGAGGCGCCGCGGTGATGTACCCCAAAGATGCAGGAGCGCTCATCACTTGGGCAGATATCGCACCCGGGTGTTCAGTCGTAGAAGCAGGAACGGGCTCTGGAGCTCTCACACTCGCCCTTTCGCGAGCTGTCGGCGATTCGGGGAGGGTCGTAAGCGTCGAACGCCGCGACGACCACGCCAGACACGCGTTGCGCCTGATCGAGTCCTTCGCTGGAGCAGTCCCGGAGAACGTCGAACTTCGCGTCGGTGAGGTCGAAGATGTCCTGCTTACAGCGCGATCCGACAGGATCATCCTTGACCTCCCTGAACCATGGCACGCCGTTCCCATCGCGGCGGAGGTGCTACCGGGGGGAGGGGGGTTCGCCTGCTACCTGCCAACAGTGCCCCAGGTGGAGACGGTGCGGCAGGCAATTCGTGACAGTCGGGCATTCACCGGAACAGAGACCTTTGAGATCATGCACCGATCCTGGACGATCGACGGTCGAAGCGTCCGGCCGGACCATCGCATGGTCGGGCACACCGGGTTCTTGACGGTTACGCGGAGACGTCTACTGGCGGTCTAGGGCTCGATGTAGATGCACTCTCCGGGGCACTCTTCGGCGGCTTCAACAACCAGTTCCATCTGCTCATCGCGGAAGTCGGCCATACCCTTGGCTCCCTCAGGATTCCCCTCTGACGCTGCGAAGATCGTGTCGCCGTCCCGTACGTATGCCAGGCCATCATCGAGCATCACGAACACATCGGGTGCGATCTCTTCGCACAGGCCGTCACCGGTGCAAAGATCCTGATCAATCCAGACCTTCATCATGATTCCTTTGTAGCGGGCATCTCATGGACGTTCCCATATCGGACGCCGGTGAGCAATCTAGTCCCCCAACGTCCGATATTGACAGAATCTCGCTCTACACTCGATCCAGCACAGAGAGAGAGGGTCGACCCGCTGAGGAGGTCGAGATGTCAGAAAGCCAAGCTTCACGAGATCGTGAAACGGTCCGGTCGCTCGAAGAAGAGATTGTCGATCTGCGGCAGCGCCTCCAGGAGGCGCCCCGGCACGTCCGACTCCTGGAGGATCGGCTCGGGGACATCCGCGGTCGCCTCGCTCAGGCGACGAGTCAGAATGACAAGCTGAGTACGGCGCTCACTGAGACGCGCGAACAGCTTGCGCTTCTGCGTGACGAAGTAGAGAAACTCACGGCGCCTCCGAATCCTTTCGGCACGGTGATGGGCATCAATCCGGACGGCACCGTGGACGTCCTCGCCTCCGGTCGCAAGCTTCGCGTAGCTGTCGAGCCGACGGTCGAGATCAAGGAGCTTCAACGCGGGCAGGAGGTCATCCTGAATGACGCGTTCAACATCGTGGACGTCCGAGCCTTCGAGCCGACGGGGGATGTCGTCACGATCAAGGAGATCCTCGGGGACGATCGGCTCATCGTTGTGACCAGGGGCGACGAAGAGCGCGTCGTCACTCGTGGAGCCCCCGTACATGAGATGTACCTCAGGGCAGGCGACCTGGTTCGCTTGGATGAGAAGGCGGGGATCGCCCTTGAGAGACTCGAGAGGCCTGAAGTTGAGGAACTCGTCCTCGAAGAGGTCCCCGACATCACCTATGCAGACATCGGTGGCCTCGCCGACCAGATCGAGGCGATCCAGGATGCTGTTGAGCTTCCGTACATCCAGTGGGAGCGATTCCAGGCGTACGACCTTCAGGCACCGAAGGGGATACTGCTGTACGGGCCGCCCGGGTGCGGCAAGACGCTCGTTGCCAAGGCGGTTGCTAACTCGCTTGCCAGAAGGGTCGCGGAGAGAGCAGGATCACTCGATACTCGTTCGTATTTTCTCAACATCAAGGGCCCCGAGCTGCTGAACAAGTATGTGGGTGAGACCGAACGCCAGATTCGCCTCATCTTCCAACGGGCGAAGGAGAAGTCCGACGAGGGCGTCCCCGTGATCGTCTTCTTCGACGAGATGGATTCGCTCTTCCGCACACGAGGGACGGGGGTGTCATCTGATATGGAGACCACGATCGTTCCCCAGCTGTTGAGCGAACTTGACGGCGTCGAGTCCCTCAAGAACGTCATCGTGATCGGTGCCTCCAACCGCGAAGATCTCATCGACCCGGCGATACTCCGACCGGGCCGCCTCGACGTGAAAATCAAGATCGACCGTCCCAACAGAGACGCGGCCAGGATGATCTTCGAGATCTACCTGCGAGATGACCTCCCTTATGACGCCGGGGAGGTCAGCGGATACGCGTCTCTTGAAGCGTACCTCGCCCAGGCAGTCCGGAGCACCATAGACGCCATGTACGGCGAGGGTCCTGAGAATCGCTTCCTTGAGGTCACCTACGCGAACGGTGACAAGGAGGAGCTCTACTTCAAGGACTTCGCTTCAGGTGCGATGATCGAGAACATCGTGCGACGGGCAAAGAAGGATGCGATCAAGCGCGAGGTGAGGGAGAACACGTCAGGGATGCGCATTGAGGACCTCCTTCGTGCTGTTCGTCAAGAATTCCGCGAACACGAAGACCTCCCCAATACCACCAATCCTGATGACTGGGCTCGGATCTCCGGCAAGAAGGGTGAGAGGATCGTCTACGTGCGGACGCTCATCGAGGGTGACGGCGATCAGCGAGCTATCGAAGCCGTATCGCCCGGCCAGTATCTCTGAAGATGGCTACACCGCACGTCCTCGGCACCGAGGTCGAGTATGGGATCACCATAACGAACGACCCGGGTTTCAACCCGGTCCTTGCTTCAGCAGCCGTAGTGAACGCACACGCCGAGGGTGCTGATCGCATCACGTGGTCCTACGACGCCGAATCGCCCGGAAGCGACGCTCGGGGGTTCGTCGTCACTCAGGCCACAGTAGACGAGACCGATTCGGGCCTCGTCAACGCGGTGCTCCACAACGGTGCTCGCCTCTACGTTGATCACGCCCATCCCGAGTACTCGACTCCCGAGTGTGGAGATCCTCTTGAGGCAACTCTGCATGACAAGGCAGGGGAGCTCGTCATGCATCGAGCGGCGACTCACGCGAGTGCGTCGCTGAAAGGCACCCAGCGCATGGTGCTGCACAAGAACAACTCTGACGGCAAGGGCAACTCATACGGAGCGCATGAGAATTATCTCGTACCGCGATCGGTCCCATTCGGAGAGATCGTGCAGCACATGACGGCGTTCCTCGTCTCACGCCAGATAGTGACCGGATCGGGGAAGGTCGGATCGGAACATGGCCGACCCGAAGTGCCTTACCAGTTGACTCAACGGGCGGACTTCTTCGAGGAGGAGGTCGGCCTGGAGACGACGCTGAAGCGGCCCATAATCAACACGCGTGATGAACCCCACGCAGACCCGGCAAAGTACAGGCGCCTGCATGTCATCTTCGGCGACGCAACGATGTCCGAGGTACAGACCTTCATCAAACTCGGGTCGACCTCCCTGATGCTGCTCGCTGTTGCGGACGGTGCTCTCGGTGCGCCCACACGCCTCTCGCATCCGGTCGACGCGGTGACCGCGGTGTCCCACGACGTCACGTTGCATCGAACGGTGGACCTCCTTGACGGCTCACGTGCGACGGCTCTCGATCTTCAGTGGCGCTACCTGACGCTCCTTGAGACCTACGTTGCGAGTGGCGACGTTCCCCCTGTGTACAAACAGGTGCTCACCGAGTGGCGTGGCGTGCTCGAGGACCTTCCGAAAGGCCACGCTGCGGTCTCGGACAGATTGGACTGGGCGGCGAAGCTCTCACTCATCGAGGCCTACCGTACCCGGGACCACCTGGATTGGAAGCATCCGAAGCTCAGACTTCTCGACCTTCAGTACCACGCTATCGATCCTGCGCGGGGCCTCTATCACAGGTTGCTGGCTGCTGGCAGTATGCGGCGCTTATTCACCGATGAGGAGGTCGCCGAGGCAGCGATCCTGCCACCACCTTCGACTCGCGCTTGGTTCCGTGGAGAGTGTTTGCGCAGATACCCCGACGCGGTCGTAGCAGCGAACTGGGACTCCCTCGTCTTCGACATCGGTCAACCGTCACTCGTTCGCATCCCTATGATGGAACCACTTCGAGGGACACGCGCCCTCGTTGAGGAACTTCTTACAGCAAGTCCAGACGCAGCAGCGCTGATCAATAACCTCGGAGGGCACGATGACTGAACGTGAACAGCGGTCGAGAGCGCGCGACACGGCCGACGAAACAGTGCACGACGCGCCGAGAGCGCGTGGTGGAGAGGTCGCGGGGAAGATCGACGACCTCCTCGACGAGATCGACTCGGTGCTGGAAGAGAACGCGGAGGAATTCGTGAAGAACTACGTCCAGAAGGGTGGCGAGTGAACGACCGCGAGATCGGTATCGGCCCGCTTCGCATCGGTGAGCCGATCGTCGACGGATCTTTCCTGAGTGCTCTCCAGTACAGGGGTCTCGCCCCATCGTGGCAGGCGGGCTCTGTCCCTGAAGGGATCATCCCCGAGGCGACGACGGTGCTCGCTCTCACGTGGTGCGATGGCGTGATCATGGCGGGGGACCGCAGGGCGACGGCAGGCAACGTCATCGCACATCGAAGGATGCGCAAGGTGTACCCGTCGGACGAGTTCTCAGTGGTCGCTATCTCAGGGACCGCTGGCATGGCCATTGAACTCATCAAGCTATTCCAGACCGAACTCGAGCATTATGAGAAGATTGAAGGAACCCGCTTGAGCCTTGAGGGGAAGGCCAACTTCCTTGCTCGGCTGATCCGCGGAAATCTCCCCCTCGCGTTCCAGGGCCTCGTCGTGATCCCACTCTTCTGCGGCTTCGACGAGCGGACGCAGATCGGCCACCTTTACTCGTTCGATATCGTTGGCGGGCGATACGACGAGCTGAGCTACGCGGCGACAGGATCGGGGGGGAGTGAGGCGAAATCGTTTCTCAAGGCAGCGTGGAAGCCGGATCTCACACGTGAAGAGGCTCTCGCACTCGCAGTGGAAGCCCTCGTCGCCGCCTCTGAGGAGGATGCCGCGACCGGCGGGCCTGATCTCAGACGGGGCATCTACCCGAGTCTCGTGCTCGTCACAGAGCAGGGGGTCGAGGAGATCCCCGACGAGGTTATCGAGGTCATCGCTGCCACCGTGATGGAGGGCCGCCCACAATGATGCCCTTCTACGTCCCGCCGGAGCAGCTCGTCAAGGATCGCGCAGACTTTGCACGCAAAGGTGTTGCTCGTGGCCGACCCATCATTGTCCTGCGCCTCCTACCGGGGATCCTCCTCATCGGAGAGAACTCATCGCCGTCTCTCCGAAAGATCGGTGAGGTCTACGACCGGATCGCATTCGCAGGAGTAGGGAGATTCAACGAATTCGAGACGCTGCGCGTTGCAGGTGTCCGCTACGCCGACTTAAAGGGGTACACCTACGCGCGGCGCGATGTGACGGGGAAAGGCCTCGCCAACGCATACAGCCAGACCCTCGGACAGATCTTCGGTCACGAGCTCAAGCCGTACGAGGTAGACATCGTCGTCGCTGAGGTCGGCGACGACATCGGATCGGACAAACTCTTCCGCATTCTGTTCGACGGCACCCTACGCGATGCGGACAGTTTCGCCGTACTGGGTGCGAGCGAAGAGTCCATTGCGGGGAACGTGGGTTCCTCCCTGCGCGACGACCTGTCTCTTGAGGAGGGTGTCAGACTCGCCTGCGCCGCGATCGAGCAAGCCGAGAAGCGCGAGATACCGGCGTCAGATTGGGAAGTAGCTTTCCTTGATCGTTCTTCTGAGAGACGCGCATTCCGGAGGCTGACTGTGGACGAGTTGGCGGCTGCTCGCGAGTAAGCCTCCAACGTATCTCGCACGTGGAGTCGTGAGGTACGCTGGGCGCGTGCAACGGAGAATATTCGGCATAGAGAACGAGTACGGCATCACCTGCGTGCTGCACGGGCAGCGGCGCCTCTCTCCCGACGAGGTCGCCAGGTACCTCTTCAGACGCGTCGTGTCGTGGGGACGATCCTCGAACGTCTTCCTTGAGAACGGTGCACGCCTCTATCTTGACGTCGGCAGCCACCCCGAGTACGCCACTCCCGAGTGCGACAGTCTCTACGACGTCGTTGCCCACGACAAGGCAGGCGAATGGATACTGGGGGGCCTCGTCGAATCCGCCGAAGGCAGACTCGCCGAAGAAGGTATCCGCGGCGACATCTTCCTCTACCGAAACAACACCGACTCGGCTGGGAACTCCTACGGATGCCACGAGAATTACCTCATTCGGCGGGACGCAGACTTTCAGAAGACGATCGACATCCTGATCCCGTTCCTTGTCACACGCCAGATATGGGCCGGTGCTGGGAAGCTTCTCAACACTGCGAGAGGCACTCTGTACTCGCTCGCTCAGAGAGCGGAGCACATCTGGGAGGGGAGTTCCTCCGCCACAACGCGATCACGTCCGATCATCAACACACGCGACGAACCCCACGCGGATGCCGAGCTCTACAGAAGGCTTCACGTGATCTCGGGTGACTCGAACATGTCTGAATATGTCACCTATGTGAAGCTCGGAGCGACGATTGTACTGCTCCAGATGCTCGAGGACGAAGTCGTGTTTCGTGATCTTACGCTGGAGAACCCGATCAGAGCCATTCGAGAGATCAGCCACGACGTCACATGCCGCCACAGGATTCGCCTTGCGAACGGTAGGGAGCTCTCGGCTCTCGACATCCAGTGGGAGTATCTTGAACGAGTCATGAGATACATCCGCGCCTCGGACGTCTCGCCAGAGATCGAACGAGCCATCTCAATGTGGGAGCATCTGCTGACAGGCTTGGAGAAGGACCCGTTGACTCTCAACCGAGAGGTGGATTGGGTCGCTAAGTATCACCTCATGGAGCGTTACCGCAGGAGGCACAACCTCTCTCTCTCATCGGCGAAGCTCGCTCTCATCGACCTCAACTACCATGACGTGAACCGGGAACGTGGGCTCTACTACATCCTCGAACGTGCAGGCCTGATGGACAGGATCGTCACGGACGACGCTATCTCGGATGCAATGGTTCGCCCACCTGCTACGACACGGGCAAGGCTCCGCGGCGAGTTCATCAAGGCGGCGAAAGCGAAGCGGAGGGACTTCACGGTCGATTGGGTCCATCTCAAGCTCAACGACCAGACCCAACGCACCGTGCTCTGCAAGGATCCTTTCAAAGCTTACGACGATCGTGTCGATCGCCTGATCGAAAGCCTTTGACGGTACTTCCCCAGCGCCCCCTCGACCGATACGATTGAGCTGATGCAGAAGGTGATCGAACGAATCCTCAATCTCCTCGCGTTTCTGCTGACGGTGGGTCGACCGGTCACGGCTGATGAGATCCGTCACACCGTGAAGGGGTACGACCAACCTTCGGACGAGGCGTTCCGAAGGACCTTCGAGCGTGACAAGGATCTCTTGAGAACACTCGGCGTCCCCGTGACGCTACGGCCTACAGATATCTGGGAAGTGGAGTTGGGCTATGTCGTGCCAACAGACGAGTACGCGATCTCGGACCCGGGCTTTACCGACGAGGAGCTCTCCGCCCTCCTGCTTGCAGCCCAGGCCGTGCGCTTCGGAGGACAGGTAACAGAGGCGGCCGCGATCTTCAAGCTCGGCGGTGCGGCGGGGTCTTCCGGATCTGCGGCGCTCGCCGATCTCGGACACGATCTCAAGCTCCTCGGCGACCTGTTCGAGGCAGTATCCGGCCGACACCGCGTTCTCTTCACTTATCGACATCGTCCTCGCACGGTTGAACCCTATGCGCTCGCGCACCGCTTCGGCCACTGGTATCTCCTTGCGCCCGAGGCAGGCGCTCGCGAGACGGTGAAGGCCTTCCGCCTGGATCGCATGAGCGAGATCAAGGTTGACGAAGCGGCGGACACGTTTGAGCGGCCAGGGGGCTTCGATCCGTCGAGCGCACTCCCCAATCTCTTCGGTGGAGACCAGCCAGAGAGAGTTACGGCCACCGTTCGCTTTGATGCAGAAGTCTCGGACGTCGCTCTTGCACAGGCAACCGGTGCCGTCGTAATCTCGCGGAATGACGACACGGTCACCGCCCGGATCGCGGTCAGCTCAGAGAGCAGATTCATCGGTTGGATCCTCGGCTTCGACGCCAGGGCGGTCATCGAGTCCCCGCCTGAACTCGTCACGGCGTTCTTGACCTATCTGGGAGGCGATGCGTGAGCTCCGAGCGAACAGCGCAGCGACTCTCGCGGATCCTCGCTGTGCTCCCCTGGATCATCAGCCGGAACGGAGCGAACATGGATGACTTGGTCGCTCGTTTCCACTACAAGGACAAGGCAGATCTCGTCAAGGACCTCCATCTCGTATTCATGACGGGTCTCCCTGGGTACGGTCCCGGCGACCTCATCGATGTCGACATATTCGCAGACGAGGTGCACATTGACGCGGCCGACTACTTCGCCCGCCCCATCAGGCTCACCGCACCCGAAGCACTCGGACTGCTCGCTGCCGGTATGACCTTTATCCAATCCGATCAAGCGCCGTCAGCGCTCGTATCAGCAGTGAGGAAGCTGACAGCAGTGGTGCTTCCCGACGCGGAATCGTACGTCCATTTCGATGTCCCGACCCCCGAGCTTGTTCGCAGACTTCAGGAGGTGATCGAACGGCGCCACACCATGCGAATCACGTACGTTGCTCTGGCCTCGAACACCCGGACCGTCCGCAGCGTCGAAGGCCGTTCGGTGTTCTTCAACCTCGGTAACTGGTATCTGGCCGGCCACTGCCATCTCGCCAACGCCGAACGCGTCTTTAGAGTGGACCGTATCGCAGAAGTCGAGGAACTCGACGACGCATACGAACTCCCCGAGCCGCCCTCTGACGCCATCGTTCGATACCGACCTGACGACGGCGACGCTCACGTCACGTTTACGACCAATCCTGCGTCGAGCTGGGTTGCTGAGTATTACCCTGTGGACACACGCGATCTCGACGACGGGTCGCAACGCGTCACGATGTCTGTCTCGGATCCCCTCGTCGCAGCGCGCCTCCTGATCGGACTGGGCAACGCCGTATCCGATATCGAAGGTGAGGAGGTGGTTGCCGCTATCCGCGATCTGCGTGCAAGAATCTCCCGGCGATACGCACCCGCGAAGTGACTATGTGTGGAATAGTCCTTTATTCGCTCCTTCTCGTGCCGATGTCAGTAGGGACGCTGACAAAGTGGAGTGGCGATGACAACCATCCGGACGACGTGTGAACGCTGCGGAGACGTAGAACTCTCTACAGCGGATGTTGCTCTCGAGCTCACGGGAGCCGGCGAAGGCGGTTCCTACCGATTCGTTTGTCCTATGTGTTCCTCCCTTCAGGTTCGACCCGCGACTCGCAGAGTCGTCGGGATCCTTCTCGCGACAGGCGTCAGTTACGAGATCACGCTGCGATCTGCCACCATCACCGAGACCGAGATCGAGTCCTTTGTGAAGATGCTCCATGAGGACGACTGGTTCACCAGGCTGACCGCCATCACCTGAGATCCGGTCACAAGGAGCGTCTCATCCGCTGGAGCAGCACGCTTCACTCCGGCGAGCTACTACGTTTGCTGGATGCAGACGCGATCCCGCTCCCAAACTGTCCGGTGACCACCTCTGCGCTTGAGCGGTTCGTGTCTGAGCTCGCGTTCCGGCCTGATCCATTCCAGTCCAAGGCGCTTGCCGCGGTAGAACAAGGACGGTCAGTCGTGGTGACTGCTCCAACCGGGTCGGGAAAGACACTGGTCGCCGATGGAGCCATAGCGATGACGCTCGCGAGCGGTGCTCGCTCCTTCTACACAACCCCGATCAAGGCTCTCTCCAACCAGAAGTTCAGTGATCTCGTCGCCCTATACGACACTGAGACTGTGGGGCTTCTCACCGGGGACAACGTGATCAATGGTGACGCGCCGATCATCGTGATGACGACCGAAGTGCTTCGCAACATGATCTACGAGGCTTCCCCGGCGTTGGATAATCTCAATCTGGTCATCCTCGACGAAGTGCACTACCTCGCCGATCGTCAGAGGGGGTCCGTGTGGGAGGAAGTCATCATCCACCTTCCCCAACGGATACAGCTTGTCTGCCTCTCTGCGACGGTGGCAAATCCAGAGGAGTTCACCGACTGGATCCGTGAACGTCGGGGAGAGTGCGAACTCGTTCTCGAGACGGACCGCCCTGTGCCTCTGACTTCCGTTTACATGTGGCAGGATCGCCACCGACAGGAGACGCTCGGCCAGGCACCCCTCTTCGGCAGGAACCGAAAACCCAACGTCGCCATCATCAATATGCTTGCATCAGGGAGAGGCAAGCACCGACGATTCACCACTCCGAGACGTGTGGAAGTCGTCAGGGACCTCGCCGACAGAGGCCTGTTGCCGTGTATCTACTTCGTGTTCTCACGAAAAGGCTGTGACCAGACGGCAGAGAACATGGCGTCTGCCAGACTCAATCTCACGTCGGCCGCGGAACGTCGCGAGATCCGCCGAGTTGCGCAGCGTCACGTCGCCCACCTCAGCCGCGAGGACCTCACCGTGCTCGGGTACGAGCGTTGGATCGCGACCCTCCAAGAAGGCGCGGCAGCGCACCACGCGGGACTCATCCCGGCGTTCAAGGAAGCCGTGGAAGAGCTCTTCCTAGCGAGTCTCGTCAAAGTCGTCGCAGCAACCGAGACGCTCGCTCTCGGGATCAACATGCCGGCGCGCACGGTCGTGCTCGATTCGCTCAGTAAATTCGACGGCGAGAGTCACCAGCTCCTGAAACCGAGCGACTACACCCAGCTCACGGGGAGAGCGGGACGACGTGGCATCGATCAAGAGGGCACGGCTGTGGTGCTGCACAGTTCCTTTGTCCCCTTCGACCGGGTCACATCGATCGCGGCGAAAGGTGCGAACCCGTTGCGGTCGTCCTTCACTCCTACGTACAACATGGTGCTGAACCTGATCGCGAGGTACGACCGCGCCGAGGCGCACGAGCTGCTCGTGGCATCCTTCGGGAATTTCGCCGTCGCTCACAGATCCACGAAGCTTGCACAGAATCTTGCCGACCGGAGAAAGGATCACACGATGTTCCGCAACGCCGCTGCGTGTGAGCGGGGCGACGTCTGGAAGATCGCCAACTCCCGCCGGACGACCTCAGGTGGGGAGGAGGAAGCCGTAGCATCATGTCCAGACCTCGATACGCATCTGATGTGGGCAGAGCGCGCGAAGCGGGCGGCGAGAGACATTCGACGTCTCGAGCGGCGCATCGCGCGTTCCCGGCCGAATGAACTGGCAGAGGAATTCCATGACCGCAGAGTCGTTCTCGACACGATGGGCTACACGAAGGACTGGTCCCTGACCGAGCTAGGCAGATCTCTGCGTCGCCTCTACAGCGAGCTTGACCTCGTCCTCGCCGAGTGCCTTCGCACCGGCGTGTTCGCACGACACGGCGCCGTACAGTTCGGTGCCCTCGCGTCTCTCTTCACCTACCAGGCTCGCGGACGTGACGCGTCGATCGCACCCGAGGCTTCCTTCGCCACGGACCCTATCGAGGCCGTCCAAGCATTGGCTATCACAATTCGCGACAGGGAGAGAGAGGCATCACTCCTTGAGAGCCGTCCTCCCGACGTCGGTCTGGTGGATTCAATGCACGCTTGGGCGTCGGGACACGAATTGGCAGACATCTTTCATAGCGACGACATGCGCGCCGGGGACTTCGTTCGCTCATCACGTCAACTGCTTGATCTCCTGCGCCAGATTCGAGACGGCTACCCCGCGTACCGAAAGGTCGCCTCGGAGGCGATCGGCCTCATCGACCGCGGAATCGTTGAGATCGTGATTCCCAGATGACGTGGTACGGCGTTGTGAATCCTTCCTCGGGTCGCGCGGGCTCAGTCTTCGAGGAAGTCGTCACGACTGCGAAGGAGCTGCGTGTCGACGCAGTCTTCATCGAGTCCCAGAGCGGCGATCACGTCACGCACCTCGTGGCGGATGCGGTCGCTGACGGATTCCGCCACTTCATCTCTGTCGGGGGAGACGGAACCGCGCATCTCGTGCTCAACGGCTTCATGGCCACCGGTAGCGGAGAGGGTTGTAGCCTCGCAATCGTGCCGGCGGGCTCGGGGAGCGACTTCGTCCGCACGTTCGGGCACAAACGCGGCATACACGCGGGACTCTCCCGGCTCACGGAACCGGAACCCTACGTGGTGGACATAGGCAGGGTCACCGGATCGTTCGGAACCCGATATTTTCTCAACGCACTGAATCTCGGCGTCGCTGCCGCGTCGGCATCGATTGCGACCCGTCTACCGCGATGGATGGGATCTACGCGATACTCGGCTGCATTCTGGATCGCTCTGTGGAAGTTTCATAGCGCCGGCGTGACGGCAACGATCGACCAGCACCGCTACGAGGGTGAAGCGATCAACATCGTGGTCGCCAACGGCCAGTTCTTCGGAGGCGGCATGAACGTCGCACCTCGATCCTCGCTCGTTGACGGCAAGATGGATGTCCAGGTGTTCAAGGGGCCTCGACGTCAGGCTTTCTCGGTCATGCCGAGGGTGATGAGGGGCACACATCTCACGCATCGTGGAGTGCAGCGATACTCCGGAACGGCGATTCGAGTCGAAGTGCCGAGCGAGTGGCCCGTAGAAGCTGACGGCGAAACACTCGGGAGCGGAAGTGTAGAGATAGAAGTCCTCTCGGGCGCTATCCGCTTCATCATCTGAAAATATATTGAACTCCACTTCCACGCGAGTATGCTCCGCGCCCACACAGTAAGAACCGAGAGGAACATGACCCCCGAGACCCCTAAAGACTTCCCAGCGTTCGACGCAGCAGAGACCGGCGGGACGGATAGCGGATCATCTGAAGGCGAATCTGAGGCGACGCAGGCTCTCGACGAACTCGAGGCTGAAGAACTCGAGATGCTCACCGAAGATGAGAGCAACGAGGCGATCGTCGTGGATGAGGCCGCTGAGATGCGAGCCATTCGACGCGCTGAGATCGCCCTTGAGGCTGAGGAAGTCGATGAAGCTGCTTCAGACGAGTTCGTCTGTTCGATCTGCTTCCTTGTGAAGCGGAAGAATCAGCTTGCCGCAAAACGGAGAAAGATCTGTCTCGACTGCGCGCGGTGATCACTCCGGCTCAAGTGGTCTTCAACGTATGCCGAAGCTCTCCCTGTGGCAGACTCTCTTATGCGCGTTCTCGTCATCGTCCCCACCTACAACGAATCTGAGAACATCACCGGCATCGTGTCGGCGGTGCGTGCTCTCGGATACGACCTCCTCGTCGTCGATGATGGCTCTCCCGACGGAACGGGCCGTCTCGTTGATGACCTCGCCGCGTCAGACCCGGGGCTCAGCATCCTTCATCGGTCAGAGAAGGGAGGTCTCGGACCTGCCTATGCAGCCGGATTCGCTCACGGCCTCGAACTCGGCTACGACATCTTGTGCGAGATGGATGCAGACTTCTCACACGACCCGAACGATCTTCCCCGGTTAGTTGCCTCCGTCGAAGAGGGTGCTGATCTCGCCATCGGGTCGCGGTACGTGCCCGGGGGCGGAACCCGGGGGTGGCCGTGGTATCGGCGGGTGCTCTCGCGGGGCGGGAACAGATATGCGTCCGTGATGCTCCGACTCTCGGTACGTGACTCCACAGCGGGCTTCCGCGCATTTCGCGACACGACGCTCCACAAGATAGACCCGTCATCATGCGAGGCTTCGGGGTACGGCTTCCAGGTCGAGATGGCGTGGAGAACTGAGCAGGCAGGACTCGAGATCGTCGAAGTCCCCATCACGTTCCGCGACAGGATCTACGGCGAATCGAAGATGAAGGGCGCGATCGCCTTCGAAGCCATCGGTCTCATCACGAGGTGGGGAATCCGTTCGCGCTTTAAAGCTGACCGGAGCTAAACGCAGCTCCAAGCTACGCTCGCCGCCATGGAACTCACAGCACGCAGGGCTCGCAACGGCGACGTGTTCAGACTCGTCTCGCTCTACAACGAGATGGAGCGCGAGCAGACCGTTCGCAAACCCATATGGGCGCTCACCGACGGGCTTGACAAGAGATTCGATCTCTCTCTCTTTCGCGCTATCCAGGACGACGGATCTTTCATCCTCGTCGGAGAGATCGATGCGTCACCCGTCGGTTTCGTGTGGGCAACCGTGGAGCCCATGCTCGCGAGGGCGGGCGGGACGAAGATCGGGCGGCTCCGCCTCATCTACACGGAGCCTGACGCGAGGGGAGTCGGCGTCGGTCACGTGATGCTCACCGAGGTCATGGGCCGTCTGAGGGAGAGAGGCATCCGCCACTTCGACGCACCCGTCGGTCCCGGGCAGCGAGCAGCAAAGAACTTCTTCGAGTCCCACGGGTTCGCCGCGCGTTCGATCATCATGCACACAGCGGATCCCGACCCCGACTCTCACAACTGACACAGCCGCGAACGTGGGGGACTCCGCGATCGGCCACTGAAGACCTCTCCCCTCAAGAGCTTCGACCGTATGCCGTTCGCGTCCCGATAACTGACCGCTCGGAGACGTTCGCCGCGCTCGGTGAGGAGAACAATTGGCTCGAGCAACGCTCCGGCCCGGTCGAGGTCACTCCTCCTCGCGTCGATCAACGGGGTTGTCGTACCCTCGTGAGGGAGGAGCTCGGTCGCGTCGAGGTCAACGAGCCCGACGATGCCCGAGAGCGTTCGAAGTCCTTGACGGTGATCTCGTAACGGACGTACATCTGCGCTGGTCTCCGCACCATTCTGCCGTTGGCAGGCCACTTCTGAAGAATCTGACCATCAGGGGGGGCCTCTCCTGGCGCGTCGGGAGCGTAAAGCTCATCGACACCGAGAGGGGTACTGTTCGGCACACCGCGATCAGAGGACAACCGCGACGGCTCACGTCGGTTGGTTATGTCCGGTTCGCCGAAGAGCAGTGGGTAGAACGGTAGGAGCATGACGGTGTCGGAGACCAAGACGGTCCGGTCCCTCCTGGGAACGATCGTGTTTGACCTGGACGGAGTGATCTATCTCGGGTCATCCCCGATTCCCGGTGCCAGGTCGACGATCGAGATCCTGACGCGTCTCGGATGGACGCTCCTCTTCGCGACAAATGATTCCGAAAAGACGCCTGAGACGGTGGCGTCCGAGTTCGCTACCCGGATGGACGTGGCAATCGATCCTTCCGCGATCATCACTTCGTCGATGACAACGATCTGGTACCTGCGCGAACACGGCTTGACGTCCGCGTACGTAGTCGGCTCACCCAGACTCCAGGCCACGCTGGTCGCCCACGGAGTCGCGGCAGCCGACGGGGAGGATCTCCCCCGGGCCGTGGTCGTCGGACTTGACCGTGGTATCACGTATGAGAAGATTCATCGAGCTGCCCGTGCGATTCGATCCGGTGCGGTCTTCGTCGCCACGAATACCGATGCGACGATACCCACATCCAACGGAGTGGCCCCGGGGGCAGGAGCCATAGTTGCTGCCATCGCAGAGGCCTCAGCACAGAAGCCTGTTACGTGCGGCAAACCGTCAGAAGCGATGCTCGACGTAATCAGGGACAAGATCGAGGGACCCAGAGTGTGGATGATCGGGGACCGCCCGGAGACGGATATCGCTTTCGCAAAGGCAGCAGGGTGGACATCAGTGTTGACGCTCTCGGGAGTGACGCGACGACCCTCCGAGGTCCCCCCACATCTCAAACCCGATCATGTCATCGCATCCGTAGCCGACCTGCCGGGACTTCTCCTCAACAATGGTGAACGAACGTCTCTCGATGAGGGATAATGTGTCCATGGTCGAACATCTCACCGCAGAGAACATTGAAGAAGACGCCCCTGCGCTTGAGGTGCTTCGCTCCTGCGATCCTGCCGGGGCGGCGGACATCGCTGAGGGTCTCGCCTCCAGTCTTCAGCGTGAATTGGACCGGACAGGCGTTTCCACCGACCCGCGTGAGCGAGACCAGTCCTGACTCGCAGAAGGCTTGACTCCGAACTGGTCCGCCGAAAGCTGGTCGAGAGCCGCTCGGAGGCGAAACGCGCCATCGAGGCCGGGCTCGTGCGAGTCGGCGCGAACACCTCGCCGAAACCCGCGACGCTTGTGGCGCCGGACGAGCCGCTCCACGTTGAAGAGCCACCTGATCCATTCGTCAGCAGAGCGGGTCGCAAGCTCGACGCAGCCATCGACGTGTTCGATGTCAAGGTGCGAGGCAGGAGAGCGATCGATGTGGGTGCATCCACGGGAGGTTTCACTGACTGCTTGTTGCAGCGCGGCGCCGACTCCGTGCTCGCCCTCGACGTTGGATACGGCCAGATGCACTGGAGAGTCCGTAGCGACGAGCGGGTACAGGTCGTTGAGCGCACGAACATACGCCTAGCGGATCCGCGAGAGCTCGGCGCTCCTTTCGATCTCATCGTGGCCGACCTGTCGTTCATCTCCTTGCGCACCGTGCAATCCCATCTCGCTGCACTCGGCGGAGTCGGAGCCACCTGGGTGCTCCTGATCAAGCCCCAATTCGAGGTTGGCAGAGATCTTGTGGGCAGAGGAGGCATCGTTCGAGACGCCGCCATCAGGATCGAGGTCCTGGCAACCGTTCTCGCCTCCTTCGCTGACATCGGTCTCGGGTGCATCGGCCTCATGGAGTCGCCGATCACCGGGATGACGGGAAATGTCGAGTACCTCGCGTGCTTCAGACGCGGACGCGGTACTGTCACATCGCGTACGATCGAGTCAGCCCTTGATGGGATGTCAGCGTGAATCGAGTCAAGTTCGTCGTCAGAGACGACAGTCCAAGGGCCACTGCCGTAGCCACGCGATTGGCTGCCCTGCTCGCAGAAAATGGCGTAGCAGTCGACGACACCGACGTTGACCTCGTGGTCGCGATCGGGGGAGACGGGACCGTTCTCGAGGCCGCCGCCATCGCGGTGCGAAGTGGAGTCCCGATCTGCGGCATCAACGTCGGAAGAGTGGGATATCTCGCCGAATTCGGACAGGATGAGCTCACCGACCTGGCTGAGGCGATCTCCGCTGATACCTTCCTGATCAGGCGACGCAGCACCGTCTCGGTCTCCACAGGCCCACACGCTTCTTCTGCGATCAACGACGTAGTAGTCGAGAAGGTCATCTCCCAGCGAATTATTGAAGTCACTGTCGAGATAAACGGGAGGCCACTCGCGACGTACCGCACTGACGGCATCATCGTGGCTTCGCCGCTTGGATCTACGGCCTACTCGCTCTCGGCTGGCGGGCCCATCGTCGACCCGAGTCTGGACGCTCTCATTCTCACCCCGATTGCGCCGCACAGCCTCCTCTCGAGAGCCATCGTCCTCGCGTCCGATGCTGTCGTCACCCTTACAATCGTCGGAGATCGGCCCGCACGCATCAACGTTGACCGCCATGAACTGTGCACGGTCGCACCGAACGAACCAATCACGATCCGCAGTGGAGCAACCTTCGTCGAGTTTCTCACGCTTGAACGACGTCCCTTTCCTCACGCCGTGCGCGAAAACTTCGGACTCGACCATGCTTGAGGAGATCGTTGTCACGAATCTCGGGCTCATTCCGAACGCATCGATCACACCGGCGGAAGGCCTCACGGTGATCACGGGCGAGACAGGAGCAGGCAAGACCGTGATGCTCGGTGCGCTGCGCCTCTTGATCGGCGAATCGGCAAGCAGAGGGCTCATCGGCCCTCACGGAGATGAGGCTGAAGTGTCGGCCCGCTTCGTGGGCGAGACTGAGATCGTGGTGCGCCGCGTCGTCACCTCAACGAGATCCAAGGCATATCTCAGCGGGGCGATCAGCACCGCGGCTGCTCTGCGGCAGGAGATCGGCCCCCGCGTGTCAATCGTGGGTCAGAATGATCAGCACATGATTACCTCGTCGCGCGGGGTCCGACGGCTCGTGGACCAGTTGCTCACGGAGGGGGAGCGTCCCCGGGTCGCAGAGTACGAGAGCGCGTGGTCAGCCCTGGAGACAGTGCAGCGGGAGGCAGACCTCCTCGGATCCGACCACAGGGCCCTCGCGCGTGAACTCGAGACAGTTCGCTTCCAGATGGAGGAGATCGACGCTGCAGGATTCGCCCCCGGGGACGACGAAGAGCTTCGTGGGCGCGTTGTGCGCCTGCGCAACGCCGAGTCACTGGCTGCTGCGATCCACACTGCTCTTCACGAACTGACCGACGATGGCGCGGGTGGTCACATCGCGACCGCACTTCGAGCCCTTGAGGATGCAATGAGCATCGACCCCTCCCTGAGTGACATCACCCGGCAGGTGACGGAGAGCTCTACCGCTCTCTCCGCCCTTGCAGGAGAGATAGCGCGTTACGCCTCGGACCTCGAGATGGATCCTGGCAGACTCGACGAGACCGAGCAGCGGATCGCTCTGCTCGGATCGCTCAAACGCAAGTACGGCGACTCGCTCGAAGACATCGAGACATTCCGTGAGAATGCAGGAGTACGTGAACAGGAGATTTCGACGCTCCTCACCTCCGCTGGCGCGATCGCGGGGAGACTTGAAGAAGCTACCTCCGATCTGAACCAGAGAGGAGACGCCCTGAGAGAAGCACGGATCAACGCAGCGAACCGCCTCGCGGATGCTGCGCACTCCCACCTCACCGAGCTCGGTTTCGCAACCCCCGTCGTTGCAATCTCCGTCACCCGCGTGAGGGCGGGTCCAAAAGGAGCGGACTCGGCGACCGTGCTATTCGCCTCAGACGAGAGTCTGCAGCCCGCACCTGTCGCAGCCATTGCGTCCGGGGGAGAGCTGAGTCGTCTCGTCCTCGCGTTGACTCTCGCGTCGGGGAGTGCAGACGTCGACCTTGTCGCATTTGACGAGATCGACTCGGGCATCGGAGGAGCCACCGCCCTTGCGATGGGAAAAAAACTCGCGTCGCTCTCGAACGATCGGCAGGTCATCGGTGTTACACACCTGCCGCAGGTGGCTGCATTCGCCGACCGCCACTTCGTTGTGCGACGCAGCGGCGCCACGACGACGATCGTCGAGGTCAGGGATGGCCAACGGATCGAGGAGCTTGCTCGTATGCTCGCCGGACTCTCCGCATCGGAGAAGGGGAGGGAGCACGCGACGGAGCTGCTCGCCATCGCCGCGGCTCAGCGCGCACCGTAGCAACCGACCTTGTCGGGCATGGGTACGGAGGGTGCCGTGGCCGGGCTGCTATCATCCGACCTTCCGAGGTGGAGGAGATGCATGACCAAACATGTGTTCGTGACCGGTGGGGTGACATCGAGCCTTGGCAAGGGCATTACTTCCGCCTCGCTGGGTCGGCTCCTTAAGGCACGTGGCCTGCGGGTAGTTCTCCAGAAGCTCGACCCGTACATCAACGTCGATCCAGGAACGATGAACCCGTTCGAGCACGGGGAGGTATACGTCACCGACGATGGGGGAGAGACAGATCTCGACCTCGGGCACTACGAACGGTTCGTCGGCGAACGCCTCAGTCGCGACTCGAACGTCACCACGGGCTCCATCTATCAATCTGTAATCCGCAAAGAGCGTCGCGGCGACTACCTCGGGGCGACGGTACAGGTGATTCCGCACATCACGAACGAGATCAAGGAGCGCATTCGCAAGCTGGGACAGAGGGAGGACGTCGACGTCGTCATCACGGAGATCGGCGGAACTGTCGGCGACATTGAGAGCCTGCCCTTCCTCGAGGCCATCAGACAGTTCCGCAAGGACATCGGCATTGACAACACCTGCTACGTGCACGTGACGCTGGTCCCGTACCTCCGGATGTCCCAAGAGCTCAAGACGAAGCCCACCCAGCACTCGGTCGCCGAGCTGCGCGGCCACGGTATTCAGCCCGAGATAATCGTCGTGCGCTCCGATCGCCCGATCGATGAGGCAGCGAGGCGCAAGATCAGCCTCTTCTGCGACGTCGCGACGGACGCCGTCATCAACGCGATCGATGAGCCGAACATCTACGGGGTACCTCTCACGCTTCACGCAGCCGGGCTCGACGACGTCGTGCTTCGTGAACTCAGACTTGACGCACCCCCACCCGACCTCGAAGAGTGGAAGGCGATGGTCCATGCCATGGACACACCGGCAGGCCAGGTCACCATTGGCATCGTCGGCAAGTACGTCGGTCTCCCCGACGCCTATCTCTCGGTCGTTGAGGCGCTCCGTCACGCAGGCCGGACCGCGTCCGTCAAGGTCAACGTCCGATGGATCCCCGCAGACGACGTCGACGGAATGCTCGCTGACTCTTATCTCGACGATCTCGATGGAATACTCGTGCCCGGAGGGTTCGGCGTGCGGGGCATCGAAGGCAAGATCCGTTCGATCCAGTACGCGAGGGAACACGGGATCCCCTTCCTCGGGCTCTGCCTCGGCCTTCAGTGCGCGGTCATCGAGTATGCGCGAAATGTCCTTGGACTCGCGCAGGCGCATTCATCGGAGTTTGACCCGGTGACTCCAGATCCCGTGATCGATCTCATGGACGCTCAGAAGGACGTGTCGGAGAAGGGCGGAACGATGCGCCTCGGTGTGTATCCGGCGAAGCTCATGGAAGGCACGGTCGTGCGACGCTTATATGGGGAGGAGGTCGTCTATGAGCGGCACCGTCACCGATGGGAGGTGAACAACAGGTACCGCAAGCAGCTCGAAGAGGGCGGTCTCGTACTCTCCGGGCGCTCGCCAGACGACAGGCTCGTCGAGTTCATCGAGTTACCTGATCAGCCGTACTTCGTCGCTACCCAGGCGCACCCCGAGCTCATCTCGCGACCGGACAAGCCGCATCCGCTCTTCGAAGGATTCGTCGGCGCTGCCCTCGTTCACGCGGAGAAGCTCGGGAACGCGAGGCTCGAACCCGTTCCGGCCCCCCAGACCAGGTGAGCGGATCTCCGTTACCGAGCCATGGCATCGAATTCCTCGAGTCGATCCGGTCCGAGCGCGGACTCGCGGCGAACACAGCCGCGGCGTATCGCAGAGACCTGATCCAGTACAGAGCGACCCTTGACGATAACAGCGCCCTATCCGGTGCGCAGGTGGTGCACGAGCACCTCGCGCTGTTGCGTGACAGGGGTTTGAAGGACACCTCGATCGCGAGAAAATTCGCGTGCATTCGCGCGTATCACCGCTTCCTCGTCGCGGAGGGCTATGCGTTGAGAGATCCGACCGCGATGATCGACGCCCCTGCTCGCGCCATCCCCCTCCCGAGGGCACTCACCATCGAGGAAGTCTCGAAACTCCTCGACGCCCCCGAGACTCACGACAAGCTCGGTCGGCGGGACCGTGCGGTTCTCGAGCTCCTCTACGCGACCGGATGTCGCGCTACCGAGCTCGTTGACATCGACATCCACGACATCGACTTCGAAACGAAGACCGCCATCGTCACGGGGAAGGGCAATAGGCAACGCCTCGTGCCGTTCGGTTCCTACGCAGCGGAGGCTATCGATGCATGGCTCCCTGATCGCCTGGAGCTTCGGGGCGCCGCTCCAGATCTGGACGCACTCTTCCTCACCGCACGCGGAAACCGTCTCTCGCGCCAGACCGTGTGGCGTATCGTCGCACGCCACGGCAGAACCGCGGGCATCTCACCGGATAGGCTCTCGCCTCACGTTCTTCGACACTCCGCAGCGACTCATATGGTCGAAGGCGGGGCGGATCTGCGCACCGTCCAGGAGATGCTCGGACACGCGAGCCTCTCGACAACTCAGGTGTACACGAAGGTGAGCCCTGAGCACCTGAGAGAGGTCGTTGTCGTGCACCACCCCAGAGGCCGATAGCTCCCCCTTGAGACCCCCCTCGACTAACCTGTGGGGAAGTGAACGTTCGTTGGACGAGAACGTGCAACCGGGTGCGAACTGGAGGGAGACGGATGCCACCCACCAACATCGTGAAGACAGCAGCGGATCTCAGAGGCGAACAGGTGACTCTGCTCCATCAGCTCGCAGAGCTGGGCGCCGACAAGAACGGCGAGTTCACAGGGGAGATGGTCTTTGGAGACGCGTTCGCCGATGCCGGGGCAGCGACAGCGGAGCGCACGGAGACGATGGGGATCATCGAGAATCTCAAGACACACCTCGACGACGTCGAGCGTGCCATAGCAAGGATCGAAGACGGCACTTACGGCAGCTGCACGGAGTGTGGCGGGCCGATAGGTGACGATCGGTTGGAGTGTCTGCCAACTTCGGTCATGTGCATCGAGTGCAAGACAAAGGCAAGCTAGCGTTCGCGGGACATCTCGTACGCCGATTCGTCGGCTTCGTGACCGCCGCGCCGCTCACCCCTTCCGAACAGCAGCTCATCGCTGGAGCACTCGAACCGGCCCTGAGGAGAGCGTTCTTCTCCCAGCGATCCGCGGACCAGCGCCACGCCTTCGACGTGTGGCAACGCGTCGACGGTGACCTCGATCTCGCTGCACCGGCACTCCTGCACGACATCGGCAAGGTGGCGTCGGATCTCGGCGCTCTCTCTCGGTCCACAGCGACGGTGTTGCACAGCCTTCGACTACCAGTGACCCGGCGCTGGAGACGGTATCTCGCCCACGGTGAAATCGGAGCGGATCGACTCGAAGAGCTCGGAGCATCCGATCTCGCCGTTCACTTCGCGCGGAACCATCCTTCAGGTCCTCCCACTGGAGTGAATCCCGAGTTCTGGTGCCGCCTCGAACGTGCCGACGAGATCTGAGACCTGACTCCGGATACCCGGTGTGTGCTCGTTATCATGGCGTGCCGATGTCGTTCGAAGTGCGCACCAGGATGTTCGAAGGTCCTCTCGACCTCCTACTCCAGCTCATCACCACGCATCAACTCGCCATCACCGAGTTGAGTCTCGTCGATGTCGTCAACGAGTACATCGCCTACATCGACACGATGCGAGAACTTGATATCGAGGGAGCAAGCGACTTCCTTCTGATCGCCGCGACGCTGATACAGATCAAGGCTCGTCACCTCCTCCCTGACGATGAGCCCGTCGACATGGACGAGGAACTCGCGATGACCGAGGAGCGAGACCGACTGCTCTCGAGACTTCTGGCCTGCCTCACATTCAAGGATGTCGCCGCCGTGTTTCGGCACCGTATGGACGCGGCAGACCGGCACTTCCCCCGCCAGGCCGGTCTCCCCCCGGAGATAGCGCCACCCCCACCCGAAGTCATCCTCCCTGTTGACGCTCAACAACTTGTACGCATCGCTGAACGCGTGCTGTCGGAGCCTGATCTTGATCCTGACGTGGACCACCTTGCCCTGGAGCTCCCTTCCATTCATGATGCGATGGTCGACCTTCAGGCCCGCATGGCCATGATGATCGCATCCGATTTTGATGAAGTCGTCGCGCACTGCAAGCGTGATGACGAGGTGGTCGCGTATTTCCTGGCGCTCCTCGAACTCGCACGATGGGGGATCGTGCGAGTCACCCAGGATGAACCGTACGCTCCGATCATGATGTCGTACGACGAGGATGCCGCAGAATTACGCTTCCGGGCAATGCTCGGGCAAGGAGATCCATGACCGACACCGCAACGATTCTCGAAGCGATTCTGTTCGTCGCCGAGGAGCCGGTGACCGTCGAAGAGCTGGCCGAAGTCACCGAACAACCGAGGTCCGACATCGAGGCTGCGCTTCGCGATCTTGCGGTCAGCCTGGGATCGGGAAGAGGCATCGTCCTTCGCAACGTTGCCGGGGCGTGGCGCCTGTACACGCATCCGGACGCGGCGCCTTACCTCGAGCGCTTCGCCGCCACGGACCGCGCCAAGCGTATCTCCTCTGCCGCCGTTGAGACCCTGGCCGTTGTCGCATACAAGCAGCCGGTGAGCCGGGGCCAGGTGACCGAGATCAGAGGCGTTGACTCCGATCAGACCCTCAAAACACTTGAGAGACGCGGACTCATCATCGAGATCGGTCGTGCGCCAGGACCAGGGCAAGCTGTCCTGTACGGAACAACGGACATCTTTCTGGAGAAACTCGGTGTCGCATCGATCACCGATCTTCCCCCTCTCGCTGATCACGTTCCGCCGGCTCAGATCGTCGAGACGCTCGAGCTCCCCATGCGACCGGATGCATCATCGAACGACTTAACAAGTTAATCGCCCGCACAGGGTACGCCTCGCGCAGGGGAGCGGATGTATTGATCAAGAGAGGTCGCGTCACCGTCAACGGCGAGGTCGCGACGGTCGGCCAGCGAATAGACCCGTCGAGCGACTCGATCGCGATCGATGGCGCGGAGATACCTCTCGACCCGGCTCTCCTCACCTGGTTGCTCTACAAGCCGGTAGGCGTCGTATCGACGATGTCTGACCCCCAGGGACGAGAGACCGTACGATCCCTCGTCCCTGGCGAGCCGGTGACAAAACCGGTGGGGCGTCTCGACCTCCACTCGGAGGGGCTCATGCTCATGACGAATGATGGGGACCTCGCGCTCCGCGTCACGCATCCGCGATACGGGATCGAGAAGGTGTATCACGTGCTCGCCCGAGGTGAAGTCACCACCGAGCAGATCAGACGACTCACAAACGGGGTCGACCTCGAGGACGGGGTGGCCAGAGCCAAGAGAGCGCGCATAGTTGACAGTTCCAGGGGTAAGACGCTCGTCGAAATCACTATGACGGAGGGTCGCAAGCGTGAACTGAGGCGCATGTTTGCTGCGATCGGAGTTGAGCTCGAGCGCCTCGTACGAACCACCATCGCGGGCATCTCTGACAGGAACCTCGCACCCGGCGAGTACCGCGTATTGACGTTCGACGAGGTACGGGACATTTACAAGCAGTCATCACCTCCTGAGGCAACCAATGGCTGACCGGACACTGCAGGGGACAGGAGACCCGATTCTGGCATCCGTACAGGTTCCGGGGGATAAATCCCTCTCCCACAGGGCGCTCATCCTCGCCGCGATCGCGGAAGGAGACAGCGTCGTGACCGGCCTCGGCCCGGGAGAGGACGTTGCATCGACCGTCCGGGCACTCTCCCAACTCGGCGTGGTGGTGAAGGGTGACGAGATTCGCTCACCCGGGATCAAAGGTTGGCATACACCCGAGACTCCTGTCGATTGCGGCAACTCGGGAACAACGATGCGACTCCTCGCTGGTGCGCTATCGACGTCATCGGTGAGAGCAGAATTGATCGGGGACGCCTCCCTCACACAGCGTCCAATGGGGCGACTCGCCATGCCGCTTCGTGCGCTTGGAGGCATCTTTGCAACATCTACAAATGGCACTTCCCCTCTGCAGGTCGGTGGTGCTGAGGGACCCGTCGGTGCCTCCGTAACGATTGACCTCGCATCGGCACAGGTACGTACCGCATTCGCGTTCGCCGCTCTGAACGCTGAGGGGGATTCCACCATCGACTCGCCGCCGGGGTTCCGGGATCACACCGAGCGGTGGCTCGCGTCGATCGGACGCGGCAAGTGGGTCGCCGCGACTCGGTATCAGATTCATCCGGGGCCGATCGAGCCTGCCAGCTACGACATCCCGGGCGACCCCTCCTCCGCGGCGTATCTGTGGGCGCTCGCTGCGATCCGCCCCGGTTCCCAGGTGATGACACCAGCCATCTCTCTCAACCCTGGCAGGCTCGGTTTCCTGCAGATCCTGGAAGAGATGGGTGCCGAGGTCGAAGCGGTCGTCACGGGCGCACTTGGCGGGGACCCGGTTGGCGACGTGGTCGTACGCGGGAGGTCCTTGCACGGCGTCGTCATCGAGGGCCCCCTTGTCGCCTCGGCTCTCGACGAGCTCCCTCTCGTAGCCGTCGTCGCCGCCTACGGCGAGGGCGTCACGACCGTGCGGGGTGCCGCAGAGCTTCGTAGGAAGGAGTCTGACCGTATAGCGGCTACTGCTGCAATGATCACGGCACTTCAAGGAGGAATCGAGACCGCTCCGGACGGGTTCTCGGTCGTTGGAACAGGGTTCCTCGCGGGGGGGACCGTTGACTCCGCAGGAGACCACCGCATCGCGATGGCTGCCGCCACGGCGGCCGCGTACGCCGATGGTCCAGTGACGATTCTTGATGCCGACGTTGCTGCAGTGTCCTGGCCGGAATTCTACGCGACATTGGAGAAGACGTGGTCATAACCATCGACGGCCCGAGCGGTGTCGGAAAGAGCACCGTGGCCAGAGCTGTAGCGAACATCCTCAGCATCAGCTACCTCGACACCGGAGCCATGTACAGGGCGGCCACTCTCGCCGTAATTCGTGAGGGAGTAGACGTCACCATCGAGACCGAACTCCTGGATGTGCTTGCTCGGCACACCATCGGCTACGCCGAGATCGGGATCACGCTCGACGGAGAGCCCGTTGCGTCCGACGTACGATCAGAAGAAGTCACCGATGAGGTGAGCGCGGTCTCCGCACATGCGGGGGTGCGCTCGCAACTCGTCGAGATGCAGCGCCGCTGGGTAGCAGACCAGGATGGCGACGCGGTCGTGGAGGGCAGAGACATCGGAACCGTCGTATTCCCTGACGCTCGAGTGAAAATATATCTCTCCGCAACCCCTCTCGTACGGGCTCAACGCAGAGCCGGCGATGCAGAGGCATCCGGTAAGACCGTCGCCGAGATAGCTGCACAGATCTCGGCACGGGACCACACCGATTCGACGAGGATGGCCTCACCACTCCGTGCAGCCGAAGACGCCGTCGTGATCGACACATCGGAACTCTCTATCGACGAGGTCGTTGACGAGATCTTGCAGTACGTATCCGCCGATGTCTGACCGGCTTCTCACACTCCGATGATCGCGAGTGCTTCGGTTGCAGTGAACTCGCGGTCATTCTCGACCGGCCCAGCCTGGCCGGGTGATCGGCACGAGAAGCCCCCTTCGACCAGCGCTTGCAGCGAAGCCATGAGACGTCGTAGCTGAGGGGGGAGCGGAAAGTACTCGTCCTCTGCGGTGACCTTCACGAGTTCGGACCCCTCACTCGGGTCGATTCTCTCGATCACTCTCTGCACTCGCCTGTCCGGTGCCGACGCTCCAGCCGTCACACCAACAACCTCGATACCGTCGAGCCATGACTCATCGACGTCGTCAGCGCCGTCGACCCGGTACGTGGGCACACCAGCATTGTGCCCGACCCGCACCAGTGCCTGCGTATTCGAGGAGTTCTCCGAACCAACCACGAGAAGCACCTCGGAGCGGAGTGCGAGTTCTTGTATCGCGGCCTGCCTATTCGTCGTCGCGTAGCAGAGATCACTTTTTCGCGCCGTCCAAAGATCCGGGAAACGCTCTCTCGCATCGGCGAGAATGCCCTCCCACTCGTAGAGGCCGAGGGTGGTCTGGGCAAGCAATGCGACCTGAGAGCCCTCGCTCGCAACGAACGTGTCGAGCCCGATCCGAGGATCGACGAGCTGGGCTGAACCTGGCGCCTCAGCGATCGCCCCGATCGCTTCGTCGTGACCCTCGTGCCCGACGTAGATGATCTCGTAGCCCCTCCCTGCCAGCCGCCTGACCTCGTGATGGACCTTTGTGACCAGTGGACAGACGGCATCGATCATCACCGCGGACCGCTCCGTCGCTGCGGTCACGACGTCGGGCGCGGACCCGTGCGCAGAGAGCATCACGGGGCGCCCGACCGGCACCTCATCGATATCCTCGACGAAGATGACGCCGGCTTCTTCGAAGGCGTGCACGACGGCACCGTTGTGGACAATCTCGTGGAAGCAGTACACGGGGGGCTCGAATACCTGCACCATCCAGGTGAGTGACTTGATCGCCATCTCGACGCCCGCGCAGAAACCTCGGGGATCGGCGAGGAGGACCTTGGTTACCATGGTGCCAGGTTAGGTGACGTGCGCACCCGCTGTTACGAGCCCGACGGGTAACCTTGCACATTATGTCGCTCCCCATCCTTCTCGAGGTAGCTCCCGGTACACCTGCTGCAGCCTCGGGCCTTGCAGCGGGTGATGAGCTCGTGTCGATCAACGGGGTGATACCGAGTGATGTGATCGAGTATCAGCAGCTCGTCGATGACAGTGACCCCGTCTTCGTGTTGGAGCGCGACGGCGTGCGATTCGAGAAGACGGTCGTGAAGGCGGAGGGTGAGCCCATCGGGCTCAGACTTGGCTCGTCGATCTTCGACCGCGTCCAGACGTGTGACAACCACTGCGATTTCTGTTTCATCTATCAACTACCACCCGGCATGCGCCACTCCCTGTATCTCAAGGACGACGATTATCGGTTGTCGTTCCTGTACGGCAATTTCACGACCCTCACCCGGTTCACCGAACTCGACTTGGCGAGAATCGTCGAGGATCGCCTGGGCCCCCTCTACGTCTCGATCCATGCAACGGATCCGGACATTCGTGCATCGATGCTGCGCAACCGGCGGGGTGCAACTAGCTTGCGATGGCTCGAGGCTCTCCTCGAAGGCGACATCACCGTGCACGGACAGGTAGTCCTGTGTCCCGATGTGAACAACGGCGACGTGCTCGAGCGAACACTTGCTGAGACGATCACGCGCTTTCCGAGACTCGCGACGCTCGGTATCGTGCCCCTCGGACTCTCCAAGTACAACAGCGAAGAACATTTGCGGGTTCACACCCCGAGCGAAGCCGCCCGCGATATTGAGATCATCGAGTACTGGCAGGAGCGCTCTCTCGAGCTTCTCGGGAAACGTACCTTTCACGCCTCCGATGAGCTCTACGTGACAGCGGGCCACGTGGTTCCCCCAACTTCGCACTACGAGGGATTCGAGCAACACGAGAACGGCATTGGAATGGTCAGGGCGTTCTATGACGAGATTGAACGCCTCGAGAACGGTTCAAGCTCGACATCCCCTATCGTCACAGGGGAGTGGCGATCCATGCCCGCAGCGCCGGCAGAGGGTTACCGGGCTATTCGACACACGGCTCCGGATCCTCACGCAGAAGCAGGTCCGCTCGTCGTCGTGACAGGGGCCTATGGGAGTACCGTGCTTGAACCTGTGAGGAAGAGGCTTGAGCGGCTCGCAGGGCGCCCGATTCGATTCCTTGCAGTACCGAACGAGTTTTTCGGTGGCAACACCGCCGTCGCCGGACTTATGGTTGGAGAAGACATCATCAACGCAATTGTGCGAGACAGAGAGCCTGCTGCCGCGTACGTCATCCCTGATGTAGCGCTCTCCGGTGACACCTTCATCGATGACGTCCCCCTTGCCAGGGTCGCCGATGCCGCGCCCGCGCCCGTCGTCGTCGCCCCCGCCACCGCTGGGGGACTTGTCGGAGCGGCACGATGAGCAGGATGCCCATCGTCGTGATCCTGGGACGGCCGAACGTCGGGAAGTCCACGCTCGTCAACCGCATTGTGCGCCGTAGGGCTGCAGTGACGAATCCTGAGCCCGGGGTCACGCGCGACCGGAGGCAGTTCGACGCCGAGTGGGCTGGCACGCACTTTCACGTCGTCGACACCGGCGGCTGGGAGGCGCGACCTAGTGAACAACTCACCTCTGACATCCGGGAGCAGGCTGAAGTTGCGGTGTCAGGTGCCGATCTCGTTATCTTCGTAGCGGACGCGACTACCCAGGTCACCGACGACGACGTGGGTATCGCCAGGATCCTGCAACGTTCCACCGTCCCCTATCTCCTCGTGGCGAACAAGGTTGACTCGCCTGCGCTCGAATCCGACCTCACTCATCTCTGGGGCCTTGGCCTCGGAAGCCCGATACCCGTGTCTGCTCTCGCCGGCCGAAACACAGGAGATTTTCTCGACCAGCTCGTCGCGGCCCTGCCTCAGGATCTAGACGGCGAGGGGGATCCAGACACGATCGCGAGTCTCGCGATCGTCGGAAGGCCGAACGTCGGCAAGTCCACGATGCTCAATCGGCTCGCGGGGACCAAACGCGTACTCGTGTCGGAGATTCCCGGCACGACGAGAGACCCTATCAACCTCGTAGTGAAGATCGATGGGGAGCACTTCGAGGTGATCGACACGGCGGGGATCAAACGACGGACGAAGATCAAGGAGGATGTCGACTATTACTCGGTCCTAAGGGCGCACGACGTCATTCGGAACTCTGATGTGGTGCTCTTCATGATCGATGGTCAGCGGGGTGTCACACATCAGGAGCAGCGTCTCGCCGAAGAGATCGCGAACGCGGGTGCCGGGCTGATCCTCATCCTCAACAAATGGGACGAGCTCACCGAGGAGGAGCGGCTCGAGACTGAGGACTCCGTTGCAGACAGGCTCGCCTTCGTCGACTGGGCACCGATTCTGCGAATGTCCGCGTTGACCGGAGCACGGACCCACCGGTTGCCCAAGTACATTCGGATGGTCCTCGAACACCGCAGACGACGGATTCCAGCGGCGGAGGTAAACCGCCTCGTCCGCTCACTCCAGGAGGCGCATCCTCCACCGACGCGCAGGGGCAGACGTCCGAAGATCCTCTACGCCGTCCAGGCCGAGACCGAACCACCGACCTTTGTCCTCTTCGTGCGAGGAGGTGAACTCGGAACCGACTACATTCGGTTCATCGAGAACCGAATCAGAGAGAGACATGACTTCACGGGCACACCAATCAGGATTCGCACGAGGAACCGCCACTAATGGATGACCGTCTCGCTGACGCCACCAAACGCGCGCTCGGCGGAGGTCCGCAGCGCTACCACGAGAAACTCAGGGAACAGGGGAAACTCTTCGTTCGCGACCGGATCGATCTCCTTATCGATACAGGAACTTTTGTCGAGGATGGACTCCTCGTCCGCAACGACGACGACGTGCTCGCTGCAGACGGCGTCGTAACCGGCCGAGCCCGCGTCGACGGCAGGCCGGTGATGGTGATAGCGAACGATCCGACGGTGAAGGCAGGCTCATGGGGCCGCGTCACCGTAGAGAAAATGATCAGGGCCCTGGAGTCCGCGTATGACGAGCTTCTCCCCGTCTTCTTCCTCATCGACTCTGCGGGCGCACGCATCACCGACCAGGTCGACCTCTTCCCCGGGAGGAGGGGAGCGGGGAAGATCTTCTACAACCAGATTCGGCTCTCGGGCCGCGTCCCCCAGATCTGCTGTCTCTTCGGTCCATCCGCAGCCGGGGGGGCGTACATCCCCGCGTTCTGTGACGTCGTCGTGATGGTGGAGGGTCAGGCATCGATGTATCTCGGGTCACCGAGGATGGCCCAGGTAGTCATCGGGGAGGAGACAACCCTCGAGGCGATGGGCGGCGCAAGAGTGCACTGCGAGACGTCGGGGTGTGGCGACGCGCTCGTGACATCCGATGCGGAGGCAATCGAATGGGCCAAGGAATATTTCACCTACCTCCCTGACAACTACCGGGTCCACGCTCTCGAGTACGAACCCGAATTGCCTGCGGAGGCCTCCGACATCTCCACAGTGCTCCCCACTGATGACAAGGGTGCATACGACATGCACGACTTCATTGACGGGCTCGTCGACGAAGGCTCGTTCTTCCCGCTGAAACACCTCTTCGCGAAGGAACTCATCACCGGCTTCGCGAGGCTCAACGGCGCGCCCATAGGGATTGTGGCCAGCCAGCCAGCGCATCTCGGTGGTGTGCTCTTCGTTGACTCCGCGGACAAGGCAGCCAGGTTCATGTGGCTCTGCGACGCGTTCAATATCCCGCTCCTCTTCCTCGCTGATGTGCCTGGATTCATGATCGGCAGCGAGGTCGAGGCGCAGGGCATCATCCGCCACGGCGCCAAGATGCTCACCGCAATGGCGGAATCGACCGTTCCGAGGATCTGCGTCATCGTCCGAAAGGCATACGGAGCGGGTCTCTATGCGTTCTCTGGGCCCGGTTTCCGGCCTGACGCGACCATCGCCTTGCCAACAGCCGAAATCGCGGTCATGGGCCCGGACGCTGCGGTGAACGCGGTCTACTTCAATACGATTGAGCGCCTCGAGGAACCGGAGCGGTCCGCGTTCATCGACGAGAAACGTTCCGAGTATGAAGAGGACGTCGACCTCATGCGCCTCGCTTCTGAGGGTGTGATCGACGCAGTGATCGATCCGGCAGCCCTTCGAGAAGAGTTGATCCGGAGATACGTCATCGCGGCTCGCAAGGATCGGTTCTTCTCCGACCGCAGGCACGGCGTCCCTCCCGTATGACCTCCCCGCTCGATGACGGACAGGATCGACGATCTGAGGAGGGGAGAGAAGAGCCCGATCCGGGGTGGCCCTGGAGTTTCCTCCTCCTTGTTGGCGCCGGGGCGCTCTACCTGATCCTGCGCGTCGTGGATGCAGTCAACAAGTACGTCCTCAACTGACCTCTGGCCGCTAGAGAGGTTGCCGCTCCTAATCTCTCGCGGAGCGGGACGTGGCGCAGTTTGGTAGCGCACCAGTCTGGGGGACTGGGGGTCGCCGGTTCAAGTCCGGCCGTCCCGAC
>JASJXX010000146.1 GCA_030123765.1 Actinomycetota bacterium | reverse complement strand
TGGAGGCAGCGGGGCGACACCCCTTCATCATCCCGCTGGGAGAGGACCATCCGCCCCTTGGTGCCCTGGGCTACATCGTTGCCGCCATTGAACTCGCCGCCCAGATGGAGACGATCGAGCCGTTCGACGAGATCGTGATCGCGTCGGGGAGCTCACTCACACACGTCGGCCTGCTCTTCGGCCTGCGTGCCCTGGGCATCGACGTGCCGGTGCATGGGATCTGTGTGCGGCGCGACGCCCAAGCGCAGAGGGCACGGGTCTCGGGACGGCTCCGGGATCTGGAAGACCTCATGGGACTGCGGGTGGGGATCGAAGCGGCCGAGATCAGGCTCTTCGACGGAGCGCTCGCTCCCGGGTACGGGCAGCTGAGCCCCGCCACCACGGACGCGATACTGCGCACCGCGCGACGCGAAGGCCTGTTCTTAGACCCGACCTACACCGGCAAGACAATGGCGGGACTGATCCGCCTCGCTGAGACAGGTGGGCTTGCCGGTGACCGCGTCCTCTTCTGGCACACCGGCGGTCAGCCCGCGCTCTTCGGCTACGCCGACCAGCTCAACGCTGTGGCGATCCGCTGATGAGACCGCTCCGCACCCTGCACCCAACAACATGACGATCGAGGTCTTTCTCGCCAACGTCATTGTGGGCTTCGCCGGGTTCGTGCAGACGACCACCGGAGTCGGGTTCGCAATGATTGCCGTCCCTCTGCTGGTGCTCCTCGATCTCAACTACGCGCCGGGTCCGGCACTCTTCGTCATGCTGTTCCTCTCCATTGCAATGGTCGCCGGTTCCTGGAAGGATGTCGACAGGCAGGGCTTCGCGACGCTCTTCCCCGGCCTGCTGGTCGGCACCATGGCTGGCTCTCAACTCCTGGGCATACTTAGCGCTACAGCGTTCGGCCTGGTGTTCGGTTGCATCGTTCTGGCCGCTCTCGTTCTCGGCCGACTGGGGTTAGCGCCGCGCACATCGCCGACGGTCAACGTCTCTGGCGGATTCGTGTCCGGGCTGATGGGAACAGTTGCTGGCATTCACGGTCCGCCGCTGGCCGTGCTGTATCAGCGAGTCGAACCTGCGAAGGCGAGGGCGACGATCGCGTTCGTGTTCGTGATAGCGAGCGTCCTGTCGCTCGTCTCGCTCAACGCGGCCGGGCACTTCGGACGCGAGGAAGCAGCGGCCGGTCTCGTCCTTCTCCCCGGTCTCGGAGTCGGATTCGTCCTTGCCCGCACGGGCCGACGATTCGTCTCGGACGCCGTTGCACGCAACTCGATGCTCGCGATCGCCGCGATCAGCGCGGTCATCCTGATCGGCAGGAGCGTTCTCTAGGGAGAGGTAAGGCTCGAGTGGCTCGAGTCCTGCGAGCAGGTCCGTCGGGACGCTAGGTGCAGCAGGTCGTGGTGGATGATCACGCGGCAATCCGCGGGCCACTCCGGCGATTCCGATGCTGCAGCTCCGGCAGCCGCAGCTCGCCTCGCGTAGCCGCGCCATCGGCGCATAGCAGGTGGATCGTTGTGGAATTTGCCTACCGGGATTAGCTCGACGGCGGACGCT
>JASJXX010000037.1 GCA_030123765.1 Actinomycetota bacterium | reverse complement strand
ACGATCGGGGATCTCGCCATCGGCGCAACCTCCACGTGCACGCTGACCGGCGTCGCCACGTCGGGCCAGTACGCCAACATCGGCACCGCCGTCGACAACAACGGTGACGGCCCAACCGTCACCGACACAGACCCATCCCACTACTTCGGCCAAGAAGTTGCAGCGTCGGGGATCATCGGTGACACCGTGTGGTCCGACGAGAACGACAACGGGATTCAGGACAACGGCGAGAAGGGCATTGCTGGCGCAACCGTGCGTCTGACTCTCCCCGACGGCACCACCATCGAGATGAACACCAACGCAAACGGCCTCTACCTGTTCTCCGGGCTTGCCGCCGGCGAGTACACCTCCGAGCTCATCTTGAGTTCGATCCCTGACCCGGCAGAGGGTTCGCTCAAGCTGACGACGGCTGGATCGTTCACGATCCAGCTCGCAGACGGCGAATCGTTCCTTGACGCAGACTTCGGTGTTGTGGCAGCCCTGCCGAAGACCGGCATATCTGCCGATAGCCTGGCGCTGATCGCCATCGCCCTGCTCCTCGCAGGGAGCCTCGCTGTCTTGACGACACGCAGGCGAGAAAGCAACTGGCGGGACGCCTTCAAGTATCGCGCCGCGGCACTGCTCCAGGCGTTACGGGCTATCGCCGTCTGAGAAACAATCGGATCCGCAGTGCGGAGAGGGGCGCCACACCGGGCGCCCCTCTCTCGCGTCACGAGAGTCTCGGGAGACGACAAGAAACTCGCCCCTGTACGGCGAGACGACTCAACGGACCGCCCTCCCATCTCCCTCGAACCGGGGCAAGTACCACCGGTCTCGACATCAAAGGAGCGCGCACGCAGCGATCGCCTCAGGGAGCGTGAAACGGCCCTCGTAGAGTGCCCTGCCGACGATCACGGCCTCAACTCCCGCGTCGCTGTCGCGGAGTGACCGGAGGTCGTCAAGGGACCCCACTCCCCCTGATGCGATCAGCGCGATCTTCGGAGCGAGCTCTCGTACCTGCTCGAGGAGGTCGAGGGAGGGACCTTCCATCGTCCCGTCCTGATCGATCGCAGTCACCAGCGCCCTCGTGATACCAAGATCCACGACGACGCCGAGCACGTCCGCGAGCAGAAGCCCGTCGTCGAGCCACCCCGAACCCCGCGCTCTTCCTGCGCGCACGTCGATCGCTGCGACCACAGCGTGGCTCCCGACGCTCTCGACGATGGTCCTGGCGGCGTTCCCGCCAGCAAGCAGCACAGATCCAATCACGACTCGACCTGCGCCCAGGTCCACGGACTCGCGGGCGATGGCAGCGGTACGGATCCCGCCTCCGATCTGGAAGTGGATACCCGCCGTGCCGAGCGTCCGGATCACGCCGACTGAGCGGCTCGCTCCCCTCGCTGCGTCCAGATCGACGACGTGCACGATCTCTGCGCCGTCGCTGCGGAATCGTTCCGCTACCGACACCGGATCGCCGCCGTACTCGCGGACACGCCCGTAGTCGCCCTGGATGAGGCGCACCACCCGTCCTTCAAGCACATCCACTGCAGGGATAACTTTCATGTTTTCCTCAACTCTTAGTTGTACTCGTGTGCTATCATGTTAATACACTATAACACTTGGAGAAGCTGTGACGAGCCAATCAATCAACACAGACGAATGGCGCAGCGAAGACACTGCGGCGCTCATGGACACGATCATCGATCTCAAGGATCGCGACACCGCCGCGAGGTTCTTCCGCGACCTGTGCACTCGACGCGAACTCGAAGAGATGGCCGCCAGATGGGCCGTCGTCCGGAGCCTCGGCGAGGGGCATCCCTATCGCGAGATCCACGATCTCACCGGCGTCTCCACCGCGACCATCACCCGCATCGCTCAATGGGTGCGTCACGGAACGGGCGGGTACGTGGACGCGCTCGAACGTGCCGGATATCCGACCGAGGGGATCTGAGATGATCGACTCCATCCGGATCGCCCTTCCGAACAAGGGGAGGCTCGAACAACCCGCGACCGAGCTCCTCAGACAGGCAGGATTCCAGTTCGAGCGGACCCCGCGAAGCCTCACCGTCCCCGTTCGGGACGCCCCGATCGAGCTCCTCTTCGTGCGCACGAAGGACGTCGCTGAACTCGTCGCAGACGGCGTCGCTGAACTCGGCGTCACCGGCGTCGACCTGACCAGGGAGGATGGCTCAGCGGTAAACACCGTCAGCGAACTCGGATTCGGGCGTTGCAGGCTCGTGGCGGCAGTCCCTGACCTCTCCCCCATCACGGCGATCGAAGAGTTCGAAGGGCTCCGAGTTGCGACCTCACACCCGAGAACCGTCGAACGCTTCTTCGCAGACAAAGGAATCGCGATCACGTCGGTGCCGCTGAACGGGTCGGTCGAGGTCGCGCCGAAGCTCGGCATCGCCGACGCAGTTGCTGACCTGGTGTCGAGTGGCTCAACGATGCTGATCAACGGTCTGCGACCTATCACGACGCTCCTTGAGTCCCAGGCGATCCTGATAGAACCGCTCGAAGCGGAACGTTCCGCCACCGCTACGAGGGTTGTCACCATGCTCGACGCGGCGATGGCAGCGAGAAACCGACGTTACGTTGTCATGAACGCACCGAAAACAGCCATCGACGAGATCGAGTCGATAATCCCGGGCATCGAGGCCCCCACCGTGGTGCCGCTCACCCACGATGACATGGTCGCTGTGCACAGCGTCGTCGAGTCATCTGACGTATGGCACTTGCTGCCCAGACTCAAGGAAGCCGGAGCATCGGGCATCCTCGTCCTCCCGATACAACAGGTGATCGCATGACCCTGAACATCGAGTGGCTGGATCTATCGACATCGGATCCAGAGGCGCTAGAGAGGTCTACGCGTCGGTCGGCTCTCCCCGACCGGGACGTTCGAGACAAGGCATTCCGAATCGTCTCGGACGTCGCAGATCGCGGCGACTCCGCTCTTGAGGCGTACTCTGCACAGTTCGGAGGGGGTCAACCAGGCGGCGTGGCACCGGTCCCTCGACAGGCGATCGAGACCGCAGCGTCTCAGGTCAGTGCCGATCTCATCACAGCGCTTGAGACGGCAATCAAGAACGTACGCGCGTGCCACGAACCACAGAGACCGAAGACACCCACACCCGTACAGGGAGATGGCATCACCGTCGAACGCATCTGGTCACCCCTGTACCGCGTTGGCGTGTACGTGCCGGGAGGCAGGGCGCTGTACCCATCGTCGCTGATCATGGGCACCGTCCCCGCACTCGTGGCGGGTGTCACCGAGATCTGTGTCGCAACGCCGGCACGACCTGACGGAACCATCCACCCGCTCGTCCTGACAGCAGCAGCACTGCTCGGCATCACGGAGGTGTACGCGATGGGTGGGGCGCAGGCGATCGCTGCACTTGCATACGGCACCGAGACGGTTCGGAGAGTCGACAAGATCGTAGGCCCCGGCGGACCGTGGGTCACCGCGGGGAAGCTCGCCGTGTACGGCGAGTGTGGCGTGGATCTCCCGGCAGGCCCGAGCGAAGCTGCCATTGTCACCGACGGCACCGTGGATCCTGCGATCACTGCGTCTGACGTCATGTGCCAGGCCGAACACGGAGACGAGTCGTCTGTCGTCCTTGTGACAACGAGCAACGCTGAAGCTGAAGCGGTGCTCGCCGAGATCGATCGGCAGCTCCCGTTGCTCGCGAGGAGGGACATCATCACGAAGGCACTTGAGAACCACGGCCAGATCGTTGTAGCAGCCAGCACGACGGACGCACTCGCGTACGCCAATTCCTGGGCACCCGAGCACCTCAGCCTTCACACCTGCAACGCGCGCAGCGACGCAGCCGCTGTGCCGAATGCAGGATCCGTGTTCATCGGAGAGTGGACACCTGAGGCGGCAGGCGACTACGCGACCGGGGCGAATCACATCCTCCCCACCGGTGGACTCGCCCGGGCCTACGGGCCCCTCTCTGTAGACGACTTCGGCTCGTGGCGCCAGATCCAGACCCTGACCTATGCGGGGCTCTCGGGCCTTGCCCCTACGATCACCGCACTCGCCAACGCGGAGGGGCTCACGGCTCACGCGAACTCGGTCGCTGTCAGATTGGAGGGACGACGATGACCGCACCCCGATACCGGTGGCAGCCCACTACGGCCGAGATAGCGGAACGCTACGGCCTCGATGAGAGCGACGTGATCCGATTCGACCACAACACCTCTCCATTCTCGACAGACTGGGCACCCGCCCTCATCGCGCCGATGGCGAGGCGTCTCAACGAGTATCCAGGGGCGCTGTACAGCGAGATCCGTGAGGCTGCGGCCGGCTACCTCGGAGTCGACTCGGAGATGGTGGTACCCGGAGCAGGCATCGACGAGATCATCGGACTCGTTGCCAACGCCTTCCTTGGAAGAGGTCAGCGAGCGACAGCCGTCACGCCAACCTACCCGATGTATCAGATCGCCTCCCTCCAACGCCAGGCCGAATTCGTCTCCGTGTCGTACGAACCAGACTTTGTGTTTCCTGCCGGCGCCTTCGGTGAGGCCGCCCAGACCTCGGATGTGACCTGGCTCTGTGTGCCGAACAATCCAACGGGTGACCGCGTCCCAGACGACATAGTCGCATCCATCATCGAGCAGGCTCGAGGAATCGTCGTCATCGATGCGGCGTACGCCGAATTCGCCGGGGATGTCTGGGCCCGGTGGGTGGAACGCTACGACAACCTGATCGTCGCTCACACCATGTCGAAGGCTTTCGGGCTCGCGGGCATCCGTGTCGGCTACTCCATCAGCGCCCCCAAGATCGCGGACCGTCTCGACTCGGTCAGGCCACCAGGGAGCATCTCCTCTATCTCCGCCGAGCTCGCTTCAGTCGCTCTCGGCGAACCACAGAGGATGCAGCGGCGGATCATGCGACTCGCTAAGGAGAAGAGTCGGATGTCTGCAGCACTCACCCAGCTCGGTATCCAGCCCCGGCCGTCAGAGACGAACTTCCTTCTCTGTGACGTCGGTCCTCAGAGCGGCGACATCGCCGGACAGCTCCTGACCAAAGGACTCGTCGTGCGCCACTTCCCCGACGACCACCCGCTTGTCAACTTTCTCCGCTTCACCGTACGAGCACCGCACGAGAACGACAGACTCATCGACGCCCTATGGAGGCAGCTCTCATGACCCGCGCCGCACGCATTGAACGAGTAACCCACGAGACGAAGGTCGTTGTCGAGGTCGACCTCGACGGTACCGGCATGGCTGATATTGCAACGGGGATAGGGATGTTCGACCACCTCCTGAGCGCGTTCGCGCACCACTCGCTGATCGACCTGACCATCTCAACTGATGGTGACCTCGAGGTCGACGACCACCACACCGTAGAGGACACGATGCTTGTGCTCGGCTCTGCCTTCGATGAGGCGCTCGGGGACCGGGCAGGCATCACCAGGTACGGCGATGCGACCATTCCCATGGACGAGGCCCTGGCCACCGTCGCGATCGACTACGGTGGCCGGCCCTATGCCGTCATCGATGCTGTGTTCCGCGCAGAACGCATCGGGGAGCTCTCCACCCAGATGATCGACCACGCCCTCGAAGCGTTCAGCCGCACCGCCCGAGCAACGATCAACATATCGGCCTCGGGCCGCAACGATCACCACGTGGCAGAGTCCATCTTCAAAGCTCTCGCCCGAGCGACACGATCGGCCATAGAACTCGATCCGCGTCGAGTTGGCATCCCTTCCACGAAGGGAACGCTGTGACCCGGGTGGCGGTCATCGACCATGGAGCAGGGAACCTTGTGTCGATGGTGCGCGCGCTTGAGAGGGTCGGGGCTGCCCCGACCCTCGTAGATCAGGGATCGCTCAAGGCCTTCGACGCGGTCGTGCTGCCGGGTGTCGGGGCGACGGGACCCGCGATGCGCACGCTCAACAGGGCAGGGCTGTCGGCCGAACTGCGCTCCTTCGAGGGTCCCCTACTCGGCGTCTGCGTCGGTATGCAGCTCCTGTTCGAGTCCTCATCAGAGGACGACACCGAGTGCCTCGGACTCTTCAAAGGGAAGGTCGAAAGTCTCGAAGCTTCTCCTCTCCCGCACATCGGGTGGAATTCCGTTGTAACAGAGTCGGAAGGCATCTTCGGCAGCCCCGCCTCGGAGGAGCTGTTCTACTTCGTGCACAGCTTCGCTGCGCGACCAGACGATGATGCGGTCGTGACCGCATGGACGACGTACGGCAAGGATCGGTTCGCCTCCGTCGTGGCCACAGGTCACGTAACTGGCGTGCAGTTTCACCCGGAGCGCTCCGGCGACGCAGGGCTCGACCTGCTCACCCGATTCGTCGCGACAGCGACCGAGGCGCGCCATGTTGCGTAAACGAGTGATCCCGTGCCTTGACGTTAAAGACGGGCGGGTTGTCAAGGGAACGCGCTTTGTGAACCTCACCGACGAGGGTGATCCCGTTGAGCTTGCCAGAAGATACGCAGCCGAGGGAGCCGACGAGATCTGCTATCTCGACATTTCCGCCACTCCCGATGGCAGGTCCACGATGCTCGAAACCATCCGCGATACTGCTGCAACCGTGTTCATCCCCCTCACCGTCGGCGGAGGTGTCCGGTCGGTGGACGACATGCGCCGGGTTCTCCGCGCCGGCGCGGATAAGGTTGTGATCAACTCGGCAGCAGTGCAACGGCCCCGCCTCATCCAGGAGTGCGCACGAGCCTTCGGACGACAGTGCGTCGTCATCGCGATCGACGCACGGAGAACAGGGAGGAGCTGGACCCTCCACACGCATGGAGGCAGAGTCGACGTTCACCTCGATGCCATTGCGTGGGCCGCAAGGGCAGAGCGGCTCGGAGCAGGCGAGTTACTCATCACCTCCATCGACCGCGATGGCACGAAGGATGGCTACGACCTCGCTCTCCTGCGGGCGATCCGCAACTCCACGACGATCCCCATCATCGCCTCAGGAGGAGCAGGCAGACCGGCAGACCTCACCGCCGCCATAGTTGAGGGAGCGGCAGACGCGGTTCTCGCCGCCTCGATCTTTCACCGATCGGAATACTCGATCGCTGAAGTCAAGGCCGACCTCGCCAGCGCCGGCGTAGCAGTTCGGGGCATCACATGACAGAGAACCCACGCTTCAGTGACATGACCACCGACGATGCGGGCCTTGTTCCCTGCATCATCCAGGATGCCACGACGCGCCAGGTGCTCATGGTCGGCTATCAGGATGAGGATGCCTGGGAACGCACAGCCGATACCGGGCTCGTCCACTTCCACAGCCGCTCGCGTGCAACGCTGTGGATGAAGGGGGAGTCGAGCGGAGACACGCTTACGGTCGTCTCGATCCGCTCCGACTGTGATCAGGACGCCGTCCTGATCGAAGCTGTCCCCGCCGGGCCCACGTGTCACACCGGTTCGGTCTCATGTTTCTCTCCGGCCTCGGCACCCTCCCTCGGACAGGTCATTGATGAGCTCACCCGAACCATCAAGGACCGGGCAGAGGCAGATCCTGACGCGTCCTACACAGCGCGACTGATGGCGAACGGCGACCTCGCGGCACGGAAAGTGCTTGAGGAAGCGGGGGAACTCGCCTTTGCGGCGAAGGACACGGCGCTTGACGGTTCAGACCTTCGAGTCGTCGAAGAGGCAGCGGACCTGATTTACCACCTGCTCGCTCTCCTCGCGCAGCAGAACGTCGCGACGCAGCGGGTAGCCGCTCAGCTTGTGTCCCGCCGGGGTTACAAGCATCCATGTCTACCCTAGGGGGTATGCCCCGACGTATCGCCTCTCTCTTGATCGCAACAGCTGTGGTCGCATCCGCTTGTTCGAGCGCATCAGGTGTCACTCCAGGCGACGCGCCCGATCCCGTCACCTACGACGAGCTGATTACCGAGATCAGCACGCGCGGGGAGCCGACCGTCGTCAATGTGTGGGCGTCGTGGTGCCTCCCCTGTCGATCCGAAGCTCCTCTGCTTGCCACAGCAGCATCCACCCGCGACGCCGTGCACTTCATCGCCCTCAACGTGCGCGACAATCCCACAGACGCGGCCGCCTTCATCGCCAGGTACTACGCGAACGCACCGATGACGCAGCTCGCTGATCGCTCCGGCCAGATCCCTATCGCGTTGGGTGGCGGGCGCGGCGTACCGATCACGTTCTTCTTTGACGCAGAGGGGTCACTCGTGCGGACTCATCTCGGCATCATCGACGAGCCGACGCTCGCGTTCTTCCTTGACGAGATCCAGCGCTGATGGAATTCACGCTCCTCGCAGCAGCAGCGGTCGGTGTTGCCGGCTTCTGGTTGATGCTCCGTTGGGAGGCCAGGCGGGGCAACGCCGCAGGTTGCTCACTCAACCTCTGGGACGCCGGCCTCACTGCGGTCGCAGTCGGTCTCCTCGTAGGACGCCTGACAGCGATGCTTCTCGTCGGCATCAACCCGATCGCCGATCCTGCCCAGATCATGCTTGTCCGCAGTGGTGTGTCGACAGCCGGCGCGTCGATCGGGGCGGTGTTGATGTTCGCCTTCCTGGCCCGCCGGTCGCTGCTCCCCGCAGCGGACGCTATCGGTCCTGCCGTGCTCGCCGGCCTGGCAGGGTGGCACGTCGGATGTAGGGTCACCGGATCGTGCCTTGGCACGGTGTCGAGCTTGCCCTGGGCGCAGACTCTTGCCGGCAGCAACATCACCAGGCACCCGGTGGAGCTGTATGCGGCAGGACTCTACCTTCTCGGCGCGGTCGGGATCGCCGTGTGGAAGCAGCGCGGCCGCCCTCCGCTTGGCACGACGACTGGACTCGCCTTGGTGGTGGCAGGTGGCGTCCGGTTGCTCACCGAACCGATGCGGATCTCACTCAGTGGCGGACCGGTGTGGCTCTACACGGGCGCGGTGGCCATAGGGATCGGTCTGGTGATCTCCGCTCACCCTTGGAACCGAACATGGCGAGCGCGCAGAGCAGCCGGTGGATGAGCTAAGAGCTGTTCGCAACGAGGCTGTCGAGACGCTTCCTCATCTCGGTCTCGGCGAGGGCGCCGAACCACATGTCGACGACAACGCCGTTGGTGATGAGCACTGACGCTGGCTGACCCGGAATCCCGTACAGTCCCCAGATGCTGTCGTCGAGGCCCCACAGCAGATTGTCAGAGAACAGCTCGGATGCGCGGTCCCGCGTCGTACCAAGGTCTCCCCTACCTGCGACAGCGAGGAACGTGATGTCATCGATGTAGTCGTTGGCCACGTTGTCAATGACGGGCAACTCCCGCCTGCAGACCGCTCACCACTCGGCCCAGAAAACCATGTAGACCGGTTTGACCTCCTGGCTGAGGACGAATTCGCCGTCCGGTTCAAGGGCGAGCGTGAAATCCGGCGCTGCCGGACCCTCGGGTGCAGCGCTGGGTTCCATCGTGGACGTCGTGTTGTCCGAGGAGGACGTGCTCAACTCAGGTGTCGTGGTCGTGGGCGATGAGGACACGCCCGGCACCGGGTTCTCTCCCACCACCGGCGGCTCAAAGCTCTCGTTCACTGGCGTACTTGAACAAGCTGCTCCGACCAGAGCGACAGAGGCTGCGAACAGAACGAAGCGTTGCATCATCGAAACGGTACAGGCGGATCCCCTTTACCGGGACGATTCCGATCGGGAGCGGCTGAATGCGAGAGCGCGGTCGAGTACTTCAGCGGCAGCACCGCTGTCAACAGCCTCCGCGGCGAGTTCCATCGCGTCGGTGAACCCCGTCGCGAGCTCGCCCAGCACGATCGCAGGAGCCGCGTTCACTAGGGCAACGTCCCGATGAGGACCCGGTACGCCTGCAAGCACCGCCTTCGTGATCGTGACGTTCTCCTCAGCGCCCCCGCCGCCAAGGTCACCGATCGAGGCTCTAGCTACTCCGAAGTCCTCAGGGGTGAACTCCGCTTCCGTGATCTCGCCATCGACGAGCCGGTAGATGCGCGTTGGCCCGGTCGTCGTCAACTCGTCGAGGCCGTCGGCTCCGTGGACGACGAACGCACGGTCGACTCCCCGGGCAGCGAGGACGTCGATCATGAGACGAGCCATCTCCGGTTCAGACGTGCCCACAGACATCCTCGCGCCGGCAGGGTTGCAGAGGGGTCCGAGAAAGTTGAAGACGGTCCGCACCCCGAGTTCCCTGCGCACGGCAGCGACGTGACGCATTGCAGGGTGAAAACGTGGAGCGAAGAAGAACCCGAAGCCTGTCGCCTCGACCATCGCAGCGACCCCATCAGGGCCAAGTTCGAGATCGAATCCGAGGGCTTCGAGCAAGTCAGCAGACCCTGTCTGGGATGAAGCCGCCCTATTGCCGTGTTTCGCGATCTTCACCCCGGCTCCTGCCGCCACGAACGCAGCGGTCGTCGAGATGTTGAACGTGCCGAGGCCGTCTCCACCCGTACCAACGATGTCAACCACGGGGCCATCGATGCGCACCGTGAGAGCGGCATCCATCATCGCGTCGACCATGCCTGCCATCTCCTCTGCCGACTCCCGCTTTGTTCGCAGTGCCACGAGGAATGCAGCTGTCTGAGCCGGCGTCGCAGCCCCCACCATGATCTGACGCACCGCAGCCCCCGCGTCTGCCCGAGATATGTCCTCACCCGCGGTGAGCGGGGCGAGGACGGCTGGCCATGAGAACGTTTCCATCGAGCAAGACACTAACCCTCCGGCCAGATCTTGGCAGCCAGCGGACTTGGAGAGGACTCGTTGGGTCGAATTTCGGGTTCAGCCCGCCCTGGCGAGCTTGCGCCGCCCGCGTTCCGTAGTGCCGCCCCACACACCGAACCGCTCATTCGTCGCCATTGCGTGGGCGAGGCAGTCTTCACGAACAGGACAGGCTCCACAGACGGCGAGCGCAGCCGCTTCCTCCGCCCTGTTCTGGGGGAAGAAGGTCGTGTCGTGGTCGCCCCTACACGCGGCGTACACGGCCCACGGCCACTCGCTGGTATCGGGGTCATCAACGATGTTTAGTTCCACGGTGTCGTCCAACGCATTCATGACGGGCGTGCCTCACTTCTTAGTGGTTGTACGCAGAAAAGACGCTGCACACTTGTGATTGGTTCCCGTCCTGCCCTATTGCCCAGGTACGGCACGTCTCTAGAATGAGACCGTCGGGGGGATCAAGAACGTTCGGAAGGTTATCATGCTCTCGTTCGCATTCACCCTAAATTGTGCGCATGACCAGGTTGTGAAAGCCACGCGAGACGAACACTTCCAAGCCGGGATCTGAAGCGATGTTGCGTCGACTCCATTGGGCAGGCATCCTCTTCGGCGCCGGAACAGGACTGGTAGTTGCACTCTCGCTCTTCGCTCTCCTTGGGGTGATCGCAACGAATGTCGTCGCCCAGGTGCTCATCCAGTTCATCGCGTTCCTCGCTGCCGGATACGTTGCGGGTCGCTTCTCCCTGATCAACGGAACCCTCGCGGGCGGAATCGCAAGCCTGGTACTTCTCTTCGTCCTTGCCGTCTTGACGATCGCCGCAGGTGCGGCCGCGAACGTCTTCGGTCTCCTCTTCCTCGGTCTCCTCGCCATCGGCGGCGGATCGGCAGGAGCAGAGTTCGCCGAGAAAAGGCGACGCACCTGACCGACATCTCTCGCGCCGCGCTAGCGTTCCTCCTGCGAGCCGGCAAGACGATCGCGGCCGTTTCGGCGGTCGAGGAAAGTCCGGACTCCACAGGGCATGACGCTGGGTAACACCCAGGCGGGGCGACCCGATGGAGAGTGCAACAGAGAGCAGACCGCCGATGGCCTTCGGGCACAGGCAAGGGTGAAACGGTGGGGTAAGAGCCCACCAGCGGCCCGGGTGACCGGGTCGGCTAGGTAAACCCCGTCAGGAGCAAGACCGAGCAGGGACAGGGCTGCCCGTCCGATACGTCCCGGGTAGGTCGCATGAGGCCGTGCGGTAACGCCGGTCCCAGATAGATGATCGTCCACGACAGGATCCGGCTTATCTGCCGGCTCGCACCCCTTCCTTGCCGTCCCCTCCTCTCAGAAGGGGACGGCTCGACGGACCACCCTCACGGGAGAACCCGAGAGCCGAGCGGGACACCGGACATCTGAAACGGTCTACCGTTCATCCCCTATCGTCGACGGAGGTGCACTTGACCCGCTTCGCCTATTTCGCTGGCCACGAACAGTTTCAACCTGAGGTACTCGTTCAGCACGCGATCCTTGCTGAGAAGGCCGGTTTCGACATGCTGCTTGTCTCTGAGCACTTCCATCCGTGGGTCGACGATCTCGGCGCATCAGGTTTCGCCCTCGCAACTATCGCGGCGATGACTCAGCAGACGTCCACAATCGAGTTCACTACCGGAGTCATCACTCCCCTCTGGCGTTACCACCCCGGTGTCGTTGCGCAGGCGGCTGCCACGCTCGACCGTCTCAGCGGCGGACGGTTCAATCTCGGAGTCGGAACCGGAGAGAACCTGAACGAGGGACCACTGGGTTACCACTTCCCACCGTACGCTGAGAGGGCTGCACGCATGAGCGAAGCGCTCGACATCATGCGCAGGCTGCTCGACGGGGAGAAGCTGACGTATGACGGCGAGTGGTATCAGACCGATCGGGCAAAGCTCTACAGCCTCCCCGTGCATGAACTGCCGATCTTTATGGCGGCGGGGGGCCCGAAGTCGGCCGCTCTGGCTGCCCGCAAAGCCCAGGGCATCATCACCTCGGTGAAGGATCCTGCCGCCACCTTTGCACGAGTCATCGACCCGGCCCGCGAAGCCGCAGCGGAAGCGGGACTGCCGGCACCGACCATCCTTGCTTCACGATGGTCGATTCGGGCGGGGAACCACGATGACGCCTGGCGGACGCTCGGCGCGTGGCGCGGATTGCGCGCCCCTGGTCGCCTCGAAGCCGTTGACCCGATGGATCTGCGGATACGAGCAGACGCGATGGAGAGGGAGGAGATCCTCGGAATGTACTCCATCGTGAACTCAGCCGAAGACTACATCTCTGTGTACGCGCCTCTCATCACAGAAGTCCACGCGGATGTGGTCACCATCCAAACGACGTCTCTCGACCAGGAGGCAACCATTGCGATGCTCGGAGAAGCCGTTCTCCCCGCGCTACGACAGCTCTGACGCCTCGGCGTCGATTCGATCGATGAGCGCGAGCGCGGTTCGTGCAAACATGTCGCCGAATCTCCCGTCATCCATCGCTGCCCACAGAGACGGCACAACTATCTCTACGTATGCCTGGCGTACTCGCTCCCCCGCCTCATCCCCGGGCAGCTCATCGTATTCGATGGCAAGGAGCTGGATGAATCCGTCTCCGAGCGATGCAATGAGGTCGACCTCCCAGGAACCGTCGTCACGCATTCGAGTGATAATGATCGACTCTCCGCCAAGACCGCCGCTCACCGGAACGCTTGCAAACTCGACTCCCTCGGCAGCGAATCGCTCAGACGCCCCCACGTTGAGAGTAGAGATCGGACGTGCTGCGAACTCGACGAAACCTTCTGCGAAGGAGGCCCAGTAGGTGGCTTGCACATCCAGCGGAACACCTTCGTTGAGGTAATGCGCGATCCTATTCGAGTCGAGTCCGTTCTCAATGCCGAGTATCAGTGCGAGCGATTCTGCATGGACCGCCCGTGACGCATCAACAGGACTACCACCATCGATCCCCCCGAACCACGCGACAACGGCCTGCTCCGGGTTCTCGTACCCGACAAGAACCTCGGGTTCGGAAGAACACCCAGCGACGGCGAGAGAGACAGATGTCACCAGGAGGAGTACTTTCTTGAGCACACGGTGAGGTTACCAATGGAGATCACCAACACGACGACGCTACGGTATCGGCGTGGACTTCCCTTGGATCAAAGCAGCGATCGTTGGCATCGTGGCAGGCTTTCTGTCCGGACTTCTCGGCATCGGTGGCGGAGTGATCAAAGTCCCTGGCCTCGTTCTCTTCGTCGGACTCAACCAGTACGCCGCCGCTGCGACCTCGGTTGCCACCAACGTCACTTCCTCTGCAGCCGCGCTGAGCACCATGGCAGGCAACAGCAACCCGAGCTGGCCCACTGCAGCGCTCGTCTTCGTTGGCGCCGCGGTCGGGGCGTGGGCTGGAGCCAGATGGATGCACAGGGTTCCCGAACACCTTCTCGCTGGAACGTTCGCGGTCGTCGTAGGTGTCGCTGCCATCAGGATGTGGTTCTGATGGGTATCGTCGAGATCGTAGGCCTCGTCCTGCTGGGCCTCTTTGCAGGAACCCTCGCGGCAACACTCGGCGTCGGCGGCGGCATCATCTTCGTACCCGTCCTCGTCTCGATATTCGGATTCGGTCAGCTCGAAGCACAGAGCACGTCTCTTGCGATCATCCTGCCTACCGCGATCGTCGGAGCGGTCATCCACGGTCGTGCGGGACGAGTGGTGTGGAACGTTGCCTTCGTTGCGGGTGGTGTGGGGATATTCGCCGCGTTCGCCGGGGCGCGCCTGGCGTTGTCGATGAGCGAGACTGCGCTCAGTAAGATCTTCGCTGTGGTTCTCGCGTTTCTAACGGTCCGTATGACGCACCGCGCATGGACCCTTCGCAAACAACTAACGACGGTCGATCGGGGCTGAGACCCTCCCCGTCGTCGCGAGCAGATGGCGCGCGCGACGATCATTGAGCCCCGATGCTCTCCACAGATAGCCCAGATAGAGCAGCCCGATCGCCTCGCCCGACCACACCCACGGATTTCTCAGCACCCCCGCTAGGTGTACACCGAATGTTGCGGAGGCCCCGCGGGTGAACTCCCAGCCGAGGAAGGGCCACCAGAGCGTCTCTGGCTCTGCCCACATCGTGTCGAACGCTATGTGCAGAAGGATCCCGGTTGCGAGCAGCATCCACTGCTTCCGTCGGGGACCGCGTCTCGTGACGAGGAGCACGAGGACCATGACCGTCGCGCTGAAGAGGAGGCTGTGGGACCACAGCCTCGGCGCCTGCCAGAGAGGCCACATCGCTGCCGCGATCGGAGTATCGATGAGGTTGGGAAGGAGCGCTCCGAACACGAGGAAGCGCAGGTCCATCGCCTCGTCGCGGAATGCGTACCGCACGAACGCGGTGGTTCCGCCGACATGCCAGAACAACATGTCTCAGTCGACCAGGATCGCCCTGCAATGGATGCACCTCGGAGGATCCTGCTTGATCACGCGGGCCACTTCTGCAGCGGAGAGCTTCAGGTGGCACGCGCCACAGGTGTCATTCTCGAGCCTGCCGACCACACGGCCCTCGCTCACCCCGCGAAGCTCGTCGTAGATCTCAACGAGGTATTCGTCGATCAGGCTAATCGTGTGTGTCTTACGATCCTCCTTGATCGCGAGCTCCTTGTCGATGCCACGCCACTGCTCTGTGATTTCCGAACCGAGCTGCTCTCTCCCCTCGCTTGCGTGCGTCAGCTCATGAGCGAGCCGCTCCGTGTCGGCTTCCGCAAGCTCGGTGGCCTCGATGAACTCAAGAACCTGGTCCTCCATCTTGGAGACCTTCGCGTAGAGCATCTCAACCTCGCGCCTGAGATAATCAGCATCTCGTGCGGATAGGCCACCTGCGTAAAGCCGGTTCTGTTCAGACGCCGCCTTCTCCACTGCAATCTCGAGATCCCGATTCGTCTCTTCGAGCCCGCGGTCGGCTTCCTGAAAAGCACTCTGCGCGTCCTGTCGCGCCGATGTGAGGCGCTCCACCTCTTCGTGGGCAGACTTGTACTCGCTGAGCTGTGGAAGCGAATTTCTCCGGTCAAGGAGCTTGTCGATCTGGAGATCGAGGTCCATGAGTTCGATGAGATCCTCAAGACTCTTCAACTGGTCCACGTCATGCCTCCCAAGGATGCGGGTCGCTGTCTATGTACTCGGCGTCGGCTGCGACATCACGCACTGCAGCGTACAGCGACTCAACCCCGGGACGTTCAGTCGGTATGTGCCCGGCGTCGATCACCGCGACTCCGCTCTCGACCGCCTCTCGGGCTCGGTGGTGGCTCACATCTCCGGTAACGAGCACATCCACGATCGCAGCCGCTTCCACGATGAAGCCCGATCCGGACCCGGGCAGAACGCCGACGCTGCTCACCGACTTGTTCAGATCGCCTGCAATGCGCGTCGCAGCGCCCAGACGATCACCAACCAACACTGCAAATTCGGATGTCGTGAGTGGCTGAGCGAGAGAGCCGTAACGTCCAATCTGGTGTTCTGAAGACGAGTCGACGTTCCCGAACTTCCCCTGTGCCGTAATGCCTAACACAGCGAGAAGCGCGTCTCCCGTGCCGTTCGAGGCAACATCCATTGCTGTGTGGAGAACGATCAGTGAGACTCCACCACGAATGAGCCGGATCGCACGCCCTACCTGACCCGGTCCGTCGATGAGCTCAACGACCGGATCGAAGAGCAGCGGGTGGTAACTCACGAGCGTGTCAACACCCAGTGCAAGGACACGATCTACGACATCGCCCGTCACCTCGTGGCACACAGCAACCCGCTCAGCCTCGTTGTCTCGGTCGCCGATCTGCAACCCAACGGGATCCCACGCCGGAGCATTCATAAAGGGGAACAGTTCATCGAGTTCGTTGAAGAGATCCGCTACGAGCACAACCAGGATGCTAACGCTTCATGGAAGCGCCTTGACGACGTACACCAAACCCTCATCCAGGTGACGGCCCGTGTAGCCGAGCCCTTCGAAGAGATCAGCAGCTCCACGATTGTCCGGTGCGTAGATGGCCTCGAATCGAAGAAATCCACTCTCGAGCGCGGGCCCCTCGAGTGCCTCGAGAAGCACCGTGGCGATACGCCGTCGACGCCACGCAAGATCCACCGCGATCGCGACCTCTGCGGTTCGAGATCCACGCGACCCTTCGTAGCGGGCGATCCCAACACTGTTGCCGTCAAGGTCGAGGCCAAGCAACGCAAGGCGCGTCGAATAGTCGATCTCGACGAGGTATCTGAGACGCTTGTCGCCCGTTGGAGGCGCCCCGGTGAGGAACCGTCGCCGGATCGTCTCCGCGTCGCTCGCTGCAAAGGCGTTACGCAACCGTTCGATGTCGTCCGGCACGATGGGCCGAATCCGGATCGCGGTGCCGTCAGAGAGCGGCACGACCCGATCCAGGTCCTCGCGGTACCCGGCAGGCGGGTCAACCGGTGTCTCTGGTGACAGGTGAGCGTCGGGTTTCATCATCATCCTCCGTCGAACAGGCTGACCATGGCGCAAGGATACTTCTGAACCCGCGCGTCGACCACAATCCGCGTCGTGTGCCACACTGAGACCGAGGAGGCGATATGTCAGACATTGTTGAAGTCGCACGATTCTCAAGCAGGTTCGAAGCGAACGCCGCGCTCGCTCAGCTCCAGGCGTTAGGCATCAAAGCACAACTGGTCGCAGATGATGCTGGCGGTGCACTCCCCTCCCTCACAATCCTGGGGGGCGGCGCTCAGATACTGGTACGAGCTCAGGATGCTGAAGCAGCGGCAGAGGCCCTCTTAGGTCTCTCAGAGACGGATTAGGCGTCTCCCACGCTCGCAGCGATCGAGTCATAACGCTCCCCGAGCGCCTGACCCACCAACTGGACCGCTATGAACGCCACCATCGCGATGAGCGTGATGAGCAGGACATACTCCACCATGCTCGCGCCGTCTTCGCCGTCTCCGCCGTCGAACGCAGTGCGGGCGGTTGAGGTCGCCCGCAGATACAAAAGGATTACTCGATCTATCACCGGACAAGTTTACGAATGAGCCCGGACGCACTCCATAGGTCGAA
>JASJXX010000093.1 GCA_030123765.1 Actinomycetota bacterium | reverse complement strand
CATGACTTTCTACATCCCCACCGAAGGACCAGCGTCCTGGCAAGCACTTCTCGGAGATCCAGTGAAGCACTGGAAGACGGGTAGGTCTGCTCGCACGCTCGCCCACTGTTGGGAGTCCGCTCAAGGATTCCCACCCGAGGTCGCCACTGTGCTCGACGAGTCGCCGTTCAGCGAGCTCCATGACCTGCAGTTCATTGCTGGTTTCCCCGAACACGAGGTTCCACTACCTGGCGGTAGACGCCCTTCACAGACTGACGTGTTTGTCCTGGCGACCGGTAACAGCGGCCTCGTATCCATTGCAATCGAGGGCAAGGTCGATGAGCCCTTCGGCAACACAGTTGTTGATTGGCTCGGAGCCGATCCCTCGTCAGGGAAGGAGACAAGACTCGCACACTTGTGCAATCTTCTCGGGATCACGACTGACGATGCTTCCCCCCTTCGGTACCAGCTACTTCACAGGACAGCGTCAGCGATCATCGAGGCAGAACGATTCAACGCCAAAACGGCGGCCATGCTCGTCCACTCATGGGCCCCTAGCCACGAAGGGTTCGACGACTACAGCGCCTTCGTAAGCGCCCTCGGGGGATCACCCGCACTCGATTCAGTAACCCGCGCGACGTCAGCAGACAAGCTGCACGTCGGCTGGATCTGTGGCAGGCCCAAGTGGCTGACGAAGTAGCGATCTCGACGGAACTCATCGAGTTCGCTCAGTCACGAGACGTGAAACGCGTGTCCAAGTTCGCGACAACAGCGTCATCAATCGATGTCGATCATCTCCATGCAATGTATGAGGCGCTACGTGGCACCGCTCCTCACCGTCACGCACGGGGCAAGAAGTACTTCGTCGGCCACTCGGGAGTGCCCTCGACCGTCGGAACTTCCCCACGACTGGAGGAACACCTCGCCATCGCCTTGTGCAACGACAGCCCTGCCCTCCCGCTTGGTGACTCGGACCGACTCAGGCTGCTGGACTACCAAGTCCCGCTCAAGGCCAGACGATCCGACGCTCGAATCGGCAAGGTTGACATCGTGGCGCTTACCGCATCAGGATGCGTGGCTGTCGTTGAACTGAAGGTGACAACTAACAAATCCAAAGGCGACACGCCGCTCAGGGCGCTGCTTGAGGCTCTTACATACTGCGCCATCGTGGAGGCGAACGCGCAGGACTTCGCATTCGAGATCCGCGAGCGGTACGGCCTGCCTGTGACGGACGGCAGGCCGGACCTTGTGGTGATGGGACCCGCTCCCTACTGGTCCAGCTGGAACGACACCGCGCTGGCTGCCGTCTACGACCTTTCGGATCGCCTGGCTCGTGCGTTCGATATGCAAATTCGGTTCCTGGATCTGGGTGATGTCACAGCTGCGATCGGTACCGATGGGAGACAACCACAGTTGATCGGACACGTATCGACAACAGTGCTACATGAGACGAATCGAGCTAATCGAGTGTGACCGTGCTGGCCTTGCCGACCGCAGAGTATCGGTCCGGCACGCACGTAAGAATGATGATCTGACAATCCTCGGCTGCTGTTGAGATAGCGGCACCCATCCGCTCAAGGCGCCCTGGATCTGTCCATCCGAGTGCATCGTCGAAGATCACCGGTACGCCACCTTCGTCTGCGACGAGCGTGGCGCAGGCGAGTCGAGCGAGAAGTCCGAGCTGCTCCTGTGCGCCCGTGCTGAGCTGGGAGAAGTCGAGGGTCGTGCCGTCAAGCGTCCGGCGGGCGATCGAGAGATCGTCGTCGAGGTGCACCTCAAAATTCGGCCCGTACACGATCCGACCAAGACGCTCGATCTGATTACGGAACGGTTGGTTGTAGCGCTGGCGCGCCATGTTGCGGTGTTCCTTGAAAACGCCGTGAAGAAGCCGTGTCGCAGCAGCCTTCGACTCGATACGGTCGTGTCTCTGGCTGATCTCCAACAGGGAGGTTGCTGCCTCGTCTGCATGTTGCGCCGGTCCCCGTTCTGTTTCCACAGACAGCTTGATGCGCAGATCTCTACTTCGATCCTCGTTCTCTCGAAGGTCGCCGGTGCACCGCTGCAACACCGCCTCCGCGTTGCTCAAACGAGCGTGGACGCTATCTGGATCGGCGCCTTTCAACCGCTCCTGCTCATCGGCTGCTGCGGTCTCGGCTATCTCGGCGGCAGCCTTGGCGGCTGCCTCTGCCTTGTGGAGCTTCTTGTCACTTCGTTCGCTCCGTGCTTCGGCGACGGTCTTCTCGGCTGAGGCAAGAGTGCTCTCGGCAATCTCGACACGGGCCCGGAGACTGGCGTCGGCCACATCAAACTCGTGCAACGCCTCGGTGGTCTTCTGCGCAAGGATCTCCGAGTTGGATGCCTCGTCCTCGGCTGTGGCTGCGGACTGTTTCGCCTTGCGTTCAGTCTTCTTGGCATCGTCGAAGTCCTTCGGAAGCGACGGCGCTGTCTCGCGGTCTTGCACATACCGTGATGTTCTATCTGTAAGCCGCCCAACCTTTCCGGCGAGACCATCAGACGTCAGGTCGCGAAGGTCCTGTTTGATTATCTTGAGAGCATCGAATTGGTCACGTTCCGCATGTGCCCGCGCGTCCACCTGTTCCCGCGCATCGGAGAAGTCTCGGACACCACCTTGTCGACAGAGCTCATCGTATTGCTCCTGTGCTTGCTCCACCTGCGTCACGACATCCCCGTCATCCTCGCCGGCGCGAACCGACAATTCCGTCACATCCGTGATCACGATGCGGGTCTCTCCGCTCACCGGGACGGATCGCTCCTCGTCGGCGACCATCTCGATGTCCTCCCCGTCGATGTTCAATGCAATCGCGCTGAGCGCCTTGATGGCCACAGTCGGCTGCGAGCGAGCGGCGACCGCCTTCGCTTCGGCGAGATCAAGGTGCGCTCCGTCGATCCTCTCGAGCAGTTCGGCGTCGATCTTGATTGATTCAAGAGAATCCTCAGCGAGAGACAAGCGCTCCTGAGCGTCATTGACGCGATCGCGGCGCTCCGTGAACTGCTCAATCTCAATGAGCTGCCTGTGATAATCGCGGTCGTCCCTCGCAAGCTCGTAGACCCGCCTCTCCTCGACAGAAGCCAATCGAACCGCCGTTAACGCTTCCTTGGCATCCTTCTGCCTGGCTTGCACGAGTTCACGGGCCGGCGCCAACTCCTCCAGATCTCGCGCGGCGTCATTGAGATCGTCCACCGCTGTCTCAATGGCGTCAACGAGTTCGCTTCTCCTCTCGCGATCGCTCCGTGCATTCAGATGCACGGCTTGGGCGCGCTCGAACTCTCCCTTTGATCGCTCCGCGGCCTGCCGGATCTTCGCGACCTCGTCAACTTGCGCGGCAAGCTCGTTCACGTTCCGTGCTGCATCCGATTGAGTCTTCTGGAGTTTCGTCGCTGCTGCATCAAGGCGCTGAATCTCGTCGGCATGGTCGTCCAGATCTTGGAGATGAGCGTTCGCTTCGTCTGCTCGTTCTTGGGCGGCCTCGAGGTCGCTCTTGATGCTGCCCAGATCGCCTCGGGGCCGCCCACCGGCGGTCCACAACTTCAGATTCTCGGCTTCGATACGGTCGAACAACGCGTCTTCGCGGTCCCCTGCCACGTCGCCGCCTGCCGCGGCATCCAATGCGCGGCCCAGGGCGGACACCTCGAACTTCGCCTGCGACAAGCCCGCTCCCTGGTCGAGCCGGAGCGCCTTCCAGAGATCAAGGTCCACCGCCTCCTCAAGGATCTGATCGACCCGCTCGTGGGCCTCCCGACCGCTTAGCTGCTCATGCTGCGGAGCGGACACCTCAAGAACGGTCTCGGTTTTTCGCAACCATCGCTTGCGATACGTGAACTCGTATTCGCCCGCCGTTATGTCTACTTCGACTTCGGGGCCGACATCCGCGCCCACCGTCATCGCTTCCTTGATTGGGCGCGCCGAGGAAGAATCGAGGTAGCCCAGGATCGCATCAACTGCCTTGATCATCGATGTCTTGCCGATCTCGTTTACGCCTTCAATGATCGTGATGCCGGTCTCGGGGAATGTCACTTCGGCTTCGTCGATGCCGGCGTAGTTGAGCACCTTGATGCGACGGATCCTCACGCGGATCCCCCTGCGAGGCGGTAGAGGAGCCCGAGGGCATCCTGAGCGACCTGAGCCTCGGCTTCGTCACCCTCTGCGAGTTCTACGAGATCGCCGAGCGCATCTTGGGCGAATCCGGAAAGGCCGAGAGACGTGAAATCGTCATCGTCGGGAAGTACCACAAGGTCGCTGTGGCGCTCCCATGTGTTGAGCGACGCGAAGAGGTCGGAGAAGTGCTTGAGTATCGATTCGAGGCGAATCTTGTCACCGAGCGAGAGCTGCCCGACAAGGGTGAGCTGCACGATCAACTCCGACTTGCCCTCTAAATCGGACAGGTCAGAATCAAGGCGATCGATGTCTTGCGAGCTTCGCAAGTCGAATTCCAGCGAGCGGAACTCCCACTCCCCGACACGGTGCGCCGTCACATCTATTACACCGTTCCCTATCTCGACGACGAGGACATTTCCCGGGTCCTTCTCACGAAAGGCCGTCGGCTCAGGAGCACCTGAATACCAGACCCTCCCACTCGTCCCAACCGACGTCGTCGAATGGCGATCGCCGAGCGCGACGTAGCAAAGCTGTGTGTCCGCTAGAGCAGACTCGAGAGCTTCAAGCCGGACAACGGCGACATCGTTGGCGTCAGGACTGAGTACGTCGACGGCGCCGTGACCGACCGCGATGTAAAGGTCGTCACCAGCCGGAACCCGAGAAACGGCGCGGGAGACGAGGTCTTCAAGAGGCGCTTTGCTCGTCCACGGCGCCGATACGAGTCGGACGCCTGTCTCAACTTCTGTAAATCCTTCGGCGTCGAGCACCACGACATTGTCTGGACACCGAGAGACAAAGGTCTGCGAGGTGAAAACGGAGGATGCGGTCAGAGGGTCGTGGTTTCCGGGGAGCAGGTAGAACTTGATATCGGGACTCTCGGCCATCGCATCCAAAGCACGCACGATCACTTGCCGTTCTACATGATTGGTCTCAAAGACATCGCCACAGACGATCACGAACGAACACTCTCGCTCAATGGCAAGTCGACCGATCGACCGGATGGCCTCGATGCGAGCAGCGGAGAATCGGGCCTGTGCGTCAGCGTCGAGGAAGTGACGCGTCATGCCCAACTGCCAGTCGGCGGTGTGTACGAACCTGACCACAAGGCGATCGTACCTGAATCCGGCTCCAGCCGTGTGAGACCGATCACACCACGATCAAATCAATAATCAGCGGCCGACAGAGAGACCCTGATCAGCCATGGGCGACTCGCCCCTTTACGG
>JASJXX010000092.1 GCA_030123765.1 Actinomycetota bacterium | reverse complement strand
TATCTTCATGCGCGGCACAGTATCGAAGAAGTGCGGACTACCTCATCCGTGAGGCCGCCCGTCAGTTTCTCGCTGTCGCTTGCAACGTGACGCCTCGGTGCCGGGTTGCTGATCGTTACCGAATCGGGTCGCCCTTCGAACGATGGACCGGTACAACGGCGCACACGCTGGACAGAGAGGTTCCATCTCCAATGATTTCGTATTACAATAATGCAATGTGGAAATCCATCGTACTGCCCGCAACCACGGAATCGCCGACGATGCAATCCTCCACGTTCTACGACTTGCTCCCACAACCTACCGAGGACACCTCATGACCGACCCAAAGACCCGAAGTGGCCGCACCCTCACAGACCGAGACCTCGACAGCCTCGCAGCCGAAGCGGACGAGACCGAGTGCGACATCGAGAGCCTCAAGGCGAGACGCCGTGGTCGACCGCTGATGGGGTCAGGACCGGCAGACGTCGTACCGGTTCGGATGGATCCGGAACTTCGGGCAGCAATCGAAGCCCGGGCCGAATCCAACAACACCACCGCAAGTGAGATCATTCGTGAGGCTATCCGCCGGTTTCTCAACGTTGCCTGAAAACGAGGCTCTTGGTCCATCCCTCGAGCCAGGTGAGAGAGCGAGGAGAGACGGCGACCCCGATCGGTTCCGAATGACTCACCAAGCCCTGCTACGAAGCGTATTCATCCTCGACAGCGATTTAGTCTGATGCAGCTCTGGTCGAGTCATCAAGCGGCTGCGCTCTCCAAGGAATCAGCTCTCTGCAAATGACGACTCGAAGCTCTGCCGTGAGGGACTCAGCGTCCATGCCAAGATCATCTGAGAGCGGCGTATTCGTGCAGGCGTCTTGAGCGATCTGTCTCCACTCTTCAAGATCGACTGGACTCCTCTCCAACGGCGTCAGGCCGACAAGGAAGGCACGAAGCTCACCATCGGCGACGCTGCTCATGTTGCAGCAGGTGAGAGCGATCTCCCGATACATCTGGGCGCGCCACCAGGAGCGAAGTTTGATAGCGTCATCAGGAAGATCCGTATCAGCAATCGTGTTGAGCCCGGCAACGCTTTGTACGGCCGCGACACCGCTCATCGTCGAGAGCTGCTCCACCAATCGCTGCCGATTGGCCCCAGAGATCGCAGACGAACGCCAGATGAGCGGTTCAATGATCTCGGGATACTCGTCGAGGAGCGCCAACGCTTCGTCGTCCTGCTTCAGGCGCTCCCGTGCACGCACGGTAAGAGTTTCACGAAGGGACGCACCTACGGTACTGCCAGCCACCCCGATGACCGCAACGAACTCGTCACGCCGGCTCTCATCAGGGTCTGCCGTGAGGAAGACCACAACAGGATCATGGATGAGTGGCTCCTCCATGAAGGCCGACAGTTCAAGATCAATCGGCGTGCCCGGGAGAAGAGTGGTAGTGGTATCCGTGATCTGCGACGTCTCTTCGGAAGGGCTGCCCGAGGCAGGTCCGTAGGACGCCAGGATTTCTTCGACGGAGAGGCCGTACTCCTCAAGCGTGCCGAAGTACAGGTCTGTGGCGACGACGCCGGCCATTTCGGCCGCGTCGGAGGCAAGGGCTTGCGAGCGAGCATGGCCGTCGGTGAGCACTCGGATCGAAGCAGGAATGAGGTCTGGAATCTCTTCAAGTACGCGAATCATCGCTTGGTCGTCAGCGAACAGCTCGAACGCTTCAGCATAAGCCTCTGACTTCGTCACATACCTGACGCCTATCGCCCCAGGTCGAGTCGCCAAGGCGTTCATGATCGTCTCAGTGTCAGCGTTGTCGGCAAGGAAGGCCATCACAACCCAGCCCTCGACCGACGCAACTGCGGTGGGATCGCCGGTGACACCGCGTGTGGAATCACCGGAGCGCAGCAAGGTTGTGCCCATCGCGCCGACACCGACCACCACGAGCACTACGGCAGCGGCGACGAGCGCCGTCGCCGGGCCACGCCACCCGCTCGGCGGCACACCACTCAAGGTGCGAGAACGCCTCCAACCAGGGCTGTCCGAGACGGTCTCGATAACAGGCGCCTCGGGCGTGATCTCGGTGATCGCCTTCATCGTTCGACGCAGCATGTCAGTGGTTTGGTCACTCATCGAGCACCTCCCGTAGCCGTGCCCTGGCGCGAGCCAGATAGCCTTTGACGGTTCCCTCCCCGATTCCGAGCCTTTCGGCCACACCGGACGGAGACAGATCCTCCCAATACGTGAGGTACACGCACGCCTTCTGCCGGGGACTCAGACGCATTACCGCATCCACCACATCCGGACGTAGCTCCGGATCATGGGAGATGAGTTCGTCCGCGAATCGCCGTTCACGGGCACGTCGGCGGTAAAAACTCCGCTGATGCGAACGGGCCTTCGCCAGAACGGCTCGATACATCAACGCCTCGGGTCTGTCTGCTTCTTCGAGCTTCCCGCTTCGTAAAAGCGACGAGACCGCTTCTGAAACAACATCGGCTGCATCCGAGGGTCCGACCAGTGCAGTGGCGAACCGGGTCAGCTCGACCTGGTGGCTCTCGTAGAGAGCAGCCTCCTGACGAAACCTGGTCATCCGTTGCACGTCCACCTCACAACAGTACGTCGCCACCGACAACCGATCTGGGTGCCACCGGTGAAGACGAATTCCGCGGATCACACGAGGAGACGGCCTGCATCGGTGGAGTTACCATACGCTTCGCGAGATCGCGTGCAACGCTGAGGGGGTGGGGAGCGTGGATGGGGTGATGAGCGAGTCGGATATCTACGAAACGGTTCGGTTGGATCTCATGCGCTACGCAACAGCCCTTGTTGGGCGGAACACTGCTGAGGATGCCGTATCGACGGTCGTGACCCGTGTGCTGGCTCGACCCGGCGGGTTGGGTGGTCTTCGCGATCCCAAGCAGTACCTGATGAGGTCAATTCTCAACGAGGTCAGGACGCGGCGTCGGCAAACAACCCGACAGCCCGTGGTCCGCGTCGGGATTCTCGACGGTGCTGTGCAGCCTGTCGAGGATCATGTGATCGACGTCATCGAGCGGTTGCCGTCCCAACAGCGAGCTGCGGCGTTCCTCGTGTTCTATGAGGAGTACACGCCGTCTGAGGCAGCGAAGTTGATGGGTTGCCGACCAGGGACGGTGCGACGGTATCTCCATCTCGCTCGAACCAAGCTTCGGGAGGAACTCGATGGATAACCGGTATAAGGAAGGATTCGAACGACTGCTGGCCGACATGGATGCGGCGCCGTCGTGGCGCGACGTTTCGACCCAGCGCGTCGCCCCCTCCCCCGACGACATGGCCCTCATCTACCTGGGACCAGAGGAAGAGCCAACGGAGATTCCCCCAAACGTTGTCACTACAACCACTGCACTCTCCGCCGAGGACATCCGGCTCTCGAACGCCGCTTCGGTCTGGGTCAACCAACTTGGCTTGGTACAGGACGATCCTGAGGAGTGGCGGAGACGTCTGGAAGCGATCTGCGACGTCGGATACGGCCCGAGTCAGTCGAGTACACCGATGCTTGACTTGGCGAGGGACTTCATCGATATGGACACCGATCTCTCCGTTCGCTCAGATGGATCCCTCCCTTCGCCCGAGGAAGCAGCCGAATCCCTTTGGATGATCGTTGCGGATCCACGCTCTTGCCCAGAGCGCTTCAAGTCCACGACCGAGGGCCTGGACGACGTTGACGTTGCTGCCCTTCAAGCCGCGGAGGATGCCCTGGAAAAGCTCATCGAGGTGCGCAATGCCGTCACGATCGCAGCGGATACCTGGTTCCTGGACATGGTGATCGAGCAAAACGAGTCTGTACTGCGCTTAGCCGACATCTCAGGCGCAGAGGCCAGGCGGCGCCAGGCGATCATCGACAGCACTCGCGAGTACCGGGAAGCTGAGTTGGGCGCCGTTCCTGCGCTCCAGGATCGGATCGCCCTGCTCCAGGTCCGGTATCGAGAGTTGCTGGGGGAGACAGAAGTCGCTCCGCCGGTAATCACGCTCGGCGGCGCCGCCACTATCTACAGCCAGACCGGAGCTGTCTCGTTGTCGGGATGGGTCGACCAGCCCGTCGTCGTCACCATTCATGGCGCCGCGGTCTTTGTGTACACCGATCCTTCCGGCGCTTCGGGATTCCCAGCGGAACTCTCGCTTGATCCGGGGACACACACGGTCACGATCACGGCGACAAATGACGCCGGGAAGTCCTCGTCCGTGGAGATCACCGTCATCGTCGATCCGAATCTCGATGTCGAGTTCGGTTTCATAACGGAGATCTCACAGGAATCAGACGGCACCTGGACACTGACCTCCGACGACGCCGAGTGGCTCACCGGCGAAGAGGCCCGGATCGCCGCGATCGAAGATGGCGAGCTCCCTGAGGGAAGTGAGCTCGGCAGAGACTTCTACATCCGCAACATTGATGCCGCCACATCTCAGTTCAATATCAGCTCCGCGACGATCATCACACTTCAGGCGCATTGGGCAGGCAGCGGCGGGCCGGGCATCATCGAGGAAACCGTCGACGCCAACGCCCTCGCGATGCTGATGGAGAACCCCGGGTCGGCGGAGGAACAACTCGGCTGGTCGTGGATGGGTTGGCCGCCACCAATCGTCTGGCTGACGCTCGATGACGGCGTCGTAGTCCAGATCGCTGAGCAGTACGTGCCATGAGCGGTCGATCGCACCGACCGAGACGACGCGTGCGCCACCAAGTCCGGGATGGTCAGTGCGTGTAGCCTCGTGGTGATGCGCATAGGATCGCTTGAATTGCAGCAGGACCTGACACCCGCAGATTGGGTCGTCGACTGTATACATGACTTCTGGGTCGATGTCGGGTCGATCGTCCCCGAGGGATTCGAGTCGTATGCCAGGCTGCTCCACCCTGCGCACCGCAGGGAGGGTGACGGCGAGGTACCCGTCCGCTGGTCGGAGATAGCCGCGGCCAATGGCAGGACAATCCATCCCGAGATGCAGTGGCCGAACGTCTCAGGTGTCTGGGAGCACTCCGGTGGGAGTTCTCCCGGGTTGTGGGATCACGAGCCGGACGACGGCTCGTTGCCCCCATCATACGCCGACCGTCTCAGCGAACTGCTTGCGAAATACACGTCAACTCCCAATCAGGTGTGGTTCTGCGTGTGGAACGGCTGGGGCGCTCTGGCGATCCACCCCGCCGGAGACGCCGTGCTCACGTTGCGTCGCTATGGACGGATGCGTGGTGTGGTAGACCGCATTCGGTCGTGGCGTCGTGTGGCACGCTTCGAGCCTCCGGCGCAGACGCTACAGCTCCCAAGTCGCGACTACTACCTGTTCTCGGGCGTCGTCGGTAGCATCACCGAATCACT
>JASJXX010000091.1 GCA_030123765.1 Actinomycetota bacterium | reverse complement strand
TCCATAAGGGGCGCATAGGTGCTCGATATGGGCATGCCGTTCATCGCAGGCTGGGGTAGGCCATGTAGAGTCGGTGCCTGTAGCCCAAGGGAAGGGGCGTGTCCATGGCACGATTCGACAGGGATCAGTTCGTTGCAGACTGTCTGACTGCGGTCCGATCGGGAGACCCAGCCCACAAACAGGTGAAGGAAATCGTCGATCGGGCTGTGTCTAACCCATCGGGAATCTCCGCGGAGGTCGGCGATCTGACGCATGATCCGATGACGACGATCTGGCATCGCTCCGACGAACTCACCGTGCTTCACATTGTCTGGCCGCCCGAGGTCGAGTTGTTTCCCCATGACCACAACATGTGGGCTGTCATTGGGATATACGGAGGGCGTGAAGACAACCAGTTCTATCGGCGCATCGAGGGTGGCAGGATTGAACCGCACACAGGCAAGACGATCACCGAGCGAGACGTGATTGGCCTCGGTTCTGACGTGGTGCACTCAGTTGCGAACCCAACTAGGGAGTGGACAGCGGCACTTCACGTATATGGAGCGGACTTCTATTCGACTCCTCGAACGATGTGGCGGGGAGCAACACTCGAACCGCTTGATCTCGACACGGACCTTTTCGAGGAGACGCTCTCCGCCGCTGCAGCGAGAGCCCGTCTCGCCAATATTCCGGGTGAGCGTCCCTAGAACCGACCCCGGTTATGGGTGGTCTGGTGGTCTCGATTCGATGTATTGTGCGGCAATCCCACCTTGAGAAGGGAGTGCCGCATGACCGCCGCAAGCATTCAGTCGTCTGAAGTCTTCAATGTTGCCTCGGAGCACACCGGTGATGTCTATCAGATCTCGGTAGGCCTTCCAATGTCGTATTTCGACGACCCGAACACGACCTTCCCCGTGGTGTACCTGATTGACGCAAATTTGGCGTTTGAGGCAGTGGTCGGGTTGGCCCGACTGATGCAGCTTGGTGGTGTTGTCCCAGAGTTCGCTGTCGTGGGCATCGGCTACCCGTTGGAGGGTAACTACGGGGACGGTCTGGGAGAGTTCTTCGAACGACGGGCCAGAGATCTGACCTCGGCCATTGATGAACGCTACGAGCAGTTCATTGCCAAAGCATTCGGCATTAATGGCACAGTCGAAACCGGCGGTTCTGAGCAGTTCCTAGGTTTCATCGCCGACGAACTGGTGCCACTGGTCGAAGAGCAATATCGCCTTGACCCCGATGACAGGACGCTGATGGGTCACTCAGCCGGTGGACACTTCGCTCTTTACGCTCTTTTGCACCAGCCTCAGAACTTCAAGCGGTACGCCATAGGCAGTCCTTCGCTGGGCCTTGGCAATGGGCACCTGTACGATCTTGAACAAGAACTTGCATCGAAGTCCGGGGACCTACCAGTGAGACTCTTCCTTGGGATTGGCAGCGAAGAAGAACCCTCACCGCAGTCACCGGCAAGCTACATGGAGGAAATCATCTCGGTTTCCCACGTCAGGCGATTCACGTCACTCCTCGAAGACAGGGGCTACGAAAGCCTGTTCATGTCCACGAAGGTCTTCGAGGGTCACGGCCATTTCGACGTGTTTGGTCCCTTCGTCGCATCTGGGTTGAGATACCTGTTCTCCAACCGCTAGCTGTACCCGGCCACATCGGCTGCGCCCTTGCCTAGACCATCGCTCGACTCGGTACCCCTAACTACCCCAGCGACGGGGGAGGCCTGTCACCACAGCTACATAAAGAGGTCGCGTTAGGCAGGAGAGAGCAACTCGTGAGTTGGACACAAGGAACCCTTCGCTTTCTGATTCGCTCGTACATTCGAGCTCAGCCAAGCGCCGACAGCAGTACTCCGCTCTCAACCGCTTGAGGCCGCTCACCGTCTCCGTTGAGAGTCGGCGCAGGACCGGTGTGAGGTCAGTCCGAGTAGACGATGACGGTGGACTCGTCGACGAAGTCGAGGTCACCGCGGTTCGCTTCGATGGCGAAGCGGAAGTTGAGCCCAGTGTCGGGGGCGTAGGTGGGGCACGGATCCTGAGTGCATGGCACCATCGATGCGCGCCCCGCGAAGGTGCCGTCCTCGAAGAACCAGACAATGTCGAGTGGGATCACCGTGTTCTTCATCCAGAAAGCGTCACCATCGTGGCGCCAGAAGAAGAGCATTCCGTCAAGATCTCTGAGATCGGTGACTCCCATGAGTCCCTGGGCACGGAGCGAGGGCGAGTCCGCAATGGCGAGCAGCAAGCGTCGGTCCCCTACCTCCACGATCGCCGTGCGGTAGTCGACGAGCTGGGGCGGAACTTGGATTGGCGCCGTCGTCGCCGATCCTGGTTCGGGGGACACCGTTGTGCACGCCGCCGCGAGTATCGCCACAGAGACTGACATGAGGACCCACCGCATGGATGCAACGCTAACGGGCGTGTCCCGGTACGACGTCAGGTACGATGCTGGCATGCACCACTCTCGAAGCGGCACTCCGTCTGCTGTCGAAGACCCTGAGCACCCAGCGAAGTACCGGTACAGATAGCACCCATGGCATCAGACAATGTTGCCTACCTCGCGATGAGCCTCGACGGGTTCCTTGCCGGGCCGGATGGCTCCGTATCTTTTCTCGATGACTTCGCATCCGACGACTACGGCTTTCACGACTTCGTCGCAGGAGTCGGAGCCCTTGCGATGGGTTCGACCACCTACGAGCAGGTTCTCGGCTTCGGGTGGCCCTACGGCACGCTGCCCACCCTGGTGCTGACAAGCCGTGATCTGCCCAAAGCCGAAGGCGCCGACATCACGTTCTCGTCCGAACCCACTGGAGATGCGATCCGCTCCTTCGCCGAGACTACCGACGGGCGACTCTGGATCGTCGGCGGCGGCAAGGTCGTAGCTGACGGACTCAACGCCGGTGCTATCGACACGATCGAGCTCTACGTGATGCCCCTGCTACTCGGCGGAGGGACGCCCATTGCAGCCGAAGCATTCGATGGATTGCTCACCCTACGCGAGTCGAACGCCTTCTCGAACGGCGTCGTGAAGCTCACCTACGCGACATGACCTTCCGTCAGGGCGAGGCGTCGTAGAGCTACTGCTCCATCGCCTCGTCAGCCATCAGATAGTCCGCGTCTCGAGAGAGGTTGCGAAGGATCGCTTCGGACTCTGGTGGCATGTGATACGTGTGCGCCTCGGATGGGAAGGCGCCGGACTCGACGTCTGCGAAGAACGCTTCGAGGGCCGCTACCGCGTCGTCCTGGAGCTGCGCGTACTGCTTGACGAACTTGGGCAGGGACTCACCGGACCCGAGGCCGGTCACGTCATGGAACACGAGTACCTGGCCGTCGCACTTGACGCCTGCACCGATACCGATCGTCGGCACCGAGATCCCCTCCGTGATGATCTCCGCGACGACATCGGGAACGCCTTCGAGCACGAGCGCGAACACGCCCGCATCGGCGAGCGCATGGGCATCCGAGATCAGCTCGTACGCTGCGTGGGCGTCTCTCCCCTGCACCCGGTAGCCACCCATCGTGTGCACCGATTGCGGTGTGAGGCCGATATGGCCCATCACGGGGATCTCGGCACTCAGGACGGCGGCAACCATCGGCAGTCGTTTCCGGCCGCCCTCAAGCTTCACCGCTCCAGCACCGCCTTCCTGGATGAAGCGGCCAGCATTACGAATGGTCTCTTGCTCTGACGTGTGATAGGAGAGCCATGGCATGTCCCCGACAACGAGGGCGTTGGGAGTGGCCCTCGTCACCGCGGCAATGTGATGGATCATGACGTCCACCGTGACCGCGAGCGTGTCGTCATAGCCGAGTACGACATTCGCCACGGAGTCACCGACGAGGATGATGTCTGCTCCCGCGCGGTCGGCTATCCGGGTGGTCGGGGTGTCGTAGGCGGTGACCATCTTGATCTTCGACCCGCCTTTACGGGCGAGTATCGATGGGGCAGTGACCTTGGTAGCCATAGTTCGGTTCCCTTCTCCCCACCTGACGGTTGGGGGACTTCGTACCGTATGTGCGTACCGGGCATGGTGAGCCTCGTCCGCCCTAGGGGTCGCCCGTGCTCTGCCAGGTGACGCAATGCTAGGCCAGAGCGCGGGCGTTACCTGCGACGACGCTCCGTCAGGAGCCGGAGGAGAGCGGGAGCCTGATCACGATTCCTGCTCCACCCAGGGAACGCGACTCGCCGAGAGCGAGGGTGCCTCCTGCGTCTTCGACGGTTCGCCGCACGATGTCAAGGCCAAGGCCGGTCGACGCACCGCTTGAGATTCCACGTTCAACGGCCGAGCCGTTATCGAAGCCTCCTCCCGCGTCCTCGATACACAACACTGCCTCTTCATCTACAACTTCGACCGACACCTCGAGCCGGACGCCGTCGGCAGTGTGCGAGAGCACGTTCTCGATGAGGGCGTCAACCGCTGCTTCGACATCACCGGTCGGCAACGCGACGGGCACGGGTTCCGTCGTGATGTCACGCCTGAACTGCCGGTTCTACTCGATGGCGAGCGGGTACCAGAAGTCGGTTCGTTCTGCGGCGACCACCGCAAGATCACACCACTCCTCCTCCTCCCTACGCACCGGCCTGCGAGCCTCTCTGATGACGAAGTCTGTGGTGCGCTGTAATTCGTCCAGGTCGGCCAGGAGCCGCTCCTTCTGGGCGCCGTCCTCGAGGCCGTCGACGGTGAGGCGAGCGGCGGTGAGGGGTGTCCAGAGTCGGTGTTCTACGTGGTTGCGATCCCGAAATTGGGCTGGACGTGGGATCTCGATTACGAGGGGCCTGAGCAGGTGGAAGTGTCCTTCGAGCGCTTCCGTGACGATTACGAAATCGATTTCACGGCGAAGTTCAAAGACGGAGAGCTGGAGATCACCATCTCAGAGGATTGATCCGGGCTAGGTTACGGCCATGGCTCGAAGAGATATCACGATGACCGGCACAGAGATCACCGCGTTCCTCTCTCAGGGCGCGAAGGTGCTCCAGCTTGCGACGCTCGGCAAGGACGGTTCCCCCCACCAGGCTCCGATGTGGTTCACGATGGATGATGACAAGGTCGTGTTCCGATCCTTCACGAAGTCCCAGAAGATCGTCAACCTCCTGCGCGACCCTCGCCTCTCCGTGCTGGTAGAGGAGGGCGCCACGTACGCGCAGCTTCAGGGTGTGATGATCCGGGGGATCGCACAGCTCGTTACCGACCCCGAGTACGTGCTCGACGTTTACCGTCGGCTCGCTGCTCGCTATCCCTTCTCAGGGGACGAGCCCGTCGAGCTCGATGACGCAGCTCTCTCACAGATGTTCGGCCGATTCGCATCGAAGAACACGGTCGTGATCGTCGAGCCAACCAAGATCACGAGCTGGGACCACACGAAGCTCGGCGGCGCGTACTGAGTCGACGGGAGAGAGAGA
>JASJXX010000145.1 GCA_030123765.1 Actinomycetota bacterium | reverse complement strand
GTTGGCGTACGCCTCGTACCAGAACGATGCGAACGGGTCCCAAGATGTGACCTTCCCGAAGAAGGTGAGGCCGACGGTGAGTGCTATCACGCCGACGACACCGAGTGTGGGACGTCGGCGAATCACGAATGCGGCTGCGACCCCGATGACCGTAGCCAGGACGGAGATCGCGGGAATGTTCAGCCGATCGAGGAAGACGCCGTTGGACGGGTCGACGATCGCCTGCATTCCGAGGAGCCCGGGGATCGTGAACTTCTGCACGTTCCCGACGAACTCCTCCGAGCCGCGGACCCAGTACAGGGCGAGACCCGCCACCAGGATCATCACGGCTCCGTAAGCGAACATACGCCAGGCGGAACGCACCTTGAGCAGCGACGCGGTGCCGGCGAGGACGAGGATCGGTGTGACGCCTTCGAGGTAGCGCCCGTACACGCGATGGTCCACACGGTTCACGTTGGTGAGGAGCCCGGCTGAGAGGAACACAACACCGGCGACAGCGAGGAGGGCGAAGAGTGCGCATGCTTGGGCCGGTCTGCTTGCTCGGCGCCAACGAGGGGAGCGAGCAACGAGAAGTGCGAGGGCGACGACACCGACCGCAGCGACGCCGAAAGACACGGTGATGACGTACCACAGGTGCCCAAGTGCGGTGGAGAGTGTCGCTATGAGCTGGTCGGGTGCGTACGCTCCGATGATCCTCGTGGCGGACCCCGTGTTGAGGGGTACCTCTGCGGCGTTCCACAGCTCGCCTCTCAGATAGGACCGAAGTGCCAGATCGCCGATAGCGACGGCACCCATCGACCCTACGGCGAGGAGTGCCTTGGCCGGGGGTAGCCGACGCCACAGGACTCCGAGCAGGAGGATGGCGACGAGCGCGCCGGCAATGGCGATGCCGCGCCCGTGGATCGAAACGAGGTATCCGACGAGCAGGCCGGACGACACCGCCGGGATCGCTCTTCGTGTGGCGAAGAGCGAGAGAACGGCCACGAGCGCGAACATGAACACGAGGGGGAAGAGCGTCTCGACCCAGATCCTCCCCGGTTGCAGGATGAGCGCGGGTGTCAGGGATACGGCCACGGAGCTCAGGAGCGCCTGAGACCTGCCGAGGGTGAACACGGCGCGAGCCAGCCGGTATGAGGGCGCCATGATGAGCGTCGCGAAACCAACGTTCATGAGTACAGCACCGGCCCAGATGACGTCGGGGTGTTGCGTGAACCAGTAGAGGGGCAGGAGCACCACGGAGTAACCGGGGGAGTACGAGAACGAGCCGTCGAAGGTGGGGGGCGCGCCGCCTGCGAGGAACCGGGCGTTTCCCAGGTATCCGAGCGCATCGCTGTATAGGACGGGGCCTCTGCCCCCGATCAGCGCAACGAGGTGCACCACTGCGACCCCTAGCACGGCGAAGGCTACGGCGACCCACCATCCTGTCCTTGTACGAGACGGGCCTGAGCCGCTGCGAGCACCGGTCTTTGTCTCGTGGGATGTCATGGGGTGGCTGACGTCATTGTGCGGCTGATGTCTCGTTCTCGGCGAAAGTGGCGAGCCATGGTACCTCGCGTCGAGCTTCGGCTCGGTTAGAGGCGAGACAGGAAACGTTCAAGGGCTGCGTCGTTGCCACGTTCAG
>JASJXX010000144.1 GCA_030123765.1 Actinomycetota bacterium | reverse complement strand
ACACGTCGGATTAATCCATTATACGAAGAATTCCTTCGGACCAAGGTCGGAAACCGACCGGACCTTGGGGCAACAGACTTTCCGACCCCTGTCCCTACCCACCAGCAGGAGCATCCCATACGATGAACCCAGCCGATAGGGGCGATATGACGCTCCCATCTCGCACCGACTGAAAGGGAGAATGATGAGATTGAAATACCTGGTCACGATCGTCGCGATCAGCGCACTCGTGGTTGCTGCGTGCAGCAGCGGCAGCGGAGCCGAGCCCGGGGACGTCCTATTTGATGTGGAACTGATCGAGGTCAAAGGGGCAACGGACGGGATCCCTGCACCTGATGTCGATCCGACAACCCTGTCGAAGGGATACGGGTATAAGGCGCCCGGCGACTACGACGCAGACAACCCTGCCAAGTTCCAGGTAGCCACCTACATGTTCGCTCCCGGTGCGATGACTGTTGCGGAGGGCGACAACGTGACTCTTCGCATGTTCGGGGTGAACGGCGACGAACATCTGATTCACGTCGAAGCTCCGGATGGATCCACCGTTGTGGATGCGTTCATGGCGAACAGAGGACGGGAGTACTCGGTCAGCTTCGTTGCCGACCAGACCGGCCACTACAAGCTGATCTGCACGACGCACGGTCCGACTATGACAGCCGACATCTTCTCCACCGGCTGAGACCAGCCGGACAAGCCTCGGGCGATTACGCGACCGCCGGTCACGGCGTCGTCCGAGGCCTCTGGCATTCATGGAGTCATCTGGCCGGGCGACAGCATGAGTGTGACTGTTCGTCTGAGATCATGGCGCTGCCACTGTCGGTCGGTCAGTAGATATGGTCGTCAGACCGATCGGTTCTCCTGGCCAGACCAAGCGCAAGGACACCACCGGCGAGCAAGGTCACCAGGCTCGCAGCACCGATGGCAATGAATCGAGTTCGCAGCCGCGAAACAGGCTCGAAAACTTCGGCTTCACTCGCTCCCATGGCCACACCCCATGGTGCGGTACGCAGAGGTGCATACGCCATGACGTGCCACGCTGACTGATCGAGACTCGACGCATCTGCGCTATGCGGGACACGCTCGACGATCGGCACGCGATCCCGTGCAACCGCGTCGTAGAGTTCTGGATGATCTCCCGCCTTGAGCACGTGGTTCGGATTCGTCGAGGCCAGGACCAGGCCTCGCTCATCCACGAGGTCGGCATGACCCGTGGAACCCAGAATCCTTGCGGGCTCGACGAGATCCGTCACGAGCGGCTCTGTGAGATCGAGCAAGCCGACGAGAGTCCCCTGCCTCGAGCCATCATTGCGATACACCGGCACGCTGAGGGCAACCTCGACACGGCCTGTCGTTGGAGAAAGATATGGCATCGACACATTCCGTACACTCGAAGCGACACCGCTCCTGATCCGATCAGCGTTTGTACCGAGGTGTGTCGAGCTCTCAGGCTCTGCGAAGACGACGTCGCCATTCTCGTCGAACCACACAACGCCGCTGCTCAACGTGGCCAACCGGCCGTATACCGTACGCAAGGACGTGAGCAGCGGATTCGCATCCACGTCACTCTCATCACCCACAGACGCGGCGAGCAACTCCAGCTCGAAGAACTGTTCGATGAGGAGGCGATCCGCCTGCATCGCTGCCATC
>JASJXX010000008.1 GCA_030123765.1 Actinomycetota bacterium | reverse complement strand
TGACCCCTTGACTGCCAGTCAAGTGCTCTGCCAGGCTGAGCTACAGCCCCTGGCGAGTGGGAAGTTTACCCAGCGTCGGGGGTAGCGGATATGGGGCTGAACTCGATTCGAGGAGCACCCGCCCAGAGCCTCTCCAACTCGTAGTAGTCCCGTGTTGGCTGGTCGAAGACGTGGATGACGACGTCGCCGTAGTCGAGCAGTACCCACTCGCCGTGGTCGGCCCCCTCCTTACGGATCGGTCGCCGGTCGAGCAGTGTGAGCGCCTCAACCGTCGCGTCGATGAGTGCGAGAACGTGCCGTCTTGACGTTCCCGTGGCGATGAGGAATACGTCCGTGACAACGAGGAGATCGGAGAGGTCCAGAAGGGCGATGTCCTGACCAGATTTCGAGTCGATTGCCTCGGCGGCTGCCCTCGCGGCTCTGACTGCGTCCGGGGTGGCGCTTGGTGCACTTCTCTTCATCAACACGGATGATAGGGACGACGTACGACGAGAATCACATCGAGACGTACAACCGGTTCGTCTCGATGTATGCATACACCGAATCCGGTACGAGATGCCTGTAGTCGCCGCCAGTGGCGGCAAGCCCTCTGATCTGTGTCGACGAGATCTCCATCGGGCTCATATCGAGTGCCGTCACCGGGCGGCCAACAGCACGCTCGACATCCTCAATCTTGATTCCTGGCCGTGGAGCTACTGCGAGGTCCACGAGATCAACGAGCTCGTCTCCCCTATGCCATGTCGATATCCCGAGGGCAGCATCCGCTCCAAGGATCAGGACGCATCTCTCGCCGAGCTGGCTGATCGAGTCGATCGTGTACGAAGGACCGGACCGGACGAGTTCGGTTTCGTCAGCCAACAAACTCTCGTCCATCTCGGCGAGGAGCCCGGTCATTGCCCAGCGGTGCGACGCGGCAGTGACCCCCGTGCCGTGCTTCTGCCACGGATCGCCGGCAGGCATCAGACGCACCACCTCAAGCCCGAGCTGGGCGTACGCGGCTCGGGCCATCGTGAGATGAGCGATGTGGGGCGGATCGAAGGTGCCGCCGAGGATCCCTTGCACGCGTCACAGCATAGGTTCACTCGCCGCCCACAAGATAGAGGCCACGAGCAGGGGCCAACATGCATTGCGGGCCGGTGAGCGGATCGACGTACCTCCCCTGCGCTCGAAGCGAGAGATGGAAGGCCTCGTTCTCATCGTGAACACCTGAAATCCCGATGATCGATCCTGTCTCGACACGGTCGCCCCTGCGAACCGTCACTCGAACGAGATACGAGTACGACGTGACGAACCCACCCCCGTGGTCGATCGTGACCGTGACATTGTCGACAATCGCTCCAGCGAATCGCACACTGCCCGCGCCGACAGCGCGGACCGGAGATCCAGACGTCGCTGCGACGTCGACACCCCAGTGGCCCGCCCACCGCCCGATAGGGGCGAAGGGGCGCACAATCTCACCGTCGGGCGGCAGATCGAGACCGGGACACCCCGGAGCGACGGGCAGCCACGTGAGAACGAATACGAGGAGCACTCGGGTCACGGAACACCTACACCGCTGCCACTGCGAACAACGTACCTGAGAGACTGAACGATTCCTAGACCGTTGCCTCTGCCACCGTGTCAGCGATCAAACCCGATCGTCCTACGACATGGGTCAGCCCTCCGCACAAGAATTCGTGTTAGTTGACGATTCGTGGTCTGGCTCCCACCCGCAACGCTGCTCGCTCGACGAAAGCCTCTAGCTGACGCAGGGAGCGAACCTGGTCGACCGTGTCACAGATCGACCCGTACTGGGACATGACGGAGTCACCGGTGTCCCAGAAGCGCCTCGGCTCCGGGTTGAGCCAGAACGTCGAACGGGCCCGATCGACGATCTGTGCGAACGCCTCGAGCCCAACATCACGGTAGTTGTTCCTCGCGTCCCCCGTGATGATGACCGTCGAGCGCGACGTCACCGCATCCGAGTATTTCTCACACATCTCGGTGAAGGAGCTCCCATAGTCCGAGTGTCCGTCCCTACGCACGATGTCAGCCTCCCGGCTCATCCTGATCAGGCCATCGGCGAAGTCGGTGTCCGGGCCGAAGAATTCCGTCACCTCATCGAGGCCGTCGATGAATGCAAATACACGCACTTTGGAGAGCTCCGCCGCGATCGCGTATGTGAGCTGCATCGTGAATCGAGCGAATGTGGCCATGGAGCCTGAGACGTCGCAGAGGATGACGATCTCCGGTTTTGACTTCCTCGGTGGTCTGAACCGGGGGTCAAGGAGGACTCCTCCATGACCGAGCGATCTGCGAATCGTCCGCCGCACGTCGAGCCGACCCTTTGCACCGTGACGCCTGCGCTGCCCGAGCCTCGTCGCGAGTTTGCGGGCGAGAGGCTTGATCGCCGCTTCGACCTCCTCGATCTCGACGCGCGTCGCGTGCATCAGATCGATGTCCTCCACGAGAGGAAGGCGCCTGTTGCCCGCAACCTGGCTCCGACCGCGATCAGAGATCAGACGACCGGTGATCTCCTGCTCCAATCGGTCGCGTACTTGCTGGACGAGAGCTTCTGCCCGTTCATGGTCGATGCGGTCATCGATCTCACCCGAAGGGGATCCGCTCGAGAGCGCCGCGAGGAGGCGTGCAAGCAACTCATCGGTGTCAATGCGCCTGAGTACACGGTACGCGTAGTATCTCCCCCCGACGGGTCTCCCCGGCTGCATCGCCGCGTGGCGATCAACCGCGAGTGCGATAAGGCTTCGAACCCGCCCACTGTCGCCAGAGACGAGCGCCTCGACGAAGGCGTCAAGCAGGTCCCCGCTGCCGCCACCCCCTCTTCCGCCCCCCTCAGCAGTTCCATCTCCAGCTCCTGGCCCACCCCCGTCCTCGCTGCCGAGTTCACCGATCGGAGCGAGACCGAAGTAGACGTCGAACGCTCGATCGAACGCCCCGTAGTGGCGGGGACTCTTGACGAGCGTCGCGCCGAGGGTTGCACGCAGATTCTCCCGAGACGCGAGGTCGGTGTGCTCGATCGCTTTCGCTGCATCGATCGCTTCGACCATCGAGACCGGGATTCCCACTGCCCGCAGCTCGTGAACGAACTCAGCGAGCGCGGTGATCACTCCGGTCGGACGTCCGCGTCGATGTCGAGCGACAGCTCCTTCGCCGTGCGTTCGATGTCGGTCTGATGCTTGAGCAGCACGTTCAGCGTCGATGCCACAGCTGCGTCACTGACCTCGTCGATGCCCAGAGCAAGGAGGGTGCGCGCCCAGTCGATGGTCTCGGACACCGAAGGTGCCTTACGCAGCGGTATCTGTCTGATGGACGCAACGGTCCTCGCTATCTTCTCTGCAAACTGCTCGGGGAGTTCAGGCACACGTGAGCGAAGGATCGCACGTTCTCGTTCCACCGTCGGGTATGGGATGTGCAGGTACAGGCACCGTCGCTTGAGCGCCTCGGAGAGTTCCCGCGTATTGTTTGATGTGAGCACGACGATCGGCCGTGTCACGGCGCGGATTGTTCCCAATTCGGGAATCGTGACCTGAAAAGAGTCGAGCACCTCGAGGAGTAGCGCTTCCGTCTCGACCTCGATACGATCGGTCTCGTCGATGAGGAGCACGACAGGATCTTCGGATCTGATCGCTTCGAGCAGAGGACGCTCAAGGAGGAAGGGCTCGGAGAAGATGTCTCCCTCAACTTCGTCCCACCTCACGCCCTCGTCAGACTGCAGCCGGAGGAGCTGCTTGTGGTAGTCCCACTCATAGAGAGCCTTCGCCTCATCGAGGCCCTCGTAGCACTGCAAACGGACGAGACGACGACCCGTTGCGTCCGCGAGGGCGAGGGCCAGAGCCGTCTTCCCGACCCCCGCAGGCCCCTCTGCAAGGATCGGCTTTTGGAGCTTCACCGCGAGGAACACCACCTGGGCGATCCTGTCATCTGCCAGGTATCCGGCGCCCTCAAGCGCCGCACGTACCTGCGCCGGTGTGGTCCAGTTGTCTTCCATGGCATGCATCGTACCGCTGTGGAGCCTTCCACTCTCACGAGTGGCGGCTGGGCTCTCTACGTGAGTACGACCAGATCGTCGCGATGGATGACCTCTCCGCCGATCGCAGAGCTGTGGCTCCCTGCTCCGGATGCGAGTTCACTCGAGTCGAAGCGGCTGATTCCCTTCGCCACAAGTGTCCTGGCACCGTCGAAGACCTCGATCGCGTCTCCCCTGGAGAACTCCCCTGCGACGCGCGTGACTCCTACGGCAAGGAGCGACCTTCCATCGTCTCGGATCGCACTGACCGCCCCTTCGTCGATACTGATCCAACCGATGGCCGCAAGGCCGAAAGCGATCCAGAGTTTGCGCGCCGAGAGCGACTCGGTACGCGGATCGATCCACGTGCCGACGTCCTCTCCGGAGACGGCGAGAGCCACGACGTCTGGCGTGTCTGCTCCAGCTATCACGGTAGGGATGCCGGAGAAGGCGGCCATGCGTGCCGCAGCGATCTTCGTTGCAACGCCGCCGCTGCCAAGCGCTCCCCTCCCTGTGGCACGGCGGACGCGGTCGAGCACCTCGTCGGTGTGCTCAACAGCCGACAGCAGTTCAGCGTTCTCGCTGAAGCGCGGATCATCCGTGTAGATCCCATCTGTGTCCGTGAGGATCACGAGCATCCCCGCACGCGCGAGATGCGCGGTGAGGGCTGCGAGTTGGTCGTTGTCCCCAAGTTTCAGCTCATCGACAACAACCGTGTCGTTCTCGTTGACGATCGGGATCACGCCGAAGGAGAGCATCTGGTCCAGCGCCGCCCTGGCATTGAGGTACTGCGCCCTGTTTCCAAGAACGTCCTTTGTTAGCAACACCTGGCCGACGGTGAATCCATGATCGGAGAAGGAGGACGCGTACTGTTCCATGAGTCTCGTCTGGCCGACGGAGGCAGCGGCCTGGAGCTGCGCTATCTCGGTGGGCCGCTTCTCCATGCCGAGCAACGGGAAACCTGCGGCGATGGATCCTGAAGTCACGAGCACCGGTGGATGGCCTCGTTGCGCGAGAGCCGCGACGTGGCCGACGACCCGTGCAACGGCAGCATCGCTCAGACCTCCGTCGGATCGCGTGAGACTCGAAGAACCGATCTTCACCACGACGGGGGAGCCCGCCGCAACAGGGCGCCTCACAGGTAATCCTCCTCGATGTCTTCTACGTCCGGATCGAACGTGAAGACGATCGTGCCGATTCGCACGTCGTCACCTGCCTCTGCTCCAGCGTCGATGAGGCCCCGCACGACCCCGCTGCGCACGAGTCGCTCCGAGACATACTGGGCTGCTTCGGGGTTGGTGAGGTCAGAGAGGTTGACCGCTCGGATCGCCGAGAGTCCCTCAACTACCCAGACGAGCCCTTCGCGGTTGATGGTGAAGTCCTCGCGCAGGGGACGGTGCAGCACGTAGCCCTCGCGCTCGGGTGTCTCTCTCTCGACCTCAGCGACAACTTCGGCAATGCGATACATGAGTGCTTCGACACCCTCCCCGGTAAGGGAGGAGAACACCGAGACGTCCTCCGGGAGATTGAGAGCCGCGAGCTCTCCCTCCTCGAGTACGTCTGCCTTAGCTACCGCGATGATCTTCCGCCGAGCCGCTATCTGGGGGTCGTGCGCTTCGAGCTCCTGCATCAGCACCTCGAGTTGCCGGCTGGGCGTGTCGTCCTGAAGATTTGAAGGATCGAGAAGCACTATGAGGGCGCGTGCCCGCTCGGTGTGGCGGAGAAACTCGTGGCCAAGGCCCTTCCCTGAAGCCGCACCTTCGACGAGACCGGGGATGTCCGCAAGGACGAGCTCCTGATCACCGAGTGAGACCACACCGAGGTTGGGCGTCAGGGTCGTGAACGGGTAATCCGCTATCTTCGGCTTCGCTGCCGACACGCGAGCGATCAACGTGGACTTACCCGCATTCGGATAACCGATCAGAGCTGCGTCGGCAAGGAGCTTCATCTCGAGATGGAGATCAACAACTTCCCCGTACTCGCCCTGCTCAGCGAAAGTCGGCGCTTTGCGCTGCGGAGATACGAACGCCGCGTTCCCTCGCCCCCCTCTCCCGCCGCGGGCAATCAGAACCTCCTGGCCGTCTTCGACGAGATCAGCAATAGTGACACCGTCACTGTCCTTGACGGTCGTCCCGAGGGGCACCGTCAGAGTGAGATGGTCGCCACGTTTGCCGTGACGAAGCTCACCCTCGCCGTGGACGCCGCTCGCCGCCTTCCAGATGGGGTGACGTTCGAATCGAAGCAGTGTGGGGACGGCGACGTCCGCTACGAGGACGACATTCCCGCCTGAGCCTCCCGATCCGCCATTCGGCCTCCCTTTGGGGAGCCCCTTACGACGAAGAAAGGACGCGACGCCAGCACCGCCATTACCTGCATGAACCTTGATCGTTACGCGGTCGATGAACATGTGAGTGAAGATAGGGTACGCGGCACCGAACACAGGGCACAGAGGCCTGACTTCTCGCAACGAGCGTCAGCGCGCAACCTGATTCTGTGCTCTTGAGGCGGGCTACTCGCCTATGAGTACCGATACCTGGCGCCGGCCCCGGCGGGAACCGTACTTGACAATTCCGGGCTCGAGAGCGTACAGCGTGTCATCGCCACCCTTACCAACGTTGTCTCCAGGGTGGATGCGCGTGCCGCGCTGACGAACGATGATGGCACCTGCGTTCACGATCTGGCCGTCGAACACCTTCGGGCCGAGTCGTTTTGCCGCTGAGTCGCGACCGTTTCGTGATGAACCGCTTGCTTTGGTCTTCGACATTGTTACGCCTCCTGGTCCCCGGTGTCGCTCGCAGCGGCTGCGGGCTCCGCCTTCTTCTTCGAGACGCCCGGGGTCTTGATCGCTGTGACCTTGATCGTGGTGTACTTCTGACGGTGGCCCTGACGGCGTCGATAGCCGGTCTTCGCCTTGTACTTGAAGATGTCGATCTTCAAGCCCTTCGCCTCGCCGATGATCTCGGCGGTCACGGACGCCTTCTTGAGTGTCGCCGGGTCCGACACGATGGAACCGTCGTCGGCAACGATGAGCAGCGGCGTGTACGACACCTTGCCTGTGCCCTTGATGCGTTCAACGTCGAGGACATCGCCCTCTCGAACCTTGGCCTGCTTCCCGCCGGCGCGTATGATCGCGTACATAATCCTTAGGTAGTCTTTCCCTGTGGCGAGGCTTCTTGCGTCCCGCCGCGGTGATACGAACCCTCAACAGGAACGAACCACAAGCTTAACAGGCGCCTATGTACAGTCATCACCTGTCTAGCTCTCATCCTTCGCTCCTGCGTCATGGGCAGGGACTCCTGTCGCTACTTCTTCCTCATGGAGAAGTACACCACGTCCGTTGCAGCGATCACAGGTGTCGGAGAACGACTCGAGCAGTCCCGCAGACACGTTCTTGCGAGTCATCTCAACAAGTCCGAGATGGGACACGTCGAAGACCTGTGTACGTGTCTTGTCCTTTGCGAGGTGCTCCTTGAACCTGCGCAACACCGCTTCTTGATGCTTGACGTCCTCCATATCGATGAAGTCGATCACGATGATCCCGCCGATGTCACGAAGTCTGAGCTGCCTCGCGATCTCCTCTGCCGACTCAAGGTTGTTCTGCAACACGGTCTCTTCCAGATTCGTCGAACCGACAAAGCGGCCCGTGTTGACATCAATGACCGTGAGTGCCTCCGTCCGATCGATGACGAGATGGCCTCCTGAAGGCAACCACACGCGACGGTCAAGGGCCTTGCGCAGCTGGTCCTCGACGTGGAACCGCTCAAAGAGGGCGAGATCGTCCTTGTAGAGCGTCACCTTGTCGAGGAGATCTGCCTCTGTGCCCGAGAGGTAGTCAAGCACCTGCTTATGGATCTCGGGATCGCTGATGAGGAGCCTTCGGAAGTCTCGCGTGAAGTGCTCTCGAATGACTCTGATGACAAGCGGCGGCTCTTCATAGACCAGAGAGGGCACCGGAACATTCTTCCGCTTCGTGTCGATCTCGTCCCAGATCGCCTTCAGCCTGTCGATGTCGCCCTGGATGTCCTCCTCCGTCGCTCCCTCGGCCGCGGTGCGCACGATGATCCCCGTCCCCTTCGGCTTGAGCTGCGCGACGATCTCACGAAGCCTGCGCCGTTCATCGTCGGGAAGTCGTCTCGAGATGCCTCGTACCTCCTCGCTTGGTGCGAGGACGAGGTAGCGGCCCGCGATGCTGATCTGATTCGTGAGCCTCGCACCCTTGTGCCCCATTGCGTCCTTGACGACCTGAACAAGAACGGGGTCGCCCGCCTTCAGAGCGTTCTCTATGCGCCTCGGCTCGCCGTTGAGATCATGATCGTCGTAGTTCATGTCGCCGGCGTAGAGGACACCGTTCTTTCCTTCACCAAAGTCGATGAAAGCAGCTTCCATACCAGGCAGCACGTTGCGGACCTTCCCCACATACACGTTTCCGACGATGGACTTTCGATCAGATTTAGCAACGTAGTGCTCAACGAGCACCGGGCCTTCGAGAACGACGATCTGGGTCTGACTCGGGCTCTCGCGCACGAGCATCTGCTTCCGTGCAGTCTCGGGAGGCTCGATGATCTCGATGGGTCGTCGCCGCCTCTGGCTCGCGCCCGAACCGTTCTTTGTCCGTGTGCGACCGTGGCCCTTGTCACGGGTGCTCTGACCACCAGGCCTGTGTCTCGTCTTTGTACCTGAGTCCTTCTTCGGATCAGGCGCTGAGAACCTCCGTACGATGACCTTCTGGCCATCGACGATGTGTTCGACACGTTCCTCGGTTGCCTGGCCCCTGCGGACGACGGTGGGTGTCTTCTTCTTGAAGAGTCCCATGGATCAACTCCTTCGAACGCCCATTGGGGCGCGCTATCGTTCGATCCGAACCGGAACACCCTCGAGTGACATCGTGCGATTCAGCACGCGTGTTAGAGAAATACCAGAGGAACCATCGGCTGACAGAGAACCCTGCAGCTTCAACTGATGTGAAGTGTGCAGTTCGCGAGACAGCGTGTCGAACTACTAACAATGTCTCAAGCAATCGAACGTCAGCCATACCCGTCCCGGGTCGGAAAACTTACAGCCGCGAATGCGGCGTGACCGCTGAAGCATAGCTGTGCAGGCGCCAAATCAGCGCCTTGTCGACTCGTTCCCGCGCAGCTCGACGTCAAGCGTCTGCTGGGAGGCTTCTGTCGGGTCGTAGCAGCGTCTGCAGCGAGCTTCATAGGATCCGGTGGCACCGATCACGACGAGTTTGTCCGACTGCATGACGCGCTGGGTGAACAGCCCGGGTCCGCCGCATCGGTGGCACACAGCAAGCGTCTTCGTGACGTACTCCGCCCGAAGCATCAGAGCGGGCATGGGCTCGAACGGTCGGCCGAGATAGTCCAGGTCAAGACCGGCGACGATGATGTTCTTCCCGGCGCCGGCAAGGAGCTCCGCCACATCAACAAGGTCATCGTCAAAGAACTGGCCTTCATCGATTCCGACCACAACGGTTCGGTCGTGCACCGCGTGCAGTAATTCGTCCGCGCTGCTCACAGGGGTCGCTTCAGTCGACATCCTTGAGTGGGAGACAACCTCGGTCACGGCGTAACGGGTGTCGAGCGACGGCTTGAAAGTCTGTGTCGGAACTCTGGCAAGGTGATATCGGGTGACCCGCCGGATCAGCTCTTCGCTCTTGCCCGAGAACATCGGTCCGACAATGACCTCGATCCACCCTTGATCTGCTCGTCGATGCATGGAACGGAAGCCTACCGGATACCCGACGCCACGAGTCAGGGGTCCAAAGTCAGATGTCGGGGGCTCAGTCCACAACCGGTAAATCACGCCTCATCCAGGCAGAGTGCGCGAGACCGAGGGATGCACTCAACGCAACGAATGCCGTACCTCCGGCAGACATGAACGGCAGGGGCAACCCTGTTATCGGCATGATGCGCACCGTCATGCCGATATTGACGAATACGTGGAACATGATCATCGCTGTGATCCCTACCGTCACGAGGAACGCGAATCGACTCCGCGTAGCCACCGCGATCATGAACAGTCGGAACAACATCAGTCCGAAGAGCCCGATCACGATGATGCTTCCGACGAATCCGAACTGTTCGCCGACTGCTGTGAATATGAAGTCGCTCGACTGCACCGGCACGAACTGGAGGTTCGTCTGGGATCCTTCGAACAGCCCCTTGCCGAAGAGACCACCCGAGCCGATAGCAATCTCAGACTGGACCTGACTGTAGGTCTGATCAAGCGAGTGCGAGTCAGGATCGATGAAAGCGGTGAGACGCGTGAGCTGATAGGCCTTGATGATCTTGAGCTGAAAGATCCCGACTGTTCCCACGACCGTGGCAACGAACAGGAACCCGAGCTGACGCATCGTCGCCCCACCAACGAAGAGCACGACGAGGACAACGAATGCGAACACGAGCGTCGTGCCAAGGTCTGGCTGGCGGAAGATGAGCAACGCGGGCACCCCGGCAATCACGATAACCCGCGCGACTGCGTTCCACTTCAGAGGAACCTCGCTTGCAGCAAGGGCCGACGCAACCATGAGAATCACAGCAATTTTCGCGAATTCAGAGGGCTGGAACTGGATAGGGCCGAGATCGAGCCACCGCTGCGCCAGGCCTTCACTCTCGCCGAGTGGTGACAGCACAAGGATGAGCAGCACTACCGAGACAAGGTACATAGGGCCGACAAACCCCTTGATTTCAACGAGGCTGGCAGCAGACATGGCTCCGAACGCGATGAATCCGATCACGACGAAGAAAGCCTGCGACCTCAACTCGATTGCCGGATCTCGCCCGGCGGCCTCCAGGCCCGGCGCTGTCGCGGAGTAGATCATCAGCAGACCGATGGCGGAGATGATCAGATATGAGAGGACCAGGATGAGGTCTGGCTTCAGCATGCCGTGTCCGCCAACCACCGATGGAACCCGATCTCGAGAAGAGGGCGCCATCAGTCAGCGTCCAGTCCAGGGGCGAGCTCGGTTACCCCTTCCGCGCCGTTCATCAGATACTGAAGTACCTGGCGAGCGACCGGTGCGGCAACGCGACCGCCGCTTCCGCCGCGTTCGAGGACGATGACAACGACCCACTGCGGTGCGTTGATGGGAGCGACTCCGACGAAGAAGGCGTCATCGACCTGTCGGAAACGGTCGCCACTCTGCGTCTTGATGACCTTGCCTGTCCCCGTCTTTCCGCCGACGAGCTCAACGTTCGCTCCGAAGTCCTTGAACGCAAACCATCCTGTTCCGCGCTCCTGATTGTTGACTACTTGCTGGAGGCTCCGGCGCAGCATCTCGACCGTTCGTGGGTTGAGATCAACCGTCGACAGGACTCTCTTGGGGTTGTCGTCGATGATCTCGCCGTCACCGTTGACGATGTGAGATACGACACGAGGCTTCCAGAGAGTGCCACCGTTCACCATCGCAGCGAAGCCATTCGCGAGCTGGAGTGGAGTGGCGAGAGCTGCTCCCTGACCCACGGCGAAGTCCATCAGGTCACCACCGACCCAGGGGTCGTCCGAGCGTACGCGGCCTGTGTTGTTCCGCTGCTCGTTGCGGAACCAGGCACGGTCCGGTACGAGGCCAGCCTGCTCGAATGGGAGGTCGATGCCTGTGACGCTGCCGAACCCGAACAGCCGGGCATACTCCTGGAGGAGGTTCTCCTTGTCGATTCCGGAGTCGTCTCTCCTCTCCTCCCACAGCCTGAGTGCCAGATCCCAGAAGTAGAGGTTGCAGCTCGCCTCGAGCGCACCGTGCAGGTCGAGAGGTCCGTGCCCTTGAGGCCACTTCCAGTCCCGCTTCGTCTGGACAGAGCCGTCACTGAGCGTGAACCTGAATTCGCCGGAACACAGGTACTCGTCCGTGTCGGTGAGCAGCGGAACGGCTTCAACTTTCTCCGCGGTTTGATCACCGAATTCCTTGTCACCCGTGCCGCGATCCATCGGGTAGAAGTTCTCCTCCATCGCAAGCACGTAAGGAACGACCTTGAACGTCGACGCGGGCGGATATACGCCCTGCACAGCGAAGTTCTGGAACGCCCGAATGGTGCTGAGCGACGCCCACTGCTCGGCACTCAGGCCGCCGACGAACACCGTCGGGTCGTAGGAGGGGAAAGACGACATCGCGATGACGGATCCGTCGTTCGGGTTGAGGATTACTCCCGTTGCACGCACCGGGCACCACGGGTCGCTGTGAAGGAGGACGATCCGGTCCTCCATGATGTGCAGTACCTGGAGCGTCGACGCGAAAGAGGTGTGGAACCTGACCGACTCCACCACCCCCGAAACCGATACCGTTGCGACGAATTCACCGTCGACCTCGGTTATGGCGTCGAGTCGCACAGACCGGGGTTCTATGCCAGAGAGTGCGCTGGCTCCTCCGAGAGGAACAGTGATCCGCTCGACTGGAATGCACACACCGTTGCTATCGATCGGGAGACCGTCGTACAGCGAAGCGAGCACCTTCCCGGGATCAACCGTGATCGCCTCACGCTCCCTTGGTACGCCCTCTTCGGCGGTGGAAGTCGCTGCATCGGTGGCGTCGCGAGCCGCCTCCGCGGCCGCGAGTCGGGCCTCGGAGAGCGCTTCGGAGAGCCGCTCACGTCGGGACATCTCTGCAAGCGTCACTCTCCGTTCATCCATCTCCAGCCGCCTCGCCTGTGCCAGTCCGTCCCTGAGCGAATTCTGTAACTGCTCCTGCACCCTCGAATCGATCGTCAAGATGAGGCTCCCACCTGCGGTCGGTGGTTCTTCTCCGATGAGAGAGAGAATCTTTCTCCTTGCATCTACCTGGTACTGCACGATGCCCTCGGTCCCCTGGAGCTGCACATCGTAGGAACGCTCCACACCGGCCTTACCAACAAAGTCGGTCCCATCGACGTCCTCGCGCTTAAGGTCCTCGTCGTTCGGTCTGCCGATGTAGCCGAGCACGTGAGCGGCGATCTCACCGAGCGGGTACGTGCGAATCGGTTGAGGAATGACCGTCACCCCGGGGAAGTCCTCACGGTGTTCGAGAAGAAAGACCGCCTGAGCATCCGTCAGCTCCTCCGCCACCGTGATCTGGGCGCCCCGGTTCCTCACAGAGAGCTGATCGTGAATCTCGGATGCGGATGTGTCGAGGAACGCTGCGAGGTTGGCAACGAGCTGATCAACCTCATCTTCGTCGACGAGCGCCAGATCGACGACTACGGCCAGGGCAGATCGTGTGCCTGCGAGCTTGACGCCATTCACGTCGAATATGTCGCCCCTGGGAGCCGGCGTAGTTACCACGCGAACCTGCTGCCTCTCGGCGCGTTCTTCATAGGCACTCGCCTCTGTGACCTGCATCGTCCAGAGTCGGAGACCGAGCGTTGCAAGCAGAGCAGCGAACACGATGCCGACAAACCCTAGACGCATCATGCTCGTCGCACCCCGACGCCCCGTTGTCGGGATTCGAATGCTCGCCCGAGGAACCAGAAGACGGGTACAGCGAGGATCAGGTTCCAGACTCCGGGCAGCAGAATCTTTGAGAGCAGCCCGGGCTGCGTGATCGTGCCGTGGCCGAAAAGTGTTGCGAGGAGCACGAAGAGGAACTGGCTGAGTGCGGTCAGGCCGACCACAACTCCCGCAATGATCCAGGGGCCGTCAACGAATCGACGCTTCAGGCGGCCCGCTGCGTATGCGACGACGGTGAGCGTCATCGCCCACAGGCCGAGTGTTCCGCTCCCCATGAGATCCATGAGGGTGCCTCCCGTGAATCCGATCAACAGCAGATACTCGGATTCGATGTGGGTGGAGACCGCGATGACTACAAGGGTCACGAGTGCAGGAGCGATGCCGAGTGGCTGGATGCCACCGGAACCGAACACGGTTGTCTGGATCACGATGGCGACAAGGACAGCGACGAGGGAGATAACAACACGGGATCTGCTCATCAGCCACCAACCGTCGTGGTTGTGCTTGTACTTGTCGTCGTCGTTGTCGATGCGACCTCACCCTGTTGGAGTCCTGCATCGATTGCGGACCATCCCACGATGACCTTCACATAATCGATCTTGGAGAGCCTGGCCGCGGGATCAATCTCGGTGCGTAGCACGAACCCAACTTCGATGTCCGCTGTTCGGCGGACAGTGCCGACGGAAATCCCCGGGGGGAAACGAGATCCGTCGGTCACAAGTCGGTTCCCTTCGTACACGGGCTCCGTGGCCCGAAACATCTCAAGGCGGAGAGGTCCATCGCCCATGCCCGACACGACGCCGGTCTCGTTGGTGGCGAGCACACGCACCCCAACTGAGACGATAGGGTCGGTGATCAGGCGGATCCTCGCGGCGTCTGCAGAGACGAGGTCGACACGACCGATGAGGCCATCCTCATCCACCACAGCTTGTCCTTGGACGATCCCGTCGTTGGATCCCTTGTCGATGTAACGCACGTTGTCGAAAGCAGAAGGCCCGGATGAGAAGATGCGCGCTAACACGAACGCGAGATCCTCTGGCACTTCGAGCCCGCTGATCGATTCGAGCTGCGCGACCTGTTCCTTGAGTGCGTCGGTCTCCTGGACCTGGGTCTCGAGCTCGCGGACGCGATGAGCAAGCCGCTCGTTCTCTTCCCTGAGTCCCGCGAGGTTCGCGGCACCATCCACGAAGCCGATCACAGGCCGGGTCACCCAATCCACACCCCTCTGGAAAGGCGTGAACATCGACTGGGTTCCCTCTCTCATCACCTCGCCCAGGCCGGTACCCGATGCGCGAACGTCGAAGGTTGCCATGATGAATCCGACAGCGACAAGAGAGAGGAACATGACCGTCACTCGATCGATTCGGCGACCTGACGAAGAGAACATCAGGACTGGCAGGCGCCCATCTAGGCGCGGCTAGAGGACTGGAGGACGACATGCAGTATGTCGAATTCCTCCAGGCACGCGCCCGATCCGAGCACGACGCTGTGCAGGGGGCGATCCGGTGTCACGATCGGCATGCCCGTCTCGTGGGCGAGCCGCACGTCGATACCCTTCAGATACGCCACGCCGCCCGTGATGATGATTCCTCGGTCCATGGCGTCGGCGGCGAGTTCGGGTGGTGTCTTGTCGAGTGTGTACTTCACTGCATCAACGATCGCTTCCACGGGCTCCTGGATCGCCTCGCGTATCTCGGCGCTCGAGAGCACGATCGTCTTGGGGAGGCCCGAGATCAGGTCCCGCCCTCGGACCTCTGCGGCGGGTTCGTCTGCGTACGGCCACGCGGATCCGATAGCCATCTTGACTTGCTCAGCGGTGCGTTCACCGAGCATGAGCGAGTACTCCTTCTTCACCCACTGGATGATCGCTTCGTCGAGTTCGTCTCCTCCGATGCGGATCGACTTTGAGACGACGATCCCTCCGAGGGAGATGACCGCAACCTCCGTGGTTCCACCGCCAATGTCGACGATCATCGACCCGGTTGGCTCATGCACAGGTAACCCGACTCCGATCGCGGCAGCCATCGGCTCCTCGATGGTGTACGCCTTTCGCGCACCGGCGTGGTAGGCAGCTTCTTCGACCGCTCTGCGCTCCACGGCGGTTATGCCTGAAGGAACGCAGATGACGATGCGCGGACGAGCGGCAAATCGACCGGTATGCACCTTGTCGATGAAGTATCTGAGCATCTTCTCCGTCACGTCGAAGTCAGCGATGACGCCATCGCGCAGCGGTCGAATCGCTTGAATGTACGACGGTGTTCGGCCGATCATCCGCTTCGCCGCCATGCCGACCTCAAGTGGTCGGTTGGTTCGCGTATCGATCGCTACCACGGACGGCTCGTTGAGTACGATGCCCTGGCCGCGCACGAACACGAGAGTATTCGCCGTCCCTAGGTCGACGGCCATATCTTTTCCAGCGAATGACAGAAAGTTCTTCATCAGTGATTTCCCGGCGTGGTGCCGATGAGTGTAACCCGCCGCATCGTAATCAGCCCAGATAATGGCTAGCCGAAGTAGATTTCCAATTCGCGGGTGGAGCTCTCGACCGAGTCGGAGCCGTGCACGATGTTGTGTGTAGTCAGGAGGCCGAGGTCTCCGCGTATAGTTCCTGGCGCTGCCTCAGCGGGGTTCGTCGCGCCGATGAGCGTCCTCGCAACGGATACGGCAGACTCCCCTGTCCACTCCATCGCAACGACCGGACCTGAGGTGATGAACTCGATGAGCTCACCGAAGAAGGACCTCTCCGAATGCTCGGCATAGTGCCGACGAGCCATCTCGTCATCAATCGTCAGCATGCGCATCTTGGCGAGTGTCAGACTTTTGCTCTCAAATCTCGAGATGACCTCGCCGACGAGTCCGCGGGTAACGCCGTCAGGCTTGACCATGACGAAGGTGTCTTCGATTGCCATATCACACAGCTCCTAGAGAGAAGGGGAGGGATCACCGATCGCGAGATGGCCTGCAGCGTACCGGGAACCAGGTCAAAGAGACCAGTCCTCGTCGTGGTCCTCGTCGTGGCGTAGGCGTTCCGCTTCGAAGCGGACGTGTGCCTCACCCGACCGATCAGTGCCCGACAGTGACGGAGCGCGTAGCTCTCCCACAAGGTAGAGCGATCCAGCAACAACGACACCTCCCTCAGCTCCCGCTGCCGTGAGGGCCTGCTCGAAGGCCTCCCTCGGGGAATCAGAGGTCGTCGCCTCGACACCAAGCGCCTCGGAGGCTGCTGACGCAACGGCGTGCGGGCCGATGGCCTCCGGATCATCAGATGCCGTGGCGAAGATCCTTCCCACGTGGCCACGGAGCGGCGCAACGAGCTCGCCGACGTCGCGATCGCCCCGGACACCCAGCACGAGCTGCCATTCGATGGCAGGGAACTCGCTTGTAAGCGTGGCAGCAAGACCACGGAAACCTTGCACGTTGTGCGCCCCGTCGAGGAGTACGAGCGGCCGCCGGCCTGCGACTTCGAGCCTGCCAGGTGACGTCATCGACGCAACTGCGGCTTCAAGGGAGTCGCGATCGAGTCCCCTCCCCAGGAACATCTCGGCGGTCGCGATGGAGGTGGCGATGTGCTCGACCTGGTGGTAGCCGTGAAGTGGGAGGTACAGATCTTCGTAGCGGCCGAAGATGCCCTCGATCGATGTGTGCCAGCCGCCTACGGCCACGACCGCGTCCTCGACGGAGAAGTCGGGGCCGAACCGGATCCAGTTCGACGAGGTCTGCGCAACCCGCTCCCCGATCACCTCGGCAGCATCGCGGGGAAGCGGTCCGGAGACGAGTGTTCCTCCGCTGTGGAGAATCCCCACCTTCTCTCCGGCGATGGTCGCAGTAGTGAAACCGAGCAGCTCGGTGTGGTCGATGTCAATGCCCGTAATCACGGCAACCGACGAATCCAACACGTTCGTCGCATCGAGGCGCCCGCCGAGACCGACTTCCACAACTGCAACGTCTACGGCTGCGGTCGAGAAGATTGAGAAGGCGAGTGCCGCTGTGACCTCGAAGTAGGTGACGGATGCACCAGACTGCTGCTCGTACGCCTCGACGAACCAGGCAATGTCGGCGACGGCGTCTGTGAAGTCCTGCGGGTCGAGCACGACACCGTGGAGGCTGAAACGCTCTTCAACCGTGTGGAGATGCGGCGAGGTGAATCCGCCCGTCGCAAGGCCGTGCGCCCCGAGGATCTGCTGCACCATCCGCGACACGGTCGTCTTGCCATTCGTCCCGGCAATATGGATCGATGGATAGGTGTGCTGAGGACTGCCCATAAATTCGAGAAGTCCCTTGATGCGCTCCAGGCCGGGTCGCACGCCGTGGCCGATCCGTTCGTCGAGGAAGGCTTCGGCCTGGTCTCTATTCTTGATCGATGTAAACCCACGGGCCTGTGTCATGGCTCAGTCGAGTTCCGAGAGTTGGATTCGCTGCTTTTCGAACTCGGTCTCGGTCTCGGCGAGGCGCTGCTCCTCAAGGGCAACCACGTCTCGCGGCGCGCGGTCGCGGAAGTTCGGGTTGTCGAGCTTGGTCCGCGACCTGGCTATCGAAGCTTCCAGTTCGGCGATGGATTTGGCTATGCGCTGCCTCTCTGAGTCCACGTCAATGAGCCCGGTGAGCGGGATGAACGCCTCAACTCCATCGGCTGAGAGACGCGTGTGCCCGGCGACTGGATCCGGACGATCCCCCGCTCGCGGTGTGGCACCGGTAAGTGAAGCGACCTGGTTGTACCACCAGAGAGGTAGTGCGTCACTCGTGGTCACGATCACTGGCATCTCAGCCTTGCGGGGGATCTGATGCTGCGACCTGAACTGCCTGATCCCGGTCACGATACCTTGGAGGGACGTGATCTCAGCCGGCGACTCGGAGTGCGGCACTTCAGGCCACGACGCGACGATGAGGAGGGTCGTGCCGTCTCCGAGATGCGACCACAACTCCTCGGTTACGAACGGGATCACCGGATGGAAGAGTTTGAGAACATCACGGGTCACGACTCCGAGGGTTTGACGCATCGCTCCCTGCCTGGCACTGTCGGCGCCACTGATCGACTTAGCCATCTCGAGGTACCAGTCGAACACTTCAGCCCACGCGAAGTTGTAGAGCAATCCGAATGCGTCCGAGAGACGGTACGCGTCGAGGAGGCGGTCCACCTCGGCCGTGACCTCGCCGAGTCTGGCGAGGACCCACGCGTCTTCCGGGCCGGGATCCTCCGGATAGCCGCCGTCGGCAGGTACGTCGGACACTTCCATGAACTCGACTACGAACCGCACCGCGTTCCAGAGCTTGTTTCCGAACCTTCGTGCTGCGTCGATGGAGTCCAGGACGAGTGGGATGTCGTGCCCTGGAGCGGCTGCCTGGATGAGGGAGAGCCTGAGGGAGTCAGCGCCGTACTCCTCGATGAGCTCGATGGGGTCGAGCGCGTTGCCCGCCGACTTGGACATCTTCGCTCCCGTCTCGACGTCGCGCACCATCCCGTGGATCAGGATGTCCGTGAAGGGTGCCTGGCCTGTGAAGTGGAGTCCCATCTTGAGCATGCGAGCCACCCAGAAGAAGATGATGTCGAATCCGGTGACCAGCGTGCTCGTCGGGTAGAACTTCGCGAGATCTTCGGTGTCGTCCGGCCAGCCGAGTGTCGAGAACGGCCACAGCGCCGAGGAGAACCAGGTGTCGAGCACGTCCTCGTCCTGACGGAGGTCAGACGAACCGCACGAGCACTCGGTCGGATCATCCATCGAGACGATCGTCTCACCGCACGCGTCGCAGTACCACGCCGGGATGCGATGCCCCCACCAGAGCTGGCGGCTCACGCACCAGTCATGGAGGTTCTCCATCCAGTTCAGGTAGTTCTTCTCCCACCGTCTCGGGTGGAAGGTGGTATCACCGCTCGTGACGGCGTCCATGGCCGGATCGACGAGCGATTGCACCTCGACGAACCACTGGAGCGAGAGCAGTGGCTCAACAACTGTGCGGCAGCGCGAGCAGTGCCCCACCGCATGGGAGTGCGCCTCCACGCTGTCGAGGAGGCCGAGTTCTCTGAGCTCCGATCGGATTGCTTCGCGCGCTTCGAAGCGGTCCATTCCCACGTACGGTCCACCTGCCCGCGTGATGTTCGCTTCCGTGTCGATGACGACGATCTGCTCCAGGCCGTGCCTCTGACCGATCTCGAAGTCGAGCGGGTCGTGGGCCGGTGTCACCTTCACGGCTCCGGTGCCGAAGTCGCGCTCAACGCCTTCATCGGCGACGACGGGGATCTCCCGGTTGAGGATTGGCAGCAGGAGCATCTTTCCGACGGCGTCTCTGTAGCGCTCGTCGTCGGGATGCACCGCCACGGCAGTATCGCCGAGCATCGTCTCGGGTCGAGTCGTCGCCACCGTGATGTAGCCGGACCCGTCGGTGAAGGGATACTTGATGTGGATCAGCTCACCCACATGGTCCTCATGTTCGACTTCGATCTCGGAGAGAGCGGTGTGGCAGCGCGGACACCAGTTGATGATCCGATTCGCGCGGTAGATCAGGTTCTCCTCGTACAAGGTGACGAATACCCTGCGTACCGCCCTGCTCAGGCCTTCATCGAAGGTAAAACGTTCCCTGGACCAGTCGGTTGAGTCTCCGAGCCTGCGCATCTGATCTGTGATCGTGCTGCCGTACTTCGCCTTCCACGTCCAGACCCGTTCGATGAAGGCTTCCCTGCCGAGGTCGTGGCGCGTCTTTCCCTCTGCGCGCAGTTCGCGCTCGACGACGTTCTGAGTCGCTATGCCCGCATGGTCGGTTCCCGGGAGCCACAGTGCAGCGTATCCCTGCATCCGCTTACGACGGATGATTATGTCCTGCATCGTGTGGTCGAGCGCGTGGCCCGTGTGGAGCGCGCCCGTTACGTTGGGGGGCGGGATGACGATGCTGAACGGCTCACCATCGGGGTTGACCTCAGGCCGGAAGGAACCTGAGCTCTCCCACACCTCGTACCAGCGCGCTTCGACCTCTCCGGGTTGATACGTTGGGTTCATCACGGCCTTTGCTCACGGGGGTCCTCCCAAAGTTTCAGTCTAGGGACGTGACGAACCCGGGGACCCATCCCCGGGTTCTGCCTTCCTGCCGTCGCGACCGGTTTCACGGGACGCCCGAACCGAGCTTCATGCTCGCACCACAAGCTACGCCGAGCGACCTGACCACACAAGGCACATTGAGCCGGACGACAGATGGCTAGTCACTCCACAACATCAACGTTCGAGGTAAGTTCCTACACCAAGCAAAGGAGCGCCATGACAGTACGGATTGAGGCGGAGCTGCTCATTCCCGGGCGGGGCGAGCCCGTCACGCAAGGGGTAGTCGTCCTGGAGAACGGCGCGATCGCCTACGCCGGCACCGAGACTTCTGCTCCGGACACCCCTGCTGCAGAGGTGTCCCTTGTTGGGACGGTGCTACCAGGGCTGTGGGACTGCCACGGGCACTTCGTCGGACTCACCAAACCGGACATCACGCAGCAGCTGACGGAGCCTGTCGCTCGTCAGGCGGCAAGAGCCGTCGGCGATCTGCGCCGAACGCTCATGGGGGGCGTCACCTCGGTCCGTGAGGTCGGGGGGCACGGTCTCGACATCCAACCGGCCATCGCCGCCGGGCAGGTAGAAGGACCGACCGTGTACGGAGCAGGCCGCGTCCTCTCGACAACGGGTGGCCATGGGGACATGCACAGCATCCCTCTGGACCTGATCCATGATCTCCCGCACCTCGGCATCCTGTGTGACGGCGTGCCCGAGGTAACCAAAGCAGTGCGGACGAACCTCCGCAAGAACGCCCGCATCATCAAGATCTGCGCGTCGGGCGGTGTCATGTCCGAGGTCGACCATCCGATCCACCAGCAGTTCTCCCACGAGGAACTCGTCGCCGTCGTCGAGGAAGCCGGGAGGGCGGAGCGCTACGTCGCTGCCCACTGCCATGGCAAGCCGGGGATCATGGCTGCGTTGCGTGCCGGGGTGCAGACGATCGAGCATGGTTCCTACATGGATGAGGAGGCCGCCGACCTGATGCTGGAGAGAGGAGCGATCTATGTGCCGACACGGTTCGTCGTCGATGCCCTCCTGGGGATGGAGAGCAGCATGCCTCGCTACGCATACGAGAAGATCGTGATGGTCTCCACCCATCATGCCGCTGCACTCAAACTCGCGATTGCCAAGGGCGTGAAGATCGCGATGGGAACTGACATCTTCGTGAGCGGTGACCTCTACGGGCGCAACTCCCTTGAGATCAAGCTGCTCCAGGACTCGGGAATGACTGCGCTCGAAGCCATCGAGACCGCAACTGCCAACGGCCCCGACACGCTCGGACCACAGGCACCGCTCTCCGGGCAACTCAGGCAGGGCTACGACGCCGATGTCATCGCTGTCGATTTCAACCCGCTCGAAGACTCTTCCGGGTGGGGCGACCCGGATCGTGTGACCCACGTATGGCAGGGCGGAAGGCCAGCGAAGGTGCCCGCTTAGCTGCGCACCATCACCGCGACGCGATACTCGACTCTCAGGGCCGGCTTCGCGTGCTCGCCGAAGTAGAACGTGAGGAGTCGCCGCGCATCCTCTATCGAACTAAAGACGAACGCCGTATCGATCATCTCGACCTTGAACCCTGCATCGGTCCAGAAGCTGAGATCGGTCGCGATATCGTGTGGGGCCATGGCAGTGAACGCGTCGTCACCTGCGTTGTCGACGATCACGGTCGGCGCACCCTCCTTCGTGACCCTCACCACCTCGGCAAGCCCCTGGGACACGTCGTGGAGCCCCGGGAAGAAGTACGCCCAGGTGGAGTAGGCACCATCAAAGACGTCATCGCGAAACGGTAGCGACTGCGCTACCCCGAGAACCCACCGCACGGGGCGTCGTGTATTCACCATCCCGGCGGCAGGTTCCAGCGCCACAACCGACCGTGACTCGGACGTGAGCTGCTCCCCCACAAATCCGTCTCCAGCGCCTATGTCGAGCAGAACTCCGCTCGACGGCAGGATCTCCTCGAGTGCCTCGACAACCCTCCCCGGGCGGTCCATAGCCTCTCGTTCAATGGCGAACATCTCGCGGTTCTCTGCACCATAGAACGGAATGACCATGGTCGGACGATAGATCACCTCTCGACGCCCCGGTGAATCCCCGGCCTCCAACCACGCCCGCCGGTTGGTGGAACGGGTGCAACCGGGGTGCTCGGCGCGTTCGACTACCAGACGGGCATCTTCAACGGCGGCAGCGGAGTGGCGGTGTGATGCGGACCGGTGCCTCCCTACCATTTGCACGATGTGGGACGCCCCCGGATTCGCGACCTTGTCGGCCACGGCGTTGCTGGTGCGGCGAGTGCGCAGCAGCTTCATGCTTCCCGTCATCATCGCCGTGCTCGTCACCGCCGATCTGGTCATCAGGCAGTTCGTCGAGCTGGCCTTCCCCCGGCTCGTTCTACCCGCCCTGATAACCCTGGCCGCTCTCGCCGTCTGGTGGATCTGGACCCGGCTCGCCTGGCGGGCATTGGGCTGGCGCCTCAGCGACACGACGTTTGAGACCCGATCCGGCGTCTACATGAAGACGTGGAAGGGGATTCCGCGAGATCGGGTCCAGTTCGTCGAGGTCACCTCGGGTCCGCTGCAGCGCCACTACGAGTTGGCGACGCTGGTGGTACGCACCGCCGGGGTCTTCACCCCGGCCGTCAGCGTCAACGATCTCGTGGCCGACGTCGCTGAGCGTCTCCGCGCCGAGCTCAGCCCGGAGGCCCCCGGCGGTGCACCCGGGAACCCGGCGGCGGAGCCAGGCGGGTGACCGAACCCGAGCCTCCTGTCGGCGACGACTCCTGGCCGGTGCCTCAACCCGACGACGGCGAAGGGTGGCAGCGGCTTCACCCGGCCACCATCGCCGACGACGTCCTCCAGCGCCTCCCCAGTGTTGTGATCGGCCTCTTCCTCATCTTGACCAGCGGCGAGCGCGACTCCCTCTTCGAACTCATCCAACTCGTCGCCGGTTTCGGTGCACTCGCCCCAGTCGTCGTGCGGTACCTCACCGGCCGCTACCGGGTGGGACCCGAGCTACTCCAATGGCGCGTCGGCGTCTTCAAGAAGGTCGCCACCGACATGCCCCGCCACCGCATCCAGTCGGTCGACACCCGCATCAACATCATCGGGCGGATCTTCGGCCTCGAGACTGTCATCGTCAGCTCGGCGGGGGGCGAGGGAGAGGTCACGATCGGCCTCGTCGTCAACCAGGAGGCCGACCGGCTGCGGGCCGAACTGTCACCGGAGACGGTGAGAGTGACCGTTGTCGAACCGGTGGAGGGCGACTCGACCGAGGTTCGAGCAGCACCGGTGATCCCCGAGACCGATCTGGCAATCCTCAACGCCTCTGACCTGCCGAGGGTGATGCTGGTCAACCTCGGCCAGCTGATGGGGTTCGTGGGCCTCGTCACCGTCTGTGCCGGAGCCGTCATCGGCGTCTCGATCGGGATCCTGAGACCGGGGAATCTGGTGTACTTCCTCCCGGTGCTGATCGGCGTGTTCGCTCTGGGAGCGGGCGTCGCGACCAAGGCGATCGGCTTCTCATCGGAGCTGTACGGCGACCGGATCCGGGTTGCCCGCGGCATCGTCACCCGTACAAGATTCGAGGCGCCACTGGCCAGAGTCCAGGGGGTAACAATCAGGTGCAGCGTTCCCGCCCGTTGGATCGGGACCGAGGCCATCTCCGTCGATACCGCAGACGTGAGCGGCACGAGCGCCTCGCAACAGACGTTGGTGCACCCCATCGCCCCGGTCGGACAGTGGAAGAAGTGGGTCCCACTCTTCCTCGGCATCCCGGTTCCCGACCCGCGCGAATTCCACCGAGTCGCTCCGGTGTCGTTGCGGCGGCGCTGGATCGTCGTGGGGCTGTGGGCGGTGGGGCTGTGGGCGATCGCCGGCATCGTCGCCTGGCTGCTCATCGAGTGGATCGGGCGAGACCGTCTCGTCATCGGGATCGCCGTCACTGTCGGGGTGTTCGTACCGCTCGCGTCCGGTCTCGTCAAGACGCTTGGCTACCGCAACGAACGATGGACCCTCGGAGACGAAGCAGTTGCATTCCGCCGCGGCGCCTTCACCATGTCGCTCGTGATCGTGCCCAGGGTACGGATCCAGGGTGTCCAGATTCGGGCCAACTGGTTCCAGCGCAGGCTCGGTGTGGCGAACATCCTGGTCGACACCGCCTCTCCCACCGTCGTCGGTAAGGGTCGGGACCTCTACCTCACCGACGCCGCCACCGTCGCGAACGGGCTGCTGGCCAGCATCGACGAGGGTGGTGGGGTCTGACAACGGGTACTCGAGGGTGGCCGCGAACGCCCACCTTCTTGTTCAACGGGAGAACGGCCGCTCGCGGGCAACTTCCTACATCTCCATCTCGAGCTGAGGGATCTCCGGTTTCGGCTTCACTATGCGTCGAGCCTTGCGCCTTGGCACCCCGTCTGCGAAGAGGGGTTGCTCCATGAGACCGGCGACGCGCTCGGCGAGGGGCCACCAGTCGAAGGTGTCATTGATGGTCGACGCGTCGTACTCGACGAGCCGCCGATCGGCGACGAGCCCGGGGAGCTGCTCATCGAGGATCGACTCGATCTCGTTGCGAAACTCATCCGAGGTCGACCGGACACCGTCTGGCCTGAGATCGACATCGGGGCGCAGTCGCACCACCAGGTCATACGTCTCGGACCATCGCTTCACGAGCGGCCCTACATCGAATGGGTCCTCTCCCCCACTCGCTCGCAGGTAGTAGGCGTAGTTGTCCATCACACCGCGGTCGAGAACGAGCACGTCGGTATTCCGAGCGAGCCGGAGCTCCTGACGGATCTGGCTGACGATCACCCACAGCTGGGCCTCACCCGTCGCGGCTTCATTGATACCGAGCGGGCTGTCGCGCACGACCTCACGACCATGCTCAACGGATCGGCCAGCCCTCTGCATCGCGTTCGCGAAGCCGTGCACTGCGGTCGTCTTGCGGATGCCGTGAGAGCCGATAAATGCAACCTTGGCGCACACAGACCAAGCTCTACTCACCGCATCACCTCCAGCGTCAAAGACGCCAACTCTCTCGTCTCTAGGCGGAACGTTCCTCGGGGAGCTCAGCCGTCGCGATATCCTGGATCGGGACGAGTGTCGGATTCACCCGCTCAAGAACGACCTCGCTAGTTATGATCACACGAGCAACGTCTGTACGAGACGGAAGCTCGTACATCGTGTCGAGCAGGACTTCTTCCATGATCGCCCGCAAGCCACGGGCGCCGGTGCCTCGCTTCATCGCCTGATCGGCGATCGCATCAAGAGCGTCATCGGTGATGACGAGTTCGACGCCGTCCATCTCGAAGAATCGCTTGTACTGCTTGACGATCGCGTTCTTGGGTTCGGTGAGTACGCGAACCAGCGACTCGAGGTCGAGGTCGGCAACCGTCGTCATCACCGGGAGACGCCCGATGAACTCGGGAATGAGTCCGTAGCCGATGAGGTCCTCGGGCATCACTTTGTCAAGGATCTCGGAGGACCGGATCTCGTTCTTGGAGCGCACGTCGGCACCGAAACCAACCGACTTGCCGCCGACGCGTCGTTCGATGATCTCTTCAAGCCCAGAGAACGCGCCGCCGCAGATGAACAGCATGTTCGTGGTATCGATCTGGATGAGTTCTTGATGCGGGTGCTTGCGGCCACCCTGGGGAGGGACGGAGGCAACGGTGCCCTCAAGAATCTTCAGCAACGCTTGCTGGACGCCCTCCCCCGATACGTCACGGGTGATCGAAGGGTTCTCCGCCTTTCGGGCGATCTTGTCGATCTCATCGATGTAGATGATGCCCTGCTCGGCGCGTTTCGTATCAAAGTCGGCAGCGCTGATGATCTTGAGGAGGATGTTCTCGACATCCTCCCCGACGTACCCGGCCTCGGTCAGCGCCGTGGCGTCAGCTATGGCAAACGGGACGTTCAGGAATCGGGCAAGTGTTTGGGCCATGAGCGTCTTGCCCGAACCCGTGGGGCCGATCATCAGGATGTTCGACTTCTGAAGTTCAACGTCGTCGCCGGTAGTACGTTGTTCGACGCGCACACGTTTGTAGTGGTTGTACACCGCTACGGAGAGCACCTTCTTCGCCTGGGACTGCCCGACGACATACTCGTCAAGGAATTCGCAGATCTCGTGTGGCTTGGGGAGCTCATCGAAGCTGACCTCCTGAATGTCGGAGAGTTCCTCTTCGATGATCTCGTTGCATAGCTCGATGCACTCGTCACAGATGTAGACGCCCGGGCCGGCGATCAACTTTCTGACCTGTTTCTGGGACTTGCCGCAGAAACTGCATTTGAGCAGTTCGGATCCTTCGTACTTCGCCAAACTGCGACTCCCTACGTCGAGACTGCTTCGAGATGACGGGCGATGAGTATGGAGTCGATGGCACCGTACTCAACCGCTTCTTGAGCACCGAGCCAGTAGTCGCGCTCTGTGTCTGCCTGGACAGTTGCGAGGGGCTGGCCTGTGTGCTTCGCAAGGATCTCGTTGATCTCCTCACGCGTCTTGAGTATCTCGCGTGCATGGATCTCGATGTCGGTCGCCTGACCGCCGAGACCCGAGATGTGCGGCTGGTGGATCATGATGCGGCTGTGCGGGAGAGCGAAGCGCTTCCCCTTGGCTCCCGCAGCCACAAGGACCGCTGCCGCCGAGGCGGCCAGTCCCATGCAGTACGTGGACACATCGGGCTTGACGAACTGCATCGTGTCATAGATAGCCATGAGCGCTGTTGTGGATCCGCCGGGCGAGTTGATGTAGAGGTTGATGTCCTTGTCGGGGTCCTCACCTTCGAGGTGGAGGAGCTGGGCCATGATGATGTTCGCTACCCCGTCATCGATCGGTGTTCCAAGGAACACGATGCGATCCTTGAGCAGCCTGCTGTAGATGTCAAAAGCGCGTTCTCCCCTTGGAGTGTTCTCTACGACGGTCGGGACCAGATAGCTCATACTCGCTCCTCAGACTCATCCGTGATGTCTTCATCATCGGACACTTCGAAGTCTTCCTCAACCGGGTCGGTTTCGGAATCTTCCGTGTTCTTCTCTTTCTCATCTTCGATCAGGACCGGAGTCAGATCGACGGGGTTCCCATCAGGGTCGACCGCTGTTGCCGAGTCAACGAGACTGGTGAGAGCCCGGTCACGAAGGATATCACTCGTCAGGGCTTCAACTTGACCATTGGCCGTCCAGCCTTCGATGACGGTGACCGCTTCCTCTTCAGACACCTGGAAGGCTGCCACGACGTGGTCGACGAGATCCTGTTCTGTGACGTCCCATCTCTCGATCGCAGCGATCGATTCGAGGATGATCCGGGTGGAGAGTGCCCGGTCGGCCTCACCACGCGTGGTAGCGATGAACGACGCCTCGTCCTGGCCAGTCATCTTCAGGTAGTCCTCGACGGAGATATCGCTCTCTTTGAGTCGGGCCACGAGCTTGCGGACCCTGGCGTCGACCTCAACGTCGAGGAGCACATCGGGGAGATCGAAGTCGACCTGATTTACGACGTGTTCGAGAACCTTGTCCTGGAGTATGGCCCTCTGGGTGTGCACCTTGTAGGCGTGCATGTTCCGCTCGATGGCTTCGATCAGCTCATCCGCTGTCGTGAACTCGGTCGCCTCCTCCACCATCTCGTCCGTGAGCTCGGGGAGAATCTTCTGCTTGGCTTCCTTGATGGTGACGGTGAGGGTCACCTCTTCCCCGCCCTTCTCCGAGTATCCGTCGGGGAGGGTGCCCGCACCGCTGACGGAGGTTCCGGTGGATGCGTCTGTGAGGAGATCGTCGAGGCCTTCAATGAAGGAGTTCGAACCGATCTCATACATCAGGTCCTTGGCTGCAGCCGAGTCGACCGCTTCGCCTTCATGCTCTACGGCGATGTCGATGAGCGCGAAGTCACCGTCGGAGAGCTCGCCCTCGTAGTCGGAGAGCTCTGCGAACTGCTCGCGGAGTGCGTCGACTTGCTGGGTAACTTCGTCCTCGGTGACGGCGGTGGTCTCGACCTCGATCTCAATGTCGCCGAAGTCCGGAAGCGCGTCAAGGACCGGCCATATGGTCACGACGACGTCGATCTCGATGCTTCCATCTTTGTTCTCGTCCCGAACAGCCGAGATGGACGGCACGGTCACCGGATCGAGCCCGGCTTCGCTGATCGCCTCCGGGATGACGTCCTGGATGGCTCCCTCGATGGCTTCAGATCGCAGATAGTCTGCGCCAACGTTGCGTTCAACGATCGAGAGCGGGGCCTTCCCCGGACGGAAGCCCTTGATCCTCATATTCTTGGAGATCTTTGCCGCCGCCTTCTTCTTGGCGTCCGCGAGCTCCTCGTTCTCGAGACGGACGGTAAGCGTCCGCTCGAATCTTCCTGATTCCCTGACCTCGGTCTGCACGATCACTCCTCGACATCGTGAACGTCTGCACTCCCCCTCCTATCGAGAGGGAGTGCAGACTTTGGGGTGGCCGACGGGATTTGAACCCGCGACTTCCTGGACCACAACCAGGTGCTCTAACCGAGCTGAGCTACGGCCACCATGTGCGCGGGCGAACCCGCTGCGCCCCCGGAAGGACTCGAACCCTCAACCTACGGATTAGAAGTCCGTTGCTCTATCCCGTTGAGCTACGGGGGCTAAGCCGATGGGGTCCACTTCCACCGGTCGAGCGGGTGACGGGAGTCGAACCCGCGTGACCAGCTTGGAAGGCTGGGGCTCTGCCATTGAGCTACACCCGCTAGCGCCGCCGTAGGATACCCGCCTTCAGATTTCATTCGTAGAACCCTCCAAGAGATGCCGAGAGTACCTTGATCCAGGGATGTTCGGGGCTTGTCTTCGGAAGCGCCTCTGCAAGCCAGGTGCGTTGGCTTGTGGTCATGCGATGCAGACAACGGACAAGATCGACATCGTCCTTGGATCTCGCCGCGCTCGCTTTGTAGAGGAGCTGCACCTCAGGAGTGCAGTAGGGGATGCGATACGGGGTGAAGCGGATGAGGCGGTCCCCCGGCATGGTGATGGATGGCTCCCTCCGGAAGCGCCACTGCGAGTAATCCCCGTCGGTGAGCATGATCTCGACCTGCCAGGGTTCTCGGGGGCCCGGTCTGAGCCAGACGCCGAAGACATCCCGAGCAAGGTCGTCCGGGTTCGTCCATCGCTCAAGGCGACCCTCTGCCACAACATGGATGTCCCACCCATCGAAGATGTCAAAGAGGACTGAGCTATCACGTCGGAATATCTCGACATCCAGGTCGCTGTGGGGCCGTGTCTCCCACCCCAGAAAGAGATCGATGGCGTAACCACCCGCAATCCACCATGTGATGCCTGCGGGCGCGAACCGTGTGGCGGCCTCGCTGACCGACATCGGTTGCCATTCGTGCTCCATCACGCCATTGTCGCAGCAGTGTCGACCGTAAAGTCCCCGTATGGACAGCCACGGATGGGACGCGCGATACGAAGAGAAGGAACTCGTCTGGCCCGGAGAGCCGAACCTGTTCCTCCCACCGATCGTTGAGAGCCTCACGCCGGGGACGGCGCTCGATCTCGCGTGCGGCGAGGGTCGCAACGCGATCTGGCTAGCACGGGGCGGCTGGGATGTGACGGCGGTCGACTTCTCACCGGTAGGCATCGAGAAGGGGCGCCAGATCGCCGGCGACACGTCCGTCGAATGGGTCGTTGCTGACGTCACTTCCTACGAGGCTGAACGACGTTTCGACCTGGTGATGATCGTGTACGTTCACATGCTCGACGACGACACCGGCAACTTGTTCGACCGAGCCATAACCGCTCTAGCGCCGGGGGGGACGCTCATCGGCGTCGGGCACGCGCTCAGGAACCTCACGGAGGGCGTCGGTGGCCCTCCCTATCCAGAGATCCTGTGGACCGCGGAGCGAATCGCGCCCTTCCTCAAGGGCCTCGACATCGTCGAACTCGCCGAGCGCCTCCGTCCCGTCGACGACTCTGACATCCCTGCAATCGACCTGCTCATCCACGCCACGAAGCCATAGGCAACGTAACCGGAACGAGATCGGCCTCCGCCGAGGCGGGGGCTCGTCTCCGTCGGGCTGGTCAGATTTGAACTGACGACCCCCTGCTCCCAAAGCAGGTGCGCTTCCAAGCTGCGCTACAGCCCGATACTGGTTCTGCCACCTCGAAGAGGGGCAGACCGGGACATTATCGCGCAGAGCGCAACACCGACACAGTTCTGTCCTAGCCCCGCGATACGTTCTCTTCGTGAAGCAAGAGCTTTCGCGACGTCACGCCTGGATGACGCTCGCTTCGTCGGTGCTGTCGTTCTGTATTGGGGGGAAGGATCAAAGACCCGGAACTATCTTGATCTCACGAACACGGACCCCGCGGCGCTCCGCTACTTCATCAGATGGGTGCGCGACTACATGGATCCTGCCGCCGAATTCAAGCTCGGCCTCCATCTACACGAAGGCAATGACGAAGCGGCAGCAAAGCACTACTGGTCAGATGCTCTCAACCTAGGTTCTGCTCGCTTCGACAAAACGTTCATAAAGCCCGCAGGGACCGGACATCGAAAGAACCACCTGGTGCACGGCGTTTGTAGGGTGCGCACACTGCGCGCGTCCGACTATTGGCAGCGCGTCATGGTGTGGATCGAAGTCATCGCCGAGTCCTTCGGGCCGTTAGACGACTCTCTTTGGTACCATCTCAGGACGGGTCGCTAGCTCAACTTGGCAGCAGCAACGGACTCTTAATCCGTAGGTTCTGGGTTCGAGTCCCAGGCGACCCACGAGAGGCCTCCGCACGCCGGAGGCCTCGGCGTTTCAGCACTACCCTGGACCAAAGCCAAGCACACACGCGGGTGTGGCGGAATTGGCAGACGCGCCAGGTTTAGGACCTGGTGCCGCAAGGCGTCCCGGTTCGAGTCCGGGCACCCGCACAAGCCGATCCACGAGTCCGTTGGACGCGTAAGAACCCGGAGCGTCCTCGGCGTTTCGCCGTCGCACGGGACCTACGTGCGATACTCCGGGTTCCGGTGGTCCAAGTTGAAGTCGCTACCTACCTCGAAGAGGAGCGCGACCCCGCTGGTACACAGCTGGTCGCGCTAGCGCTCGACCACCTCCGGGATCCTGCAAATACATTCAGACATTCTTGGACCACCTCCTCTCTCCGTGCGGCCATGATGGCACGAAATCGGCCGCCTGTCATCTGTTGTAACGTGTTGGCCTCATCGCAGGAGGTTGCATGGCCGAGAGCATCGGCACCACATCTTGACCGCCGAGATCCGCTCCGCTGTGACTCGCGCCTTGGCGGCCGTCGAAGCCAATTTCTCAACGATGGAGTGCGACCCCGAGCTCGCGGACACGGCACTGTTCTGCGAGCACTACGGGATACCGCTGAACCAGTCGGCGAACGCGATCGTGCTCGTGTCGAAGCGACCCTCAGGCGTCCACGCCATGTTCCTCGTCCTCGCGACGACACGGCTTGACGTGAACCGCATGGGCAGGCAGCTCATGGATGTGCGCAAGGTCTCCTTCGCGTCATCTGACGTGACCTCGGCCGTCACGGGGATGGTCGTCGGGGGTGTCACACCCTTCGGCCGGCCACGCGACCTCCCGCTCTTCGTGGACGCGGCAGTAATGGAACAAGAATGGGTCGTTGTCGGTGGCGGATCGCGCGACATGAAGATCAAGGTGGACCCTGAAGTCTTCACGCGCCTCGACGGCACCCGCATCGTCCAGGGTCTCGCCACGTAGGCACACCTCATCACCGCACCGAGTGTTAGGTGAGGACCTCAGCGAGGGCGCGAAGGGCCTGGGCGCGATGGGAGATCCGATTCTTCTCAGCGGCGGGGATCTCGGCGAGAGTGCGGCCGTCGGCCCCGCCGGAGCCAACTACCTCAAAGATCGGGTCGTAGCCGAAGCCTCCGTCACCCCGGGGCTCCCTTGTGATGACCCCCTCGAGCACGCCCTCAACGACGAGCTCCTCCCCTGCGGGTGTCACGAGAGCCACAGCAGTGCGGAACCGCGCTCCCCGACCCTCCGCGTCACCAAGCTCACGCAACATCTTCTCCACGTTCTCCTCATACGTGGCGCTCTCCCCTGCGTATCGCGCGCTGTGCACGCCGGGTGCACCGTCGAGAGCATCGACCTCCAGGCCCGTGTCATCCGCAATGGCAGCATGCCCCGTCGCTGCCGCCACAGCCCGCGCCTTCAACAGCGCGTTCCCTGCAAGGGTGTCCTGAGTCTCGGCGACGTCCTCCCAGATGTGCCCGGGGATCACCTCAACGGGGGGATCAAGCGCGGCGAGAACCGCTTCAACCTCCACAATCTTGTCTGCATTCTTCGACGCGACGACGACTCCGTGGGGCCGCTTCATGACCGCGCGTCGTTCTGCATCGCCACCAACGTCTCGATACCCTCGGTGGCGTAGTCGAGCATCGTGTCAAGCTGTTCCCTCGTGAACGGATTCCTCTCCGCTGTGCCCTGCACCTCGATCAGCTCGCCTCTCCCGGTCATAACTATGTTCGCGTCCACGTCTGCAAGGACGTCCTCCGTGTATTCGAGATCGAGCATCGGCACTCCGTCGAGTACCCCGACCGAGATTGCAGCTACATTCAGCGCAATCGGGTTCTTCTCCATCTTCCCGTCGCGCACCCAGGAGTCGAACGCGTCGGCGAGCGCAATCCATGCCCCCGTTATCGACGCTGTGCGCGTCCCACCGTCTGCCTGCAGCACATCGCAGTCGATCCTCGCGGTGATCGGACCCATAGCTTCCATATCGACCGCCGCGCGGAGTGACCGCCCGATGAGTCGCTGTATCTCCTTCGTGCGCCCACCATTGATAGAACTCCGACGAACGCGCTCCGGGCTGGACCCTGGGAGCATCGAGTACTCGGCAGTCACCCAACCACTCCCTGACTTCTTCATCCATGGAGGAACGTCGTCATCAAGGGAGACGGTGCACAGCACCCGGGTTCTGCCCATCTCGATCAGGACGGAGCCCGGAGTCATCTCCGTGAACCCTCGGGTGATCTTCACCGTTCGCAGTTCATCATTCGCTCGTTTCGTTCTCATCGTCACTCCCTACCTTCGAATGCGAACACTCTTCCTTGTGCGGCGTACTCGACCGGACCAGCGAAAGCTGCGGACGCCTCATCGACACTCACCTGAGGATCCATCAGAGCACCGACGTGTGTCACGATCAGCTGGCGAGCGTCTGCCCGCGCCGCGGCCTCCCCCGCCTCTCGCGCCGTGAGGTGGTACGGGTACGTCTGACTATCGCGCACACCCTGCAGTGAAGCTTCGCACAGCAGCACGTCTGCTCCCGCGGAGATCTCCACGAGGTCCCCTCCCGGGCCCGTGTCCCCTGAATACACGAGCGACACGCCTCGCGCCTCAACACGCGTAACGAGGGAGGGAACCGGGTGGACGGCGTCTCCGAACCTCAGTGTGACATCCCCAACCGCTACTTCGACTCCCGGCTCGACCTCCTCGATGTCGAGCACGACGTTGAACACGTGCTCCTTCGTGGCCCTGGCGAACGCGGCGAGGTGTGCCGCGGCGTCCCGAGGAGCGAACACTTTCACGGGCACATCCCCCGACGGCCCGAATGCGAGGTACCCGTACAGCCCGTATAAGTCTGCGCAGTGGTCGACGTGGATGTGTGAGATCACGACGGCGTCGAGCGTCCCCGGGTCGATCCTCTGCGCGAGTTCCATGAATGTGCCGGTGCCCGCATCGAGCCAGATCGACACGTCATCGCACTCGACGAGGTAACCCGACGCGGGGTTCGTCCGCGAGGGTGCCCCTGCGGTGGATCCGAGAACGGTGAGTCTCATCTCCCCCACCCCAGAATCCCGACGCCGACGCCTACCAGGAGCATCCAGAGAGCGGCCTGGGCGCTACCGACGAATGATGGCATCATGAAGTTCGCTGAGAAGCGCCCCCACGACCACCACGTCGACCCGGCAATGAAGGAGAGAAGACCGAGAATGAGCCACACGGGAGCGATGGGGAGAGAGACGACGACAAGGAGCACCGCGAGTGTCTGAAGGCCGGCGCCGACGTATCCGAAGAGCAGACGGTACGCCTCACGGTTGTGTTCAGATCGCGCCATGACGACGATTCTATTGCTCGACCGTCACGTTCACTTCGGTGACGTCGCCCTTCACAATACGGTAGGCGCGCAGGAGCGGTCGCCGCCCGACAACGGGTCCCACAATGAAGTGGAGCCACTCTGGATCGGCACCCCCGGCGATGTCCTCCGCTGAGGGGTAGGCCTCCGTCCTCGGGTGGCTGTGGAACACGGCACCGATCGTAAGTCCGTGCGCCTCAGCCAGACGTATAGAACCGAACTGCTCAGCGGGTGCAACGGTGAACCGATCCGCGCTGTGGTCGGCATTCGTGAGACAGATGGTGAGCCGCGGGACGTCGCCGTCATCAAAGGCTACGAGCCCACACGCCTCCTCGGGGTACGCCCAACCCGCGTGTTTGAACATCGCGTCGGCGACCTGCGACGGCACGCAGACACGCTCGATGCCGAGGCTGACGTACGCATCGTCAAGGTCCTCTGAGCGGACGATGACCCGCACGCCGTAGCGGGAGAAGAACCCGGGGTTGAGACCGCCCTCGTCATCGACTGCAATCCACGCGTCGATCCCATCGGCCGAGAGTCTCGCCCTGGCGATCACCGCGTCGGACCGAACGTCGTACACCACTACGGTCGCCTCGCTCATGACGGGCCATGCCCGGCCGCGACCGGATGGAGGAGGTCCACGAACTCCTCATCGACGGCACTGCGCATCACCGCAGCGTCGCGTTCCGTTACCGCAAGGGAGTCCACCGCTCTCACACGGGCGAGCCTAGATGTCCTTTCGAGGCATGGTTGCATTGACGCGCGCCGGTAGGGTGAGCGTCCTCACCACCTGGGAGCATCGATGGCCAAGAATATCGGGATCCTGACAGCGGGAGGCGATTCACCAGGTCTCAACGCCGCGATTCGCGCGATAGGCAAATCAGCGATCCGGGAACACGGTTGGAACGTCATCGGCTTCAGAGACGGCTTTCGCGGTCTCATGCAGAACCGCTTCGTCCGCCTCGACTCTGAAGTGCTCTCCGGGATCCTCACGCTGGGCGGAACGATTCTCGGAACCGGACGCGAGAAGATCCACAAGATGGATGTCGGGGGGCAGCGGATGGATGTGCGCGACGTGATGCTTGAGGTGTTCAACGACCACCAGCTCGACGCGCTCGTCTGCCTCGGTGGTGGCGGGACCCAGGCGAACGCACTCCGCCTCACCGAGCGAGGCATGCCGGTCGTGACGCTTCCAAAGACGATCGACAACGACGTGTGGGGCACTGACCGGACGCTCGGCTTCGACACCGCTCTCAACATCGCGACGGAGGCGGTGGACCGGCTGCACTCCACAGCACACAGCCATCACCGGATCATCGTCGTCGAGATCATGGGCCACAACGCTGGTTGGCTCACGCTCGGTGCGGGCCTTAGCGGCGGTGCAGACGTGATCCTCATCCCTGAGATCCCGTACTCAATCGAGCTCGTAGCTGAGTCGATCAGGAATCGGAGAAGCTCGGGCAGCACTTTCTCGATCGTGGCAGTCGCCGAGGGAGCGATCGATCACGCCCTTGCTGCCGATCTCGCTGTCCTGAAGGAGCGGGCCTCTGGATCAGAGGCCGAGCAGCGCTCCGCCCTCAAGGGCGAGATCAAGCAGATCTTCAGCAGCCGCCCCACAACCGTGAAGATCGCCCGGCAGCTCGAGGAGATGACGGGACTCGAATCTCGGGTCACGATCCTTGGCCACATCCAGCGTGGGGGCACACCATCACCCGTTGACCGGATCCTCGCGACCACCCTCGGGACCGCATGCACGGAAGTCATCGATCGGGACGAATTCGGCGTCATGATCGCAGCGAGAGGGGACGACTACGTGACGGTTCCGCTCAGGGACGTAGCCGGGAAGCGCAGCATCGTGCCCGAAGACCACCGGTGGATCACTGCTGCTCGCTCACTCGGAGTCTGCATGGGAGACAGGCTCTAACGGCTCACGCTTCTCCGATGGTGATCCCGTGCTTCGGCCGCGGGTGGAGCTCTCCTGGCTTGTCGTCACTGAGATACTCGTTCCATGTCATGTGGGTCTGGCCCAGTTCGCGCTCCACCATCTCGATACAGCCCTGCACGGGACAGATGAGGCTGCACAGGTTGCACCCGACACAGAGGTCGTCAATGATCCAGACCCTCGTCTTGTCATCCTGAGTGCGTTCGGCACCGATTGCCTGGTGCGCCCCATCGAGACATGCAACGTAACACAGGCCGCAGTGGATGCACTTGTCCTGGTCGATCTCTGCCTTGACGATGTAGTTGATGTCGAGGCTCTGCCAATCCGTCACCTTTGCGACGGCGCGTCCCCTCAGTTCGTTGACGCTCGCCATCCCCTTGCTGTCGAGATAGTTGGAGAGGCCCTCAGCCATTCCTTCGACGATCCGGTAGCCGTGATGCATGACTGCGGTGCAGACCTGGACGGTCGTCGAACCGAGCAGGATGAACTCAGCAACGTCCTGCCAGGTCGCGATCCCTCCAATGCCACTTATCGGGAGACCTTCAGTCACGGGATCCGCAGCGATCGCCGCGACCATGTTCAGGGCGATCGGCTTGACCGCAGGACCGGAGTAGCCGCCGTGGCTCGACTTGTTCCCGACGACCGGGCGCGGGATGAAGCTGTCAAGGTCTACCCCGGTGATCGAATTGATCGTGTTGATCAGACTCACCGCGTCGGCGCCGCCGCTCTTCGCTGCGCGCGCTGCCACTGTGATGTCGGTGATATTGGGCGTCAGCTTCACGAAGACCGGGACCGTCGCTGACGCCTTCGCCCAGCGAGTGATGTCACATGTGTATTCAGGTACCTGCCCGACAGCGGAACCCATGCCGCGTTCGGACATGCCGTGCGGACATCCGAAGTTGAGCTCGATTCCGTCTGCGCCTGCCTGCTCAACCTGCGTGATGATCTCATCCCAGGCCTCCGGATTGGACTCGACCATCAAACTGACGATCACGACGTTCTCTGGATGACGCTTCTTGACCGCTTCGATCTCGACGAGGTTGACCGCGAGGGAGCGGTCGGTGATCAGCTCGATGTTGCTGAATCCCATCATCTTCTGGCCATTGAGATCAACAGCGCTGTAGCGGCTGTACACGTTCTCGACTGGATCGCCGAGCGTCTTCCAGACCGCTCCACCCCAACCTGCGTCGAAGGCGCGCGCTATCTGGTCACCCGTATTGGTCGGTGGAGCGGAAGCGAGCCAGAACGGGTTCGGTGACTCGATGCCGCAGATGTTCACTGACAGATCAGCCATAACACAACCTCACTCTCGCGCTGCATCGTCCGAACGCAGCATACGGTCGATGTCCAATGCGGCAGCCTTCCCATGGGCCACGGCGTTCACGACTTCTCTGCCACCGTTGACGCAGTCGCCTCCAGCCCAGATCCTCGGGTTCCCTGTTCGGAAGTTTTCGTCGACGATGACTCTGCCGCCTGCGTCAGTTGCGACACCGTCGAGTGCGTCGAGGAAACCGCGACGCTTCTCCTGCCCCGTTGCCCGCATGACCATCGTCACCGGGAGCTTGTACTCACTCTCGGGCACAGCGGCAAGTTCCCTCACACCGTTGCCGCCACCGGAGTACGCGGTACGTTCGCACACGAGAGCAGCAACCGATCCACTCCCCTCGATGCGGACTGGAGCGCTCCAATGGATGAACTCGACGCCACTCGTCAGAGCCCGCTCGATGTCATGCGGGTACGCCTTCATCTCGTCGCGGCCTCTGCGATACACGAGATACACACGTTCGGCGCCGAGTCTGGCTGCCTGTGTGACGGCGTCGATAGCGGTGTTGCCGCCTCCGATCACGGCGACTCGCTGACCGGCGAGGTCCACTCCGCCTGCTCGAACGTCAGCGATGAACTCGAGGGCGTCGGCGACACCGTCAAGGCCCTCCCCGTCGAGGCCGAGCGGCGGAACCGGTCCAAGCCCGACGCCGAGGAAGATCGCTGCATGGTCCACGAGCAAGTCGTCCATCGCAACATCGCTCCCGACAGCGGTTGACTGCCGAATCTCGACGCCCAGCCTTCGCACGAAATCAACCTCTCGCAACGACGTTGCCATATCCATCTTGTAACTGGCGACGCCGTAGGTGTTGAGACCACCGGGCTCCTCATTCGCGTCGTACAGGACGACGTCGTGACCGAGCCTCGCGAGTTCGGCACCACATGCGAGACCCGCCGGGCCTGCACCGACCACGGCGATGCTGTGACCGGTTGGCTCACTCGGCTTGAACAGGTCGATGTCACCGAACACGACGCCATCGGTGCCGTAGGCCTGAAGCCGTCCAATGTCGATCGGGCGTTCATGCAGGTCGTTGAGCACGCATGCCCCGGCACACAGGACCTCGGTCGGACAGACACGGGCACACGATGCGCCAAGGATGTTGGACTCGAGGATGGTTCGGGCAGAACCAATCAGATCATCGTACGCGATCTGCTTGATGAAACCGGGTACATCGATGGTTGTCGGGCATGCGCGCGTGCACGGAGCGTCCCAGCACATGAGGCAGCGATGTGCCTCCACGAGAGCCTCATCAGGCGTCATCGTTGGTGCTGGCGCCAACCCTCCCGCGTTGGCCGCCGTCGTCACCGCAGTCTGGTGCATACCCGTTCCATCCTCTCTGAGTCCTCTTTGTTTGTCGTCCCGTCTCGAGCTACTCCCCGCCTGCTCTCAGTTCGATCGTCTTCGGCGACCAGCCGTTACCGACCACGTCGATCCCTGCAGCCTTCAGGTTCGCTATCGCCTCTTCGACGATGTCGGTACGGAAGGCTCCGTCTGTCGGTGCCGACTTGAGGATCTGCTCCGACGTGGCGACGCTGACCGTCTGATCCCACAACGCCTTGTCCATGACACCCACTCCGCCCGCTGATGGCCAGATCAGGTTGTTGATCTCGTTGAGCTGCCACCGCTGGTGCGATTCACCGAGGGTCGGGCCGGCAGCGAGAACGATGGCTGCGCACTTCTCGAACTCATCACGACAGAACGCCCATCCGCGCAGTGAGGCTTCGACGAACTTGACCGCCATCTCGCGATACGCGGCGTCCGAATCGAGCTTGTCGGCATCTGCCCAGATGGCGTCCTGAAGCATCGCCGTTCCAAAGTCGTTCCAGTCGATGATGCTGAGATCCTCAGGCTGGTAGAGCTCACCGGTGTCAGGGTTGATCGTCTCAAGCACCTGCGCGTACTCGTTGTAGATCATCGCCTGGGCAGCGTCAATGTCGCCACTGATGAGCGCAAGCATATCGAACTGCTGTTGCACGAGGACAACATCGACGTTGGGGTCGAGTCCGGCAGCCCGCAGGCCCGCCAAGAGCTCGAACTCGTTCCCAAATCCCCAGTTCCCAACCGTGCGACCCGCCAGATCAGCGGGAGTGTTGATCCCCTGATCAGCGAACGAGACCTGGAGCGTTGCGGAGCGTTGGAACACCTGTGCAATGTTCGTGATGTTCAGGCCCTCCTCACGAGGCACCAGTCCGCGAGGCACCCACGAGATAGCGAAGTCGGCTGCACCCGAATCGAGGACCGTTGCCGGCACGATGTCCACGCCACCTTCGAGAATCGTCACGTCAAGACCGACGTCTTCGTAGAACCCCTGATCAACCGCAGCGAAATACCCGGCGAACTGCGCCTGAGTAAACCATTGGAGCTGGAGCGTCACAGGCGTCAACTCGCCGGATCCACCTTCGTCGGAACTGCTGCATGCTGTCGCGACCATGGCGAATACAGCCACCATGATCAACCAACGCGTGAGCTTCGTCTTCTTCCTTGCGTTCATAGGAATACCCTCCTCATAGTCTTTCTTCTTCAAGGGTCCCAGGACCCCATGGTTTCTGAAGCGGGTCTCCACGGCATGGAGACTCGCTCTAAAACACCACTCAAGAGATACAACAGGATGCCCATGGCGCTTCCGGCGAGTACCGCCGCCCACGCTTCCGTGTACCTTGTGAGACCTGCATTCTGGACGATAAACGGACCGAGCGCGTCCTGTCGACCTCCGAAATATTCAGCCACGATAGCTCCGATCACCGCGAGTGAAGATGCGATCTTCAGCGATGTGAAGAAGTACGGCAACGCGTTCGGGATCCGCACCGTTCTCGCTATCTGCCACGACGAGGCGGCGTACGATCGCATGAGCTCAAGCTCTGTGGCTCCCACATCAGTGAGACCCTTCGTTGTGTTGATGAACACGGGGAAGAACACCAGGATCACAACGATGGCCTGGTTCGACACGGGTGACAGCAGCCCGAACCACGCGTTGAAGATCGGTGCGAGAGCGATGATCGGGATGGCGTTGAGAGAGATCGCGAGGGGTGTGAGAGTCTCATTCGCTAGCCGGAACCTTGAGATGAGCAGCGCCCAGGCCACGCCGAGCACCACACCGCCGATCAGGCCGGTGATCACGATGTAGCCCGTACTCCGGGTCGCCACCCAGATCTCATCGAAATTCTCGAAGAGTGCGACAAGGATCGCCGATGGTGGAGGGAGCACGAACCCGTCTGGTCGGATCAGGAGAAGCGAGAGTTCCCAGAACGCAAGACTCCCGGCGCCAACCACGCCAGCCGGGCCGAATCCGTGGAGCGCTTTCGCAATCACGCGGACCCCTCCTCAGACCGGAGCGCCTCACGCACCTCGGTGATTTTCTCGAAGAAGGCGGGGGCCTCCCTCGTCTCGAAGACCCGCTCGCCGAGATCGACGTTGATATCGGCAGTGATCCTGCCGGGGCGGGGAGACATCACGATGACGCGCTGGGAGAGAAAGACCGCCTCGGGGATCGAGTGGGTGACGAACACGATCGTCTTACCCGTCTTCTTCCATATCTCGAGCAGCTCGGTCTGCATATGCTCACGGCTCATCTCATCGAGCGCCCCGAACGGCTCATCCATGAGCAGTAGCGACGGGCGGAACGAGAGCGCTCGTGCAATCGCGACACGCTGCCGCATCCCTCCCGACATCTCCCTCGGATAGTGATTGGCGAACTCCTCGAGCTTGACGAGTTCAAGCATCTCGACAGCTCGCTCCCTCCGCGCCGCCTTGGACCACCCCATGAGCTGAAGGGGGAGCTCAATGTTCTCCGTGACGCTCCGCCACTTGAAGAGCCCGGACGTCTGGAACGCCATCCCGTAGTCACGGTCGAGTCGCGCCTGGTCGGCTGACTTGTCGTTGACACGTACCCCGCCTCCTGTCGGATGCGTCAGTGCGCCGATGAGGCGCAGAAGCGTCGACTTCCCGCAACCGGAGGGGCCGATGAGCGACACGAAAGCGCCCTCATCAATCCTGAGGCTGATGGCATCGAGAGCGTGCACCTCGTTCGCTCTCCCCGGGTTGAAAACCTTCGAAACATCCGTGATAGCTACCGCGCAGCGAGGAGCGTCAGTCATAGTGCGAGAGGCTCCTCTCTCCGCTCGGAGAGAACGACGTGCTCCACCGCTGCAACCATCCCGACGGCGATAATCCCAAGAATCGCAGCTCCGATCACCGTCGCGTAGAGCCGGGGCGGCCCGGTCGTGTACCGACTCGCGAAGTCGAGAATGAGCCGACCAAGACCCCCCTTGACTCCGCCGGAGATCTCGCCGACGATCGCCCCGACGATCGCTGCCGTGGCAGCGATCTTGAACGCAGCGAAGAGATACGGCACAGACGCAGGCAGCTGCAACCGGATCAGGGTCTGACGACGCGTCGCGGCGTAGGACCGCATGAGTTCCATAGCTGCGGGATCGGCTGACTGAAGCCCCTTGATCCCGTTCATCGCGACAGGGAAGAATGTCAAGAAGGTCGCGATGAGCGACACGGACATCCACTTCGTCCACTCGAAGGGCAGCCACCCCATGCTGGTGGATCCCCAGATCACGATGATCGGTGCGATCGCGACGAGCGGAACCGTCTGGGACGCTACGAGGTAGGGCGTCACGCCTCGCTCGATCCACGTGGACCGCAGCAGCAGAATGGCGATACCAAGACCAAGTATCACGCCGAACACGAATCCGAGGGCCGCCTCTCTGAGAGTGAACAGCGAAGCTTCGAGGATGAACATCGCGAGAGGCTTGTCCGAGTTTCGCTGCGGCGGCTTCGCGAATTCGGCCACGATGTCACTCATCGGGGGCATTGTCAGGTCATTCGTTCGTGGCAGAACCATGCCAATCACGGGCCACCCGGTCTGGGCATCATCGATCGACTCTCCGAACGCCTTATAGCCGGTGTAGGCCAGCGCGAGCAGAACGAGGAAGACGAGCAAGACAACGACGCGCCGTCCCCCCTTTGTGACCGCCTCCCTGCGCTTGAGTGCTCGCACCGTCCGAGCCACTTCGTCTCGTGTCATCGTCGAAGCGTCTCGCCCTGTCGTGTTTGTCGCTGCACGTCCGATCACACGTCCTCACTTGAGCCGAGGCAGAGAGGACTCGTCGCCGGGGTGCGCACTGGTGATCTCCGACCAGCGGCTGTTGGCGCCTCATGGCCGCCGATGACGCAAATGATCTGTCTCATGTTGGTACTCGTACGTCCTGGTTCCCTAGTGGCGGACGGACATAAGTTCGCGTGGGAGATACTCGCCGTCACTCTTCTTGCCGAGGTACTGCCGGTCGTGGACGATGACCTTTCCTCGCAACAGCACCGTCTCGACCCTGCCTCTGACGTCCTTGCCCTCATAGGCTGAGTAGTCGACGTCCATGTGATGTTGCGTGACCGACATCGTCCACTCCACATCTGGATCGAACACGACGATGTCTGCGTCGGATCCCACGGCGATCGTTCCCTTCTTGGGATACATGCCGAAGAGCTTCGCCGGTGAGGTGGCGCACAAGTCGATCCATCGGTTCAGGTCGATGCGGCCCTCGACGACACCCCCGTGGTAGATGAGCTGGTATCGGTCCTCAACGCCGGGGATGCCGTTCGGGATCGCGGTGAAATCGCTGAGGCCGAGCTTCTTCTGTATGCCGAGCAGGGGATGCTCCCCGATGCAGAAAGGACAGTGGTCGGTGGAGACGACCTGGAGGTCGTTCGTTGCAAGACCCATCCAGAGCGCATCCTGGTGACCCTCCGCCCGTTTGCGGAGAGGCGTCGAGGCAACATATTTTGCTCCCTCAAAACCGGGGACATCGACGTGCTCCTCGTGGGAGAGGAATAGGTACTGCGGGCACGTCTCGGCGAAGACGGGGAGACCGCGATCTCTCGCCTCGATGATCTCAGCGAGCGCCTCCTTCGCTGACATGTGCACAACGTAGAGGGGCGCGCCCGCGATCTCGGCCAGCACGATCGCCCTATGGGTAGCCTCGCTCTCGGTGAGCGGTGGCCTTGTGAGGCCGTGGCTTACAGGGCCTGTCTCGCCACGTTCAAGGGCTTGCTCCCTCAGCACGTCGATCGCCATACCGTTCTCGGCGTGCATCATGATCAGGGATCCGGTCTCTGCTGCCTTCTGCATCGCCCGCAGGATCTCCCCGTCGTCTGAATAGAAGACCCCGGGGTACGCCATGAAGAGCTTGAAGCTCGTGCAGCCGCGTTCTATCAGCACGTCCATATCCGCGAGTGACTGCTCGTTTATGTCGCCGGCGATCATGTGGAAACCGAAGTCGATCGCACAGTTGCCCTCGGCCTTGGCCATCCACGCGTCGAATCCGCCGATGAGGCTCTCACCCTTCACCTGTACTGCGAAGTCGACGATCGTTGTCGTCCCTCCCCACGCAGCGGCGCGGGTGCCCGACTCGAAAGTGTCAGAAGCGACCGTGCCACCGAAGGGCAGCTCCATGTGGGTGTGGACATCAATTCCGCCAGGCACAACATACTTGCCCGTTGCATCGATGATCTTGTCGGCCTCTTCGGCCCACTCGTGGGATCCTGGCTCCCCGATCGCGATCACGATCTCCCCATCGATGAGAACATCGGCGGGGACCGTGTCGATCGCGGTGATGACGGTTCCACCTGAGATGAGTGTCTTCATTGCTGGATCCTCTCGTACGTATCAGTCGATGGCAGACACCGACTCGGTGATAATCCGTGTAGCGACGTCAATCTCTTCTTCTGTGACGGTCATAGGTGGAGCGATCCGAAGGACGTTGCCGTAGAGGCCGCCCTTGCCGAGCAGCAGCCCGCGTTCTCTGCACTCCTCGAGCATCTGCGCGGCACGCCCTGAGTCGGGTTCCATCGACCCGGGCAGCACGGTCTCGATCCCGAGCATCAGACCCTTGCCTCGCATCTCGAGGATCCAGGGCGTCTCCTCGGTGACGGGGAGCAGATTCTCGAATAGCCGAGTCCCCTGCTTGAGGGCGTTGCCCTGGAGATCGTGCTTGAGCAGGTACTTCAGATTCGCGAGGGCGCCGGCTGAGACCAGAGGGTTACCTCCGAACGTCGAGATCGAGTTCGCCCCGATGCAGTCCATGATCTCGCTTCGTGCGATCACGCCACCCAGGGAGAGGCCGTTGCCGACACCTTTGGCGAACGTCATGATGTCCGGCGTGATGTCATGGGCCTGGTACCCCCACATGTGTTCGCCCGTGCGCCCCCACCCGGTCTGCACCTCATCTGTGACAAAGAGGATGCCGTACTCGTCGAGCACCTCTTTGAATGCCTTGAAGAACCCGTCGGGGGGTGTTGCGAACCCGCCAACGCCCTGTATCGGTTCGGCGATCATGCAGGCAACGTCGCCTGAGGTCATCATGTCGATGACCTGCCGGAGGTCCGCGACCGCAGCGTCGATGAAGGCCCCGTCGTCAAGATCGGCATACGGGCTCCGCACCTTGTACGGGCCCTGGACGTACTGCACGTTGAGGCCGGAGTACCCGGTCGGTGACCACGACCGATGGGCGGTGAGCGCGATGGCGGTGAAGCTGCGCCCGTGGTAGCTGTTGCGCAACGCGAGCACCTGGTTCGACCTCCTGTACGAGGTTGCCAGAAGCATCGCAGCGTCGTTCGCCTCGGTACCCGACGGGGTGAAGAAGACCTTGGCATCAGGGATACCCGACATCTCCGCCACCATCTCCGCAAGTTCGATCATCGGCTGGTTCAGATACAGCGTCGATGTGTGCAGCACCTTCGCCGCTTGTTCGTTGATGGCCGCGGTCACCTCAGGCAGCGAGTACGCGGTCATGGTCGTGAGGATCCCCCCGAAGAAGTCGAGGTACTCGTTCCCCTCAAGATCCCAGACGGTTCGCCCCTCTCCCCGATCGATCGCTATCGGCTCGTCGTAGTACAGCGCGAGCCATGAGGGGAGCACCGCTCTCGTGCGTTTCGTGAGTTCTTCGTGAATGCCCACAATCGCTATCCCTTGGTCAGCGGCCCGTACGTCTCTGGCCTGCGATCGCGGTAAAACGCCCACTGGTTACGAACCTCCACGATCACGTCGAGGTCGAGGTCGCGGATGACGAGCTCCGCTTCGGTGTCGGAAGCAACGTCGCCCACGTACTGGCCGCGTGGATCCGCGAAGTAGGACGTACCATAAAAGTCGTTGTCGCCAAGATCTTCGATGCCCACACGGTTTATCGCTCCGATGAAGTACATGTTCGCGACAGCAGAGGCAGGCTGCTCGATCTGCCACAGGTACTTCGAGAGTCCCCGGCTCGTCGCCGAAGGGTTGAATACGATCTCTGCTCCGTGGAGCCCCAGAGCCCGCCACCCCTCAGGGAAGTGCCTGTCGTAACAGATGTAGACCCCCACTCTGCCTACGGCGGTGTCAAACACGGGGAAGCCCTCGTTGCCCGGGCGGAAGTAGAACTTCTCCCAGAAGCCGCGAACGTGGGGGATGTGGTGCTTGCGATACTTACCGAGGTAGGTGCCGTCCGCGTCGATCACGGCCGCTGTGTTGTAGAGGAAGCCGGCCATCTCGTTCTCGTACATGGGGAGGATCATGACCATGTTGAGCTCTTTGGCGAGCTCCTGGAAACGCTTCGTCGTCGGGCCATCGGGGATCCCTTCGGCGTAGGCGTAGTACTCGATGTCCTGCACCTGGCAGAAGTACGGGCCGTAGAAGAGTTCCTGGAAACAGATCACCTGGACGCCCTGTGCTGCGGCGCTCCTTGCGTACTCCTCATGGAGTTCGATCATCGATTCCTTGTCTCCGGTCCACTCCGTCTGGAGGATGGCCGCTCTTACGACTCTGCTCATCCAAAAGCTCCTTCACGTTTCGACCCGGACTGCCGAACCGGGCATCGGCGGTGCGTCCACACTAGAGTAATTTTCATCGACTTGCACAAAAGGTGTTTAGTACCAAACAAACATGCCACAAGCGACCAAGATCATTGCAGATGCCATCACCGACCTCTCGGCCGAGGGGATCGCCCGCGCGATCGGCACGCTGGTTACCGGCAACTCTCTGGCGCCTGGCGCACGCCTCCCGACGGTACGCGAACTCGCCGGAGCTCTGAGTGTGTCTCCCACGACGGTTGGTGATGCGTGGCAGATCCTGCGTCGGCATCGGGTGATACACACAGAGGGCCGCAGGGGATCATTCGTTCGCGACCTCGCCCAGGACCGCACCCCCCGCTACTGGAGGGTGCCGACGACGGGTGATGCCATAAAGGTCGACCTGTCGAGCGGAGTTCCCGACGCGCGCCTGTTGCCGGATCCGCTGCCGATCATACGCGAGCTGAGAGAGTCCCCTGTCGTTGCTTCCTACCTCGAACCGCCGGTGCTCACCTCCCTCGAGGAGATCCTGAGGGCCCGATGGCCGTTCGACCCTGAGCGAATCACGATACTCAACGGCGCAATGGACGCACTCGATCGGCTGATCCAGGCTGTGGTGACCGTTGGCGACAAGGTCGGGATCTCCGATCCCGGGTTTCCTCCGTTATTCGACATGCTTGACCTCGCGGGGGCAGAGTCGATACCCCTCCCTCTCGACGATGCAGGACTCGAACCCGATGCGGTCCGCCGCGCTGCTGACAACGGCATGACAACCCTGATCATTCAGTCGAGAGCGCACAACCCGGTCGGGATCTCCATGACTCCCCAGCGCAGGGATGAGCTCGCGTCGATCCTCGCCGGTCGACCGATCCTCGTCCTTGAGGATGACCACTCCGGATCCGTGTCGAGTGCCGAGCTTGTGAGCCTCGGATCGGTCATCCCGGAGCAGGTCGTGTACGTGTGGAGCTTCTCGAAATCCCATGGGCCGGACTTCCGGCTCGCGGCCGTTGGGGGTGTTGCCGACCCAATCAACTCCGTCGAGCGGAGAAGGACCTTGGGACCCTCATGGACAAGCAGACTTCTCCAGGGGATACTCGCGTCGATGCTCACCTCCGATGCGGTGGAAGCGTCGATCGCCGTGGCGACGGACACCTACGCGCAGCGGCGAAAGCAGGTCGTCGAACGCCTCGCATCTCACGGCGTAACGGTCGGCGGCAGCGACGGTCTGAACATCTGGATACCTGTACAGAATGAAGCGATAGCGGTACCAATGCTCGCCGCGCACGGAATCGGCGTAGCACGAGGCCAACCGTTCCGACTCGTCTCGGACAACAACCATCACATCAGAGTCACCACAAGTGCTCTGGACAACAACTGGGAAGAGATCACAGATCGGCTCGCCGAGGCCTCCCATGGATACGTCGACGCGACACCGAACCAGAACGGAGGGCGAAGATGAACATCGGCGTGGTCAAGGAAATCAAGCCGGACGAGGCGAGGGTGGCGTTGCTCCCCGGGGCAGCTGCCGATCTGGTCCACCAGGGCCACAGAGTCATCGTGGAAACGGGAGCGGGGGGCGGTGCCGGAGCTCCTGACGCAGCATTCCTCGCGGTCGGCGCAGAGATCGTTGATGGCCCCCAATCAGTCTTCCATGAATCGGAGCTAATCGTCCATGTCAAGGAACCGCAAGCATCCGAGATCGCGATGTTGCGGCCCGACCACATCCTCTTCACCTACCTCCACCTCGCCGCGTACCCGGCGGTCGAAGAAGGCCTCCGCAAGTCCGGAGCGACGGCAATCGCCTACGAGACTGTCGCCAAGAACGACCACCTCCCTCTCCTTGCGCCGATGAGCCACATCGCCGGAAGGCTCTCGACCCAGGTCGGGGCGTTCTACCTCATGGCGCCCAACGGAGGCATGGGTGTGCTCCTCGGAGGGCACGCCGGGGTCCCGCCGGGCCTCGTCGTCGTGATCGGTGCGGGAGCTGCCGGGGTGAACGCGGTGGACGTCGCTGTCGGCCTCGGTGCCCGGGTGACGGTCCTCGACGTCAACGTCGACGCTCTCGAGCGCATCCATACCCGGTGGGGATCACGCGTCGTGACCGACTACTCCACGCGCCACTCCGTGCAGGAGTGGACCACACAGGCCGACCTCGTCGTGGGCGCCGTACTCGTGACAGGCGACAAAGCTCCCACGATCATGGACCGCTCCATGGTCTCTGCGATGAAACCCGGATCGGTGCTTGTCGACATCTCGATCGACCAGGGCGGCTGCTTCGCAACCAGTCGCGAGACTACGCACGCTGATCCGACGTACGTCGTTGACGGTGTCGTCCACTACGCCGTCGGGAACATCCCTGGATCGGTGCCTCACACGTCTTCGCGCGCCCTGTCGAACGCGACGCTCCCATACGTCCGTGCACTCGCATCGGGTCTCGAAGCAGCACTCGACCGCCATCCCGAACTCGTCGGTGGTGTCAACATCGCAGCGGGGAAGCTCACCAACGAAGCAGTCGCCCACGGCCTCGGCGTCGACTGGACCGATCCGCTCACCGCGCTCGGGATCAAGTAAGTACGCAAAAGACAAGGCCGGAGGGCTGTTTTTCGTCGCATCAGCGTTGCGGGGACCTGACCCCATCCGCGGAGACGACGTTCGTGATGTCATCGACCCGCAGGGAGTCGAAGCGGCGGCAGTTCGCTCGACTCGAAGAGGCGGTTGTTCTCGGTCAGTTGGTGGGTCTGGAGGTAACCGGCTGGACCGGGTCTCAACCCCTCGGGGGATGGGGCGGGTCATCGCATCCCGAGCAGGTGGCGCTGCGCCACGGCGACCCCGAACGGGACAACACGAGGGTCTCTCTGACCACCCTGTGTGACGAACGAGCCGTCGTCGAGCTCGATTGGCACAAGAACGATCTCTTCCAGAAACTGTTGCGGAGAGAGGAGCAGCCGCCCAAGGACCTCGATGCCGGAGACCTGCATCGATGGTTCATCGAGCAGAAGCGCCGAATCGAAGGAAGGGAACCGGTGAAGTGGTCATCCGCAACGATGACCGTCGACGGAGTGCGGGTTCCCGGAGATGTGATCCATAGAGCAGATCGCTGGATCGCCGTGGCAGCCATCGGCGGAGTCACTGTCGAGATCATGACGAGAGGTCTCGAAGTCGACGCTGCTGCATTGAACCGAGTCTTGACCTTGCACCCCTACGTCCAAGGCAGACGAAAACTCCGCGAAGCCCATCATCGTGAGCACGAACGCTTAATGCACAGGTAGGTATCTCCGTCCACTCGCCTCAGGGCCACGAACACGACGCCGCATCATCCATACACTGCATCCAGGACGTGACCGAATCGGTGAGTCTTCGATTACCGAAGGCAGATACGGGTATCCGACTCTCGCCGCGACACAGGTCATGGGAGACCAAGAGTGAGACGCGACTTATTACCGGTTCGCGCAGACGTATCCGAGGGTGACGGCGCGAG
>JASJXX010000090.1 GCA_030123765.1 Actinomycetota bacterium | reverse complement strand
CGATGTCTCGCGACATCACAACGTGCCCCAGGCAGGATTCGAACCTGCGCTCCCGGCTCCGGAGGCCAGTGCTCTATCCCCTGAGCTACTGGGGCGCACCCGGATTGTAACCTTGCGGTCTCGGCACTTGAGATTCGACGTGCCGCTGAACGACGACCGAGACGGGTTCCAGATGTCACTGCAACAGCAACTCACCGAAATCCTCAGCGACGCGTTCGAGGCCGAAGGCGTCGAACGTTCCTTCGGCGAGGTTGTTGTGTCCCAGCGGCCCGAACTCGCCGACTATCAATGCAACGGCGCGCTCGCCGCGGCTAAGAGCACGGGGAGGAACCCTCGTGAGATAGCCCGGGGAGTAGCGGGGAGAGTCGACGCTCCTGACCTCATCGCCGGCATCGAGATCGCGGGACCCGGCTTCCTGAACCTCTCGGTGCACGACGGTCACCTCGCGTCGTGGGTTGCTCGTATGGAGAAGGCGGATCGGCTCAACGTCGCGCAGGTCGATGATCCCAGGACGATCATCGTCGACTACGGGGGCCCGAACATGTCCAAGGCGCTCCACGTCGGGCATCTGCGCTCCGCGGTCATCGGGGAGAGCCTGAAACGTATCTTCAGGTTCCTCGGCTATCACACGATCGGCGACATCCATATCGGTGACTGGGGCATGCCGATCGGGCAACTCATCATCGAGCTCGAGGACCGCCACCCCGACTTGCCTTACTTCGACCCCGAGTACGACGTCTCGGTCGACGGCCCCTACCCGGCGGAGTCCCCGGTCACGCTCGACGACCTCTCTGAGATGTATCCCGTCATCACGAGACGCTGCGCGGAGGATCCCGAGGTCGCGGAGCGAGCCCGCCAGGCAACGTTCGATCTCCAGAACGGGCGCGAGGGCTATCTCGCCGTGTGGAAGCACTTCCACGACGTCTCAGTAGCGGGGCAGAAGAAGGACTTCGGTGCCCTCGGCGTCGAATTCGACGTCTGGTATGGAGAGTCGACGGTACATGACCGTCTCGAGCCGATGGTCAGCGAGCTCCTCGGATCCGGCGTCGCTCGCGAGTCCGAGGGCGCGGTCGTGATCGACGTGGCAGAGCCCGAGGACACGAAGGAGTTCCCCCCGCTGCTTCTCACGCGCTCCGACGGGTCCTATCTCTACTCCACGACCGACCTGGCGACCATCGACATGCGTGTTGCTGACATGGAGATGGGCGCGGGCATCTACGTCGTTGACGCCCGCCAGTCGCTCCACTTCGAGCAAGTGTTCCGAGCGGCGCGCCGGGCCGGCTACGCGCCTGCGGACGTGATCCTCGAACACGTCGGGTTCGGTACCGTCAACGGGAAGGACGGCAAGCCGTTCAAGACCCGCGAAGGCGGTGTGCTGCGTCTCGGGGACCTCATCGCGCTCATCAAGGAGGGTGCGCGAGCGCGTCTCGACGAGGCTCACATCGCTGAGGAGTACCCCGCCGCTGAGCGGGAGGAGATCGCGAGGCAGGTCGGCCTCGCGGCTCTCAAGTTCGGGGACCTCACGAACCACCGGATGTCGAACTACGTCTTCGACATCGACCGCTTCTCCGCCTTCGAGGGCAAGACAGGCCCCTATCTCCAGTACTCGGCGGTCCGGATCAAGTCGATCCTGCGCAAGGTCGCCGAGGCGGGGCTTGCACCGGGACCGATCATCGCCCCGACGGTGCCCCAGGAACGCGCCCTCATGCTGCGCCTCGTCCGGCTGGAAGAGATCGTGTACCGCGCCGCGAACCTGCGCGCCCCCAACGTCGTCGCGGAGTACGCGTACGAGGTAGCGACCGACTTAAGCCGGTTCTACGAGCGCTGCCACATCCTGCGCGAGGAGAACCCAGAGCGCCAGGCGTCGTGGATAGCACTCATCGAGGTCACCCTCGCGACCCACGTGGTGCTGCTCGACCTGCTCGGCATCGAGATCCCGGAGCGGATGTGACTGCCAACCCGATCCCGTTCGAGCTGCTCCCTGACTCCGCAGAGGCTGTGAACGGTCGTCTGCTCGTCGGCGGGTGCGACGTCATTGATCTCGCGGAGCGCTTCGGCACTCCGCTCTTCATCTACGACGAGGCGCACCTACGCGCACGCTGCGACGAAGCCGTCGCGGCGTTCGGCGGCGGCGTCGCGTACGCAGCGAAGGCCTTCCTGTGCAAGGCGATGGCGAAGATCGCGTTCGAGGCAGGTATGGACATCGACGTTGCCACCGGGGGGGAGATGCACGTCGCCCTCGCCGCGGGTGTGCCGGCGGCAAGGCTCGTGTTCCATGGCAACAACAAGTCCCTCGCCGAACTCGCAACGGCGCTCGACGTCGGAGTAGGGCGCATCGTCGTCGACTCCTTCGACGAGATGGACCGTATCGAGGTGCTCGTCGCGGCAGGGAGCACGCCTCCGTCGGTGCTGTTGCGGTGCAACCCGGGCATCGAAGCGCACACCCACGAGTACCTCCAGACAGGTGTCCCCGACTCGAAGTTCGGATTTCCCGTCGCGCGCGGTGTGATCGATGAAGCCGTCGACCGTTCCCGACAGGGGGACGCGATGCGTTTCGTGGGGATCCACGCCCACATCGGCAGCCAGGTCTTCAACGTCGAGAACTTCGGGAGAGCCATCGAAGCGCTCGCGCCGCTCGTGAACGGGTCGGGCGCCGAGGAGTTCTCCATCGGTGGCGGCCTCGGCGTCGCGTACATCGAGGGGGAGAGCTCGGTCTCGATCACCGAGTGGGCTGCGACGATCCGTGACGCCGCGAGAGCGAGCGGCATCACCGCGAAGGTCCTTGCAGAGCCAGGGAGGTCGATCGTCGCCCAGGGTGCCGTGACGGCGTACATGGCCGGGACCATCAAGGAGATCCCCGACGTCCGCACGTACCTCTCTGTCGACGGCGGCATGTCGGACAACCCGCGCCCTGTGCTCTACGGCAGCGGCTACGAGGCGTTCCTGCCACGCGACGTCGCTGCGCCACGCGAGTTGCAGGTCCGCATCGTGGGAAAGCACTGCGAATCGGGGGACATCATCGTGCGCGAGGCCAGCCTCCCTCACGACACGGTCGTTGGTGACATCGTCTGCACCCCCGTGACGGGAGCGTACGGCCACTCGATGGGTTCGAACTACAACAAGGTTGTCCGGCCCGCAGTCGTGTTCGTTGAGGGGGGCGAAGCCCGCCTCGTGGTGCAACGTGAGACGTACGACGACCTGCTCGTCGGGGACGTCGGCTAGTAGACGTCCGAGCACGATCTCCGCTGGTGTGACGCCACGTGTCGGGTATCTGGCTATCGTCGCTCCACGATGGAACGTTCAATCGGAATCGGGCTTCTGGGAGCTGGCACGGTCGGTGGCGCACTCGTGTCACGGCTCATCGGCGACGCGGACGCTATCGCAGCCAAGACGGGCCTCACGTTCGACGTGCGCAAAGTCGGAGTCAGGGACCTCACCCGCGAACGACCGTTCCCCGTCACTGAGGGACTTCTCACCGATCGCCTCACCGACGTCATCGACGACCCGACGGTGGAACTCGTCGTTGAGCTCATGGGCGGCCTGGAACCGGCCGGGGACCTCGTGCTTGCAGCCCTCGACGCCGGCAAGCCCGTCGTATCGGCGAACAAGGAGCTCATCGCCGCCCGCGGACCCGAACTGATCGCCGCAGCGGAACGCACGGGCGTCCCCTTCCTCTTCGAGGCTGCCGTCGGTGGAGGGATCCCGATCATCCGCCCACTCTCGGAGACGCTCGCCGGCGAGAAGATCGACAGGGTGCTGGGCATCGTCAACGGCACAACGAATTTCATCCTCACCCGGATGAGCGAGCACGGCACCAGCTACATCGACGCCCTCAGTGAGGCCACGGAACTTGGGTACGCGGAGCCGGATCCGGCAGCGGACGTCTCGGGGGCCGACGCGGCGGCGAAGGCAGCCATCCTCGCCTCCCTCGCCTTCGGCACGTGGGTCGGTTTCGATGACGTCTTCTGCGAAGGCATCGAAGGGATCACGGCGCTCGACATCGCCTTCGCCGCCGACTTCGGTTACGCCGTGAAGCTCATTGCCGTGTGCGAGCGCACCGACGCAGGGGTGAGCGTGCGGGTGCATCCAGCGATGGTCCCCCTCGATCACCCTCTCGCCTCAATACGCGGTACCACCAACGCCATCTTCATTGAGGGCCCCGCCATCGAATCCCTCCTCTTCGCAGGTCCAGGCGCCGGCGGGGGGCCGACAGCCACCGCCGTGCTCGGCGACATGATCGACGCCGCACGAGAGACGCTGGCCGGAGCCCAGGTGGCTCCCCGCATCCGGTTCTCACCGGGGGAGCTCATCGACTTCTCCGAGGTTCACACCGAGTGGTACATGCGTCTCCTGGTGGACGACAAGCCCGGGGTGCTCGCCAAGATCGCGACAGGGTTCGGCGACGCCGGGGTCTCCATCAAATCGGTGTTGCAGGAGGGCGTGGACACCGAGGCGTCCCTCACGATCGTCACCCACTCCGCAAGCGAGCGGTCCCAGCGTGAAGCGCTCAACTCACTCAGAGCGATCACCGAAGTCATAGAAGTTGGTTCCGTCATCCGCGTCCTGCGAGGCAACACGTGACGTGGCGGGGCGTCATCGAGGAGCACAGGGACCGGCTCCCCGTCTCTCGAGACATGCCCATCGTGACGCTGCTCGAGGGCGGCACGCCGCTCATCCCTGCGCCCCACGTTTCCGAGCTCGTTGAACGCGACGTGTACCTCAAGTTCGAGGGGATGAACCCGACGGGCTCCTTCAAGGACCGCGGGATGACCCTTGCAGTCTCGAAGGCCGTCGAGGCCGGAGCGACAGCGGTCGTCTGCGCGTCGACGGGGAACACTTCCGCTTCGGCTGCCGCGTACGCGGCGCGTGCGGGCATTGCCTGCATCGTCGTACTCCCCGCAGGGAAGATCGCCGCGGGCAAGCTCGCCCAGGCCGTGGCGCACGGCGCGACCGTCGTCCCCATCGAAGGCAACTTCGATGACGCGCTCAACATCGTCATCGCGCTCGCGGAGAAGCACGACGCTGTACTTGTGAACTCGGTCAATCCGTACCGCATCGAGGCACAGAAGACTGCCGCGTTCGAGGTGGTCAACGACCTCGGCAGTGCACCGGCAGTGCACGCCCTCCCGGTGGGGAACGCAGGGAACATCACCGCCTACTGGAGGGGGTACACGGAGGTGGGGGAGCGGCCGCGCATGTGGGGATTCCAGGCGATGGGTGCCGCGCCCATCGTCTTCGGTGAGGTAGTCGACGATCCGGAGACGGTCGCCACGGCGATCAGGATCGGCAATCCTGCTTCGTGGGAGGGAGCGGTGCAGGCCCGGGACGAGTCCGGAGGCCGGATCGAGGCCGTCACGGACCTCGAGATCCTCGCGGCGTACCGCATACTCTCCACCAAGGTCGGGGTGTTCTGCGAACCTGCCTCCGCTGCGGGCGTTGCGGGCATACTCAAATTCAAGGACGAGCTCCCCGAAGGCCCTGTGGTGTGCACCGTCACCGGGCACGGCTTGAAGGATCCCGATACGGCGACACAAGGCCTCGAACTGCCTGACGCCGTACCGGCAGACATCGCGTCGGTCGTCGCCCGCCTCTCCTCCGTTCTCCCCTCCTGACCCACTCTTCGTTCTCCCTTG
>JASJXX010000143.1 GCA_030123765.1 Actinomycetota bacterium | reverse complement strand
TGCCGACCGGAACCAGAGTGTTCGTCACACTCCCTATCATGCCGGAGAGGGGTGTATGACGTGCCACAGAGCCGCCGAACTGCGCCTGGAAGCGTCGTAATCGCAGACGACGACCCGGACGACCGCGACCTGATCGTCGACGCCTGGCGCGACGTGCGACCCGGCATCGCGATGGAGTGCGTCTCCAACGGCCGTCACCTGCTCAATCTTCTCGAGACGTCAGCGGCCAATCATGCGGCTCTGCCTACGCTTGTGCTCCTCGACCTCAACATGCCGCTGGTCGACGGCTGGGCCGCCCTCAGGACGTTGAAACAACATCCGACACTCCGCTCCATCCCCATCGTCATCTTCACCACTTCGGCTGTGCGCGAGCACGTGTACACCGCATACGAAATGCAGGCCGCCGGCTTCATCACGAAACCGTCGTCATACCGCGAACTCGTGAAGATCATCACCACCCTCGACCAGTACTGGATCGCGACGGTCAGGACGCCAGATCGCGACCGCGAAGTGTAATCACGGCACTACGGCACGGCCGGGACTCAAGCCTGTGACGAGGATCCCTCAGACTCTGACGCCGCGAACTGCTCACCCGAGAGCTGAGCCGCGACCTGCTCAACGATCTTGAGCCGTAGCTCTTCTCTCAGCCCATCCACTTCGCTGCGGAAAGCGGGATCGGCCAGCCGACGGTGCGCCGTCCGTTCTGCCACGCCAGCAGCCTTCGCTGCCTCTCGAACGGTTGCACCGCGTGCAAGCGCTATCTGCAGTTGGAGATCACCTGGTCGCGTGGCGGTTCGATGGCTGGCTGGGGCCAGCCTTCGTGATCCGAGTCCGAACCGGATCGCTCGCTCAAGCGTCACACTCGTGAGGACTCGCTTCTCCAGGTAACCCGCGGCGCCTAACTCGCTCGCCTGAACATCAATGTCGTGGTCACCCTGTCCGGTGAGGATGAAGAGCGGACGGGTACACCCACCCCGGATCGCCTCTCGCACCAGATCGAGACCCGAGTGCGCGCCGAGCCGGTAGTCGATCAAGTACACGTCATGTCGATCCAGCTCGATGGCGCGCAACGCGTCTGCGTACGTTGTGACATGATCGATCTCGATCTCCATTGTCGGGATCGCCACGATGAGGTCCTGCATGATGACGTACTCATCCTCATCGTCGTCGACAAGCATCACGGTAAGTGGTTGAACAGTCCTGATCGGTTGCGCCTTCATCTGCTGTGGGGCCTTTCGGAGTCGTAGGGAGAGAGGTGATTGGTGGGTCGAGAGTCGAGGGGTCTGCTCGAGATCCCCTGGCGGAAGTAGCGTCTCATCGAGCCGGCGAACGAGGGGGACGAGAGCGCTGTGGTGGAACCTAGTCGGTCATTCATCCGCTGGTCCGTCGTCTTGTTCTGGTAGGGGGAACCGAACCGTGAACGTGGATCCCTCGTCGGGTGTCGATTCCGCACTGATCGAACCGCCGTGAAGCTCAACGATCTTGTCGGCGATGGCGAGACCCATGCCGTGGCCAGGGATTGCGCTACGCCCATGGAGGCGCTGCAACAGTCCGAAAATCTCTTCACTCTGGTCTGACTCGAATCCGATCCCGTTGTCACTCACCGAGACACTCAATGTCTCATCAGTCCGGTAACTCACCACGGTCACCACAAGCGGCCGTTCGGGGGAGCGATATTTGAGGCTGTTGCTGATGAGGTTCTGGAAGAGTTGACGCA
>JASJXX010000007.1 GCA_030123765.1 Actinomycetota bacterium | reverse complement strand
CGGGGAGCCAGCGGTGGCTCCCAGTCGTCGGGCACCCTGTCGGTCACGATCATCGAGGCCGGCACGAGTGCCGCCGGTGTCGGATCTCCCCGGCGGACCGCAGCCAGGCCCGTGACCCACGCTCCGATACCCCAGACAAGAGCGAGGAGGTACACGAACACACCGGCTACAGGGATCAACCAGATAGCGAGGCGCCACACGACGGCACCAACGAGGAAGGCCCCGAAGAGCCCACCTCGATTCCACAGGATGCGGTTCCCCAGCGCGGTCACGGCGGGTACGGGCCCTATGACGAACGCTACGCCCCCCATGAGCACACCAATCACGGCGAGGGGGATGCCCACAAGTGTCATGGCGAGAACCACGACGACCACAGGGAGCATCATCACCGTAAGGAACCCGACGAGGAGCGTGCGAATCGGCCTCGTCAGCACACGGCCCACCGCGCGGCTCCCCGACATCCGCAGAAGCCAGAGGGCGCCAAAGCCGGCGACGATGAAGCCGAAGAAACTGATGACCGCTGCGAGGCTCACGATGACGTCGTAGAGGAAGTTTCCCCGCGCGGGGAGCCGGGTGATCGTTCCGCTGATCTCAGCCGACGGATCGATCTCCGCCTCTGCGGGTGATCGGTACAGGATGTCGCCCCCGACAGACCCAGATGCGTCGACGTCAAGGCTCTGCGTTGCTATGTGGATGTCTCCACCGACGCTGCCCCCGACAGATGCGCGCATCATGCGACCTCGCACATCACGGCCGATCTCCCCATTGTTCGTCAGAGCACCACCGAACGCCATCACGTCACGGCCAACCACTCCACCCGGTTCCACGACGACAGAGGCGGCACCGATAAAGACGTCCCCCGCCACCACACCCGCGATGTCGAGGCTCCCGGCTGTACCGCGGAGAGAACCTCCGATGGAAGCTCCCTCCGCGACCGTCACCCTTCCAAAGCTGAACACGGTCACCGACCCTGTCACTTCACCGGTGATTGTGAGACTGCCCGTGAATATCGTCAGGTCCCCCTCAACGATGCCTTCGACCTGGCCGGACGTTGATGTGACGTACTGGTCTTCGAGCACGATGTCGTCGACTCGCACGATGTACCGATCCACGGTGACCAGGGCGGCGAAGTTCGGGATCGTCGGAATCGCGACGGCAACCACGGCAACCAGCGCGAGCCCGAGATATCGGGGCCCGATCATGCGGTGTCTTCTAGAGAGGGAGCGCTTCACGTACCACGTCCAGGAGAGGCCATGGAACGATACCGAACAGGACGGTGATCGCGGCACAAATCGCGACCACGAACCTCGAGGACCTGCTGGGCTCGAGCTTCTCCTCGTCACCCTCGGACGAGAAAATAGTCGCAACGACCCTCAAATAGAACGCGAGCCCGATCACGGTTGCGAGCGTGCCTATCACGACGAGCCAGAGGTACCCCGCCTCACCGGCCACAACGAACGCGAGCACCTTCCCGACGAAACCGGCGAAGAATGGCATGCCGGACATACCGAACATGATGATCGCGAGCAACCAACCCATTGCAGGAGACCGCTTCGCGAGGCCCTTGAACGAAGCAATCGGCGCACCGCTCGACGTGGGGCCGTTCACTACCGAGACGACGGTGAACGCACCGATGATCATGAACGCGTACGTGGAGACATAGAACCACATCGGAGGGACACCGTCGATGCCGGCGACGAGAGTGGCGAGCAGATAGCCGGAGTGCGCAACACCTGAATAAGCGAGCAGCCGCTTGAGATCCGTCTGGACGAGCGCCATCGTTGTACCGAGAACCATCGAGAGCGCGGCGATGACGGCCATGACCGGGGCCCAGGTGTCTATCTGTGAGATGAAGCCACCGACGAAGATTCTGGCGAGGACTGCGAACCCTGCGACCTTGACGCCTGCGGCCATGAGCGCGACGGCTCCGCTCGGTGCGCCCTGATAGACGTCTGGCGCCCACTGGTGGAACGGTGCAGCCGATACCTTGAAGAAGAGCCCCGCGAGCATCAGCGCGAGGCCGGCAAGCAGGATGCCTGGCTCAGTGATGAGCGTGAGTGAGAAGAAGTCCCTGATCGAGTTCGCCCCGTAGATCGTCAGGGAGCCGGTCGCTCCGAACACGAGCGCGATGCCGTACAGGAACATCGCGGATGAGAGCGATCCGAGGAGGAAGTACTTGAGGGCAGATTCATCCGACTGCTTCGACCCCCGTATGAATCCTGCAAGCACGTAGAAGCAGATGGACGCCGTCTCGAGGCCGATAAAGATGACGATCAGGTTCGGTGTCGCCGTCATCATGTGGAGGCCAGCCACAGCCAGCAGGGAGAGAGCAACAAACTCAGCCGACCGCTTCCCGAGCACGGTGACGAGATCCCAGCTCCCCACGAAAGCAACGAATCCGACGAGGCCCAGGACGATCGCTGCGAATGCCGAGAGCCCGTCCATCACGACCATCGGTGAACGGACGATCACCAACCCCGGCGTTGAGAAGAAGAGCCCTCCCCCGGTCTCCGCAACCGCGCGCCACTGGAACACTCCCGCGACCACCGAAGCGAGGAACGCGACACCGGCGATCGGCGCCCACATCTTTCGCGGCTTGTCCGCAATGACAGCTACCAGGAGTACGAGCATCGCCCCGGTGACCAAGATGACCTCGAAGGCAACGGGGAGGAGCGCCATGTTCTGCATCAGTTGTCTCCCGCTTCTGTGAGCTCAACGTCGTACTCGATCTCGACCACACCTGAGAGAAGGCCACGTTCAGGGAGATCGAAGCCCGTTGACGCCTCGATACGGTCAAGGATGATCGCGGTGGAGGGTTCGATGCGATCGAAGATCGGCTTGGGATAGATGCCTATGGCGATGACAAGAATGACGAGCGGTGCCATTATCGCTATCTCTCTGAACCCCAAGTCCTTGAGTCCCTCAAGCTTAGAGTTGGTGACGGGCCCCGTGAATACCCGCTCGTACGCCCACAACAGGTAGATGGCGGCAAGGATCACGCCCGAGCTAGCGATGATGGTCAGCACCGGCAGCGTGAGGTATGAACCGATGAGGATGGTGAACTCTCCGATGAAGCCGGAGAGGCCAGGGAGGCCGATCGATGCGAACGCTGCGAAGAGGAACATGCCTGCATAGACCGGCATCACCTTCGCGAGGCCCCCGTAGTCCGAGATCTGCCGGGTGTGGGTCCGCTCGTAGATCATCCCGACGAGCAGGAAGAGCGCCCCGGTCGTCAGGCCGTGGCTGATCATCAGGAGAACGGACCCGGTCAGGCTCTGGCTCGTGAACGCGAAGATGCCAAGGACGATGAAGCCCATGTGGCTGACAGAGGAGTACGCGATGAGCCGTTTGATGTCTGGCTGGACGATCGCTGCCGCAGCGCCATAGACGATTCCGATGACGCCAAGCACCGCGAGTGGCACCGCGAGGTTGACGCTGGCCTCAGGGAAGAGCGTCAGGTTGAACCGTAAGAGCCCGTAGGTCCCCATCTTGAGAAGCACACCGGCGAGGATGACAGAGCCGGCCGTAGGCGCCTCGGTGTGGGCATCCGGTAGCCAGGTGTGGAAGGGGAATAGTGGCACCTTGATCGCGAACGCGATTCCGAAGCCGAGGAAGAGGGCAAGTTCGGTGCCATAGCTGAGCTGTATTTCGAGCATGTCCCTGAAGTCGAAGGACGCGAGCGCTCCCATCTGGCCGCCGGTGATGATGCCAAGCGAAATAATCGAGGCAAGCAAGAACGCCGATCCGGTAGCGGTAAAGAGGACGAACTTGAGCGACGCGTACGCCCGGTTGTCTGAGCCCCACATGGAGATCAGCAGATACATCGGGATCAGCACGATCTCGAAGAAGGCGAAGAACACGAGCAGGTCGAGAGCGAGGAAGACGCCGAGCACGCCAGTCTCAAGGATGAGTATCAGAACCATGTACGGCTTGACCCTGTCGGTCACCGACCACGACGCAGCAATGCTGATCGGGAAGAGGAGGGCCGTAAGAACGACCATGAAGAGCGAGATGCCGTCAATCCCCATACGCCACGCGATCCCGAAGGTCTCGGCAAGCACGACCTCCTCCGTGAACTGGAAACCGCCGTACCCGGCCGTGAAGTTCCACAGGATGTACAGCGCCACGGCGAGGGGCGGTATCGACATGGCGAGCGCGATCGGGTACACGAGCTCGGAGCGGCGCTTCGGCAACAGCGCCACAACGACTGCTCCGACGAGCGGCAGAACGACAAGGATGGCGAGCACAGGCATCAGAACGCTCCTCCTACGTACAAGAACACGAAGATCAGGATTGTGCCTGCCACGGCCACGCCACCCGCGTAGCTGCGTACCTGCCCGGTCTGAAGCTTCGCCAGACCTTCACTGACTCGCCTGACGCCGCCTCCGATCCCGTGAGCGGCACCGTCAATGACCTTCAGATCCATGGTGTCGGCGACCCACCGAGAAGCTCTCGCACCGGGTGCCACGAGACTGCGTCCGAAGAATTCGTCGACCCCGAACGCTGCGCGCGACCTCTCCCACCATCGTCCGTCCTCCGCGGGGAGCTCCGCGCCGCTGTACTTGCGCCACGACCACACGATGCCGATGACGGCAACGATGAGAGCGATGGTCCCGAGGATGGCGAGCAACCCGAGATCGAGGCTCTTCGCGTGCACGACACCTTCGAAGGACGGCTCCAGGAAGTGCTTGAACGCCAGTCGTACCGGTGTGTTCACAATGCCGGCAGACACGGTGAAGAATCCGAGCACGATGAGAGGAATCGTCATCGTTCGCGGCGACTCGTGCGGGTGGACACCGTCATCCCATCTCGGCGCGCCGAGGAACGTCATGACGAAGAGACGGGTCATGTAGAACGCGGTGAGGAGCGCGACGAAGAGGCCGACGGCCCACAACACGTAGTAGCCCCCACCTCGCGCGAACGTCTCTGCCAGGATCTCGTCCTTCGACCAGAATCCCGAGAATGGGAACACACCTGAGATAGCGAGCCACGCCACACCCATCGTCAGGAACGTGATCGGCATCTTCTTGCGAAGGCCCCCCATCTTTCGCATGTCCTGCTCCCCTGCCATCGCGTGGATCACGGACCCTGCGCCGAGGAAGAGCAGCGCTTTGAAGAACGCGTGCGTCGTGAGGTGGAAGACGCCGGCGGCGTACGCACCGACGCCGATGCCGAGCACCATGTATCCGAGCTGGCTGATCGTCGAGTATGCGAGCACCTTCTTGATGTCCGTCTGAGAGAGGGCGATCAGTGCAGCGACTAACGCGGTCATCGCACCGACCACGGCGACGACGACACCCGACACCGGCGCAAGTTCGAAGAGCACCGCAGACCGGGCGATCATGAACACACCTGCGGTGACCATGGTTGCGGCGTGGATGAGTGCCGACACAGGAGTCGGGCCCTCCATCGCGTCAGGTAGCCAGATGTACAGGGGGAGCTGGGCTGACTTGCCCGCCGCGCCCACGAAGAGCAGCAGAGTGATCGCCGTTGCGGTTCCGGCGGTGAGTACGCCCGGAGCGGTGCTGAAGATCGTGTTGAAGTCGAACGTGCCGAAGGTCGCAAAGATGACCATGAGGGCAACGAGGTATCCCCAGTCACCGATACGGTTGACGATGAACGCCTTCTTGCCTGCCGCCGCAGCCGCAGGTTTCGTGAACCAGAATGATATCAGCAGATACGAAGACAGGCCGACAAGTTCCCAGCCGATGAACATCATTGCGTAGTTCGCTGCGAGCACGAGGATCATCATCGAGGCGATGAAGAGGTTCAGAAAGGCGAAGTATCTCGGATATCGCTCATCGCGATTCATGTACCCGATCGAGTACAGGTGGATCAGCGCGCCGACACCGGTGACGATCATCGTCATGAGCGCGGAGAGCGGATCCCACAGGAGGGCAGCGTCCGCTCCCACGAGCGGGATCCAAGCGAAAAGGAAGATGGTCTCGGTCTGCGCCCCACCGGTGATGAATCCGATTGTCGGCGGGACGGCGATCGCCCAGGAGACGGCCACAAGCCCGAACGCGAGCCAGCCTGAGGCTGGCTGCCCTATGCGTCTGCCGAAGATCAGGTTGACGACCGCTCCTGCGAGCGGGAATGCAATGACGAGCCAGAGAAAATCAACCATGCCTAGCCCTTCAACTCGGCAAGCTCATCCACGTTCGCGCTCGACCTCGTGCGGAACACCGCGACGATGATCGCAAGACCGATGGTCACCTCTGTGGCGGCAACGACCATCACGAAGAGAGCAGTGACCTGGCCCTCGATGAGGCCGAGCTCCTTGCTCACCGCGACGAAAGTGAGGTTCGCCGCGTTGAGCATCAACTCGATCGACATGAACATCACGAGGGCGTTCCGACGAATGAGGACGCCAGCGAGACCTATCGAGAACAACCCGGCGGCGAGGAAGAGGAACCACGTGATCGTGAGAGTCATCGCGGCACCTCGTCCTGTGTCCCATCCTGCGGGAAGTAGGCGAGCGCGATCGTCCCGACTGCTGCAATGGTCAGCAGCATGACGGTGGAGAGGAACACGATCGTCCACGTCCCGAAGAGCTCGCCGGCGACGGCTTCAGCCGTTCCATTGAGGTTCGGCTTGCCGAAGGCGTCGCTCCCTGTGATCCATACGGTGCGGCCTGCGAGCGCGATCGATGCGAAGAAGGTGAGAGCGACGATACCCGTCATCACGCGCTGCCTGAGCGTCTGGGCGCCGTAAACATCGGAGGTATCGACACCGATCAGCATGATGACGAAGAGGAAGAGCGTCATCACGGCGCCTGCATAGATGATTACCTGGATGGCTGCCACGAAGTGTGCGTCAAGCATGAGATACAGCACGGCGATCGCGAACATCGTCGCGAGGAGGCCGATCACCGAGTAGACGGGGTTCGAAGCAGCGACCATCGAGATAGCACCAATGAGTGCTACGGCAGCGAAGATGATGAATACGATCATCTCAGCCATCAGTCAACCTCCCCGTCGTCCTCTTCGGACGACTCTCCAGCTCCCGACTGGCCCCGCTCGGCCGGAAGCGAGCCGGTTCGCGCGGACGGCTTCCACTGGACAACACCCTCATAAGCAGCTCGCCCGGAAGGCGAGGTCGCCCGCATCCATCCGTCACCAAGTTTGAGCTCGTTCAGATCGATGAGAATCGAGTCGGGCTGCGTATGGTTCGGCGTGCCGTCCCGCTCGACGAGCAGGTCGTCCTTGGTATAGATCGCGTCGTCACGGTCGGTGACGGACATCTCGAACAGGTGGGTCATCGTGATCGCCTCGGTAGGGCATGCTTCAACACAGAGCGCACAGAAGATACATCTGAGCATGTTGATCTCGAACACAAACCCGTAACGCTCACCCTCGCTCACCGGTTCGTCCTTCGGGTTGTCGGCACCGCGCACGTAGATGCAGTCCGCCGGGCAGACACCCGCACAGAGTTCACAGCCGATGCACTTCTCTGTGCCGTCGAGGTTGCGGTTGAGCACATGGCGTCCATGGAACCGCTCTGGCTTGACGCGTTTCTCCTCAGGATATTTGATGGTGACCCGAGGCCGGGTGATCTGTCGCAGCGTCACCGCGAAACCCCGGAACGGGCCCAAGAGATCAGCGAACCAACTCATCGCGCAGTCCTCACGTTCATGGCATTCATACCCATGGTGCTCCGAACTTGCGGAATCCGAGGGCGATCGCGGTGAAGATGATCCACACGAGAGACAGGGGGATCAGCTTCTTCCATCCGAAGTTCATCAACTGGTCGTATCGCATGCGGGGCAGACTCGCTCTGACCCACACGAAGAAGAGCACGATCAACCACGTCTTGAGGAGGAACCAGAATGTCGGGAGTATCCACTGCAACACCGTCGGCCCGAAGACAGGGCCCGCCCATCCTCCCAGGAAGAGAGTTGTCGTGAGCGCGGCAATGTTGAAGACGTTGATGTACTCGGCAAGGAAGAAGAGGGCGAAGCGCATCCCCGAGTACTCGGTGTGGAACCCGCCAACGAGCTCCTGCTCAGCTTCGACGAGGTCGAACGGAGCTCGGTTCGTCTCGGCGAACCCGGCGATGAGGAAGATCACGAACGAAGGCAGCAGGACGACGTTCCACGCAGGGATGAATCCGCCGAATGTTCCCTGCTGGGCTTCGACGATCGCGCTGAGTGACATCGTGCCGGTGAACATGACAACCGGCACGAGGGCGAGGCCCATGACCGCTTCATAGGAGATCATCTGGGCCGATGCCCTCACGGAGCCAAGCATCGGGTATTTCGATCCGGAGGACCAACCGGCGAGCGTTATGGCGTACACCGCGACAGATGAGATGGCCAGGATGTAGAGCACACCGACGTTGAGGTCCATCACTTGCAGGGTGTAGACGTTGCCGTTGATCTCGATGGGTGCCCCTATCGGAATCACGAGGAACATCAGGAAAGCAAGGACCATCGACACGATGGGGGCAGCTATGTACAGGCCTACCTCGGCACGCGAGGGGGTGATGGACTCCTTGAAGAAAGCCTTCAAGCCGTCCGCGAGCGTCTGGAGGATTCCCCACGGACCCGCACGGTCCGGCCCGATTCGGTTCTGGAGGTCAGACACGAACTTCCGCTCCACCCACACAAGTGCGAGCACGGTGAGGAGGAGGAACACGAACGCGAACGTGACCTTGATCCCGGCTTCGATGAGGAAACTCATGCTCCCCCCCTCACGGCTTCGATCCGCACCGACGCCGTCGCCGCGAGACCTTTCGTGGCTACGTGGTTGAAAGGCAGGACGACAGAGCCAGGAGCGACCTCTGTGTCAACCGTCACCGCGAATTCGAGGTGTTCGATGCGAACCGAGGATCCATCACTCACACCGAGAGAGGACGCGTCCCTGGGATGCAGGCGTGCCGTGGCCGGGGAGGGGAGTGCTCTGAGGATGTCGCAGTGGCGCACGATGACACCGTCGTCGTACAGCGACGGCGCGTAGTGGAGCGTGTACCTGTCGGTCACCACAGGGACGCTGACATCGACAGGGATGTATCCGAGGGGTTGCGCTGCGTCGGGGAGGGGGAGTATCGCGCCTTCATCGCCAGCCTCGAAGGTGAGATAGTCTGCGGTCACTCCCTCATATGCCGGAGCGACCTGGGCGATCTCCTTGTTGATGACCCTCCAGTCGGCAGCATTGACGTCGGTGCCCATCACCCGGGCGATGTTGTCAAGAGCCGACGCAACTGAGAGGGCCTGCCCGCGTGGTGGGAGCGCCTTGGAGAGCCGCTGGACCCGGCCTTCAAGATTTGTGACGGTGCCGTCGACCTCTCCCCAGACCGCCGCGGGAAGGATGACGTCCGCCTTCACAGACGAATCTGTGACGAATGCGTCGAACGCGACGATGAACTCGGCCTCGTCGAGCGCCCTGCTCGCCAGACCAGGATCCGGACAGTCCCGCACCGGGTCTGCACCTGTCAGCACGAGAGCTCGAAGGTCGCCGTCCACGAGGGCATTGAGCATCGCGATCGTGTCCTTGCCCGCGACCTCGGGGAGGGAGCCCCATTCGTTCTCCAGGTCAGCGGCCCGTGATACATCGCCGGTGCTCACCCTTCCCGGGAGCAGAGTCGGCGCGAGGCCCATGTCGAGAGCGCCGAACACGTTCCCACGTTCGAGTATCGGAAGTATCCGCGCCTCGGGGAGAGAGCGGGCAAACGCTGCTACGGCTTCGACGAGCCGCGCATCCTCGGTGAGCGACGTGCGGCCAACGAGAGCGATGACAGGACCGAGGTCGAGCACCTCTCGAGCCCCTTCGTACTCGCCGTGACCCTGGACGAGCTTGCGCAAGATCTCGGAGCCCGAGCCCGCTCGGTAGCGAATCTTATGGGTCGCTATCGCATCAAGGCCTGTCGCGTAGGGGCTCACGACGACGAGCGAAGCACCGTTGCGCACAGCCTTCCTGACCCGCAGGTAGAGAACCGGGAGTGTCTCTTTGAGGTCCGGCCCCCAGACAAGGATCGTGGCCGCAGCATCGAGGTCGTTGATGGTTCCTCGGTTCGTGATGGCCGCGGCGAGCTGCGGGTCGAAGCCGTCACCGAGCTGGGCGTCAACGTGCGGGGAGCCGACGACGGTGCGCATGAACTTGCCGAGGACGTAGGCCTCCTCGTTCGTGTTGTTCGCGCCGCCGATGGCCCCGACCTCGACGCCTATGAAACTCCCGAGCTTGGACGCGACGAGGTCGACAGCCTCGGTCCAGGAAGCCTCCCTGAAACCGTCGTCACTTCGAATGAGCGGCACGGTGATCCGTTCATCGGAGCGGAAGGTGGAGAACCCGAATCGGTCCTTATCCGAGAGCCAACCATCGCTGACGGCATCGCTGTCAGCTCCGTACACCCTGACGATCCTGCCACGGGAGGTGTGCACTTCGACCGGGGAGTGGACCGTGTCGCTGAGCGCAACCGACCGGACAGATTCGAGGTCCCACGGGCGGGCTACGAACCGATAGTCGACCGAGGTGAGGGCCCCCACAGGGCAGACCTGGACGGTGTTGCCTGAGAAGTAGGAGGAGAACGGCTCGTTCGGGAAGGTGAGGATCTGGACGTGGCCGCCGCGCCCGTTGAACTCGATGAGCGGGTCACCGGCGATGTCGTCAGCAACGCGAACACATCGGTCGCACAGAACGCACCGTTCACGGTCCAGGAGCACGAGGTCAGAGAGAGGGATCGGTTTGAGGAAAGTTCGTTTCTCCTCGACGAACCGGCTCTCTCCGCGGCCGAAGGCCATCGCCTGATCCTGAAGGGGGCACTCACCCCCTTTGTCGCATACGGGACAGTCGAGCGGGTGATTGATGAGGAGAAATTCGAGCACACCCTCCTGAGCTCGCTTGACAACCTCGGACTGCGTGTCCACGACGAGGTCGCTCTCAACCGGGACGGTGCACGCCGTCACGAGCGCCCTCCCGCGCGGCCCCTCAACCTCGACGAGGCACATACGGCACTTTCCGACGGGCTTGAGCTTTTCGTGGTGACAGAACCGGGGGATGTACTCTCCGACGCGCTCCGCGGCCGTGATGAGCCGTTCACCTTCAGGCACCGCATGGGTGACTCCGTTGATCGTAATCGAAACGGTCCCGGGGAGTTCAGACAACAGCGACCTCCCTCATCGAGATCATCGCCTCGATCTCAGGTCTGAACCATCGAGTGATCGAGGTAACCGGCGACACCGCAGATGGCCCCAGCGGGCAGATCGTGGTCATCGCCGGTGGCCAGACGAGTCCCGGCGAGATGTTGTCCGAGATGGAGAGAAGCAGGTCGATGTCCTCGGGCCGGCCACCACCGTTGAGGATTCGCTTGAGCACCGCTTCGAGCCAGAAGGTTCCCTCCCGACAAGGTGTGCACTGGCCACAGGACTCGTGGGCGAAGAAGCGAACGATCCGGTGTGCGGCAGCGACCACGTTCGTCGTCTCGTCCATGACGACGACGGCGCCCGCTCCGATCATGGAACCGTTCGCTGCGACGTCTTCGATCGTGACGAGCGTGTCAAGGTGTTCGTCGGGCACGAACCATGGAGCCGACGCGCCGCCAGGGATCCATGCCTTGAGCGCTCTGTCGTCCCGGATACCCCCGCCGATCTCGTAGATGAGCTCGCGCCACGTCATACCCATCACAATCTCATAGTTGCCTGGCTCCTTGACGTGGCCCGAGATGCTGAGCATCTTGGTCCCGGCGGACCGCTCCGGGCCGATCGCCGCATACGCCGCCCCTCCATTCACGGTGATCCACGGGATGTTGGAGATGGACTCGACATTGTTGACGATCGTCGGCTTCCCGTACAAGCCCTCGATCGCGGGGAACGGCGGCTTGAGGCGTGGCTCGCCACGGCGCCCCTCGAGGCTGTTCAACAGAGCGGTCTCCTCGCCACAGATGTAGGCACCTCCACCGAGATGCAACGTCACATCGAGAGAGAACCCGCTGCCAAGGATGTCCTCCCCGAGATAACCGGCTTCGTATGCCTCCTCGACGGCGCTCTGCATCCTGCGAGCAGCCTTGGGATACTCGCCACGGATGTACACGAACGCATGGTTCACACCGAGCGCATAACTTGAGATGACGATGCCCTCGAGAAGCTGGTGGGGGTCGCGCTCGGTGAGTTGCCGGTCATTGAAGGTGCCTGGTTCGGACTCATCGCAGTTGATGACGAGGTACCGCGGTTCGCTCGGCGCAAGGAAGCCCCACTTCACTCCCGTCGGAAATCCGGCTCCTCCTCGTCCGCGCATGTTGGACACTTTGACCTCTTCGACGATCTCGTCCCGGGACATCTCGGTGAGCGCCTTGCGCAGAGCCTCGTAACCGCCAGTTCCGACATAGCGATGCAACTTGTGGCTATCGCTCGGATAGGCATCCATGCGCACGGTGAGGATCTTGTCGGTCATCGGCACTCCCTCGCTGACCCGTACGGTCCGAACGCAGGGAGCGGCCGCGTCGCACCCTCGGCCTCTGACGGTCCCCAGTCGAAGGACCGTCGGCCCCCGAAGAGTTGCTGCATCTCGTCGGCGAGGACCACCTCGGGGCTCGTGGCTCTGAGCCACCCGATGAGGGCTTCGGCCTTCTCTGGAGTCACACCCTCGATCAGCTCATAATTGACCTGGACGGCAGGAGCTCCGCCGCACGCTCCGAGGCACTCCACGTGCTCTACGGAGATCGACGCATCCTCCCCTGCATCATCTCTGCCGCCCTCAACCAAGTTCTCGACTGCGCTAAGCACATCATCTGCCCCCACGAGATAACACGAGATTGACGTGCACACCGACACGAGGTAGTCGCCGACACGGGAACGTTTGAACATCGTGTAGAAGGAGGCGACTGACTGGACCTGCACAGGGGTGATGCCGATGAGCGCAGCCACGTCACGCATCGCGTCAGAAGTCACATAGTCATGCTCGAGGCTCGCTACGTACAGGAGGGGCATGATGGCCGACCGTCTCTCGGGGTAGGAGGCGAGGATCGACTCGGCTCTCTTCCGATTGTCATGGCTCCAGTGTGCGATCACGGTCGTCATCGATCAACGTCCCCGAGTACAGGATCCGTCGACGCGAGAGTCGCTATCACATCGGCGATGAGCGAGTCCGTCATCATCACAGGGAGCGCCTGGACGACAGCGAAGGAGGGGGCTCGCCAACGCATGCGCCACGGGCGGGCTCCACCCTTAGAGATGATGTAGCAGCCGAGCTCCCCCCGTGGGCCTTCAACTGCCTGATACGCCGTGCCTGCGGGAACGTTGACGCCTTCGGTGAACAGTTTGAAATGATGGATCAGGGCTTCCATGGATTCGCCGATCCGCGCCCGGGGTGGCGGAGTCACTTTCGGGTCGGTCGTGCGGTAGTCGCCCGACGGAATGGTGACGATGACCTGCTCGGCGATGCGCAACGACTCGCGGATCTCATCGATGCGTACCTTGTACCGGTCGAACACGTCACCATGCTTGCCGAGGGGCACGTCGAACGTGTACCGCTCGATGCCGCAGTACGGGTGCGCCTTGCGTAAGTCCCAGTCGACGCCCGAGGCCCGTGCTACAGGACCGGTGATCCCGAATTGCTTAATCTCTTCAGGGGTGAGAACGCCGACGCCCAGCGTGCGGTCAAGAAAGATCGGGTTCCCGTTGAGCAGCTCCTCGTACTCGTCGACTCCGGCGTTGACGACCTTGATGAGGTTCGTCACGTCGTCCTCCCACCCGTCGGGCAGCTCAGCTGCGACTCCGCCCGGCCGGATATAGTTGTGGTTCATCCTCAAGCCTGTGACCTTCTCAAAGAAGTCGAGGCAGATCTCGCGCTCTCGCCATCCGTAGATCATCATGGATATAGCGCCAACGTCCATCCCCATCGTCGCCGACGAGAGAAGATGGCTCGCGACCCGGTTGAGCTCTGTCATGAGGACACGGATCGCGTCGGCTCGGGGTGGCACATCGATTCCAAGGAGCTGTTCAACGGTCAGCGAAAAGGTGAGCTCGTTCGCGAAGGGAGAGAGATAGTCCATGCGGGTGACGTTGGTTGGGCCCTGTGCGTAGCTGAGGGTCTCGGCTGTCTTCTCCATACCCGTGTGGAGGTATCCGATGATCGGCTTCACCCTGGTGACGGTCTCGCCGTCGAGCTCCATCTGAAGTCGGAGCACGCCGTGCGTGGAGGGGTGCTGCGGGCCCATGTTGATAATCTGGCGCTCCGCGCTAACGACACGCTCGGGCGTGACGAAGTCGTCGTCAACAGCGATGCCACGTTGGATGTCGAGTGCAGGGTCCTGGTCTCGCGGGAGCATCTCCTGGCTGCCTTCGTTTGTTGACGCCGCGAACGGCATCCGCTCTTCGGTGCCTGAGACCCAGATCTCGTGCTGTGCGCGACGCTTCTCCTCAACGCTCTCGGCCCTCTCCGTTGCATCGCTCATAGGTCGGCGCTCCCTGCCTTGAACTGCACAGGGACCGCACCGATGTCGTAGTCCTTCCTCAGTGGATGGCCCACCCAGTCGTCCGGGAGGAGGATCCTCGTGAGATCGGGATGTCCGGGGAAGTCAATCCCGAACATGTCGTACGCCTCGCGTTCATAGAAGTTCGCTCCCTGGAACACGTTGGTGAGTGTGGGAACGCTCGGGTCGTCATACGGCACGCGCGTAGTAACGACGATGCGTTCCTTCGCGGTCATAGAGAGCAGGATGAGCGTGACCTCGAAGCGTGGCGCTTCCGAGAAGTGATCCGCGGCGAAGAGGTCGATGAAGGTGTCGAACCCGTTCTCCTTCGCAGCCTGAGCGAAGAGAACCCACTCCTCCACAGGGATCGCAATCATGTGATAGGTCGTTGCACTCGACGCGTACGAGCGTTCCACAACCTCGGCAGCGTCGAACGGTGCAACGAGAGCAGCGATGACGTCGTTCAACTCACACCAACCCTGTGGAGCGCTGGATCTCGCCCGACATGATCTTCTCGTGCAAACTCAGTATTCCGTGCATAAGGGACTGAGGCCCCGGGGGGCATCCGGGTATATAGATATCGACGGGCACGACCGCGTCGACACCCTGAACAAGCGCGTAGTTGTTGAACATGCCACCGGTCGAAGCGCATGCACCCATGGACAGAACCCATTTCGGTTCGGCCATCTGGTCATAGACCTGCCGCAGCACAGGTGCCATCTTCTGGCTGACACGCCCCGCAACGATCATCAAATCTGCCTGGCGTGGTGAGGCGCGGAACACTTCCATGCCGAAGCGGGCAAGGTCGTTATGCGCAGCTCCGGTGCCCATCATCTCAATGGCGCAGCACGCGAGGCCAAAAGTCGCCGGCCACATGGAGCGAGTACGCGCCCAGTTTGCACCCTTCTCGATCGTCGTGAGAAGAAATCCCGGTTCGCTCGATACCCCGGCCATCAGGCGGCCTCTTCGATCGAAGCATCCGGGGCGACGACCTTTCGATACCGGGCACGTCGTGCGACGTTCCAGTCAAGGGCGCCCCGCTTCCAAACATAGGCGAGAGTCTCGAGGAGCATCACCATGAACAGCACCACTACCGCGATCCCTGCCCAACCAAACTCATCCATGCGGACAGCCCAGAGGAACAAGAAGACGATCTCGACGTCGAAGATGACAAAGATCATCGCCACGAGGTAAAACTTGACGGGGAAGCGTTGAACGGGATCCTGAAGAGGGACGATCCCGCACTCGTACGGTGCGAGCTTCTCTGGTGTCGGATTGTTCGGGGCGATCCATCTTGAGAGCAGGAGCGACCCACCGGCAAAGGCGATGCCGAGGATCGTCATCAGCGCAATCGGGAGGTAGTCAGCGAACTCCATCGTTGCTGAGGTTAACCCCCGTAGCGGCCCCATTAGTAGACAGAGGGAGGCTCGCCGCCGGTCGGCGCTCACTGAGAGCTGGCCGCTGTCCTCGAGACCCTAAGGTTCGTACCATGAAGGTCAGCATTCCCGAAGCTACGGTGGCGCGACTGCCACTCTATCTGCGATGTCTCAGCGACATGGCCCATACGGACAGCGCATGTTCGTCCGAGGACCTCGCACAGGCGGCGGGCGTGAACTCAGCGCAGATTCGTAAGGACCTCTCCTACCTCGGGAGTCAGGGCACGCGAGGCGTCGGTTACAACCACGAGGATCTACGCGAACAGATTCGCAAGGTACTCGGGCTCACCTCCGTTCACCCTGTCATCGTGGTCGGAGCAGGGAACATGGGTGCAGCTCTCGCGAATTACAAGGGCTTCTCTACCTGGAGCTTCGAGATCGTGGCCGTCCTCGACGTCGACGAGGCGAAGATCGGCACGAGAGTCAACGGGCTTATCGTCGAGTCGCTCCGTCAGCTGGAGCAGATCGTCGAAGAGAAGCGGGTGGAGATCGGCATCATCGCGACGCCGCCCTCCACAGCTCAGTCCGTCGCCGACCGTCTGATGGCTAGCGGCGTTCGATCGATTCTCAACCTCGCCCCAACGATACTCAAAACCGACGACGGCGTCTCCGTGCGTAGGGTGGACCTCTCAACAGAACTCGGGATCCTCGCGTTCCATCTGAAACACATGTAGCCAAGACTCCAAGGCACAGGGAGCGGGCTACGCCTCGTCTGTCTCGTAGCGATGGAGCGCTATGTAGAACATGATGAAGAGCACAACCGAGCCCGCCGTCATCGCGATCGCCGGGAGCCGCACCTGGATCGAGTTCAAGCCCTCAAGGTTCTCCGGTCGGACCCCACGAGGTGCGTACACGATGAAGAGGACGCCGTTGATCACGAGCCACCCGAAAGTCGCGGCGCCTGTGAGGAGGAACGAGAGACGCTTGCCGAGGTTCGTCCAGAGCAGGAACCACCCGGACCCGATGAACACGAGGATCGCACCTGCGACGATGGCAACACCTCTCGTGAAGGTCGAGAACTCATTCGGATGTCCCGTCTCGGGGTCCATCTGGCCGAATACGATGCCGATGAGCCCAACGACGAACTCACGGACCGCGGGGACCATGGAGAGCAGAGCAGCGACGAAGGAGATCAGACCGAGCGTCTCAAGCTTCGTGATACCCGATTCTTCGCGCTGTATGCGCTGCACCATGCGAGATAGCCGATCCATCACAGCGTCCTCTCGTACTTGACGATCAACTCGATCTGAAGCTCGGAGAGTACCGTGCCGAAGCCAGGCATCCGGCCGGAACCGAGCCCGTTGAGTCCATACTTCCTTGCGTGCACCGACCCTGAGATGATGAACATGATCTGGTCCTGGATGTCCGGGAACTGGATTTCGGAGCGACCGTTCACGAGCGACGGCCCCCATGCTCCGGTTCCGGGTCCCTGGCTGAAGGTGGGTCCGGCGGAGAAACCCGCGGTGTGACACTGCGCGCAGTAGCCGTTGAAGAGTCCCACTGCGAGCCTGGCGTCCCCCTCGCTCACATCCATCTCGGATGCGACCGCAGCAAAATCGATCTCCCAGAGGCGCTTCTCGAGAGCGTCCTGGAGGAACGCGAGGCCGGACTCGAGGCCTTCGAGGAATGGGACCTGACGCTCGGCGGTTACGGAGAGCAGCAGCACATCGGTTCCCACATGCAGGAGCAGGGCTTCGGCGTCCGCAAGATCACCGCTCCCACCGGTGAAGGCGTCGAATGGGTCGAAGCGAAGGTCGTACGCACGCTGTGATACGAGTCCATACACGTCTTGATCGGCGAGGAATTGGATCTCTTTGAGATGCTGATAGGCGACCCCGGCGATCGCGGTGAGGCCTTTCTCGGCCTCATCGGTGAGCCCGTCCCGATCTGTGTCGGTGCCTGGCTGGTCACACGTCGTACTGACGAGTGCCGCGGACTCCTCCGTGCACATACCTGGTGCCTGAAGGAAGTTCTTGACGTCATCAGGGAGCGTACCGACGACGTTCAGGTTCCCTGGAGCAGCTCTGACCTCCTCGATCTGCGCCACCTGGAAGGCGATGAGCTTCTCTGTCGCCGCGACACCGCCTTCAAGTTGGGTCAGCGCACGCTCGGCTACACCCTGGGACTTGGCGAATGCCTCTTGCTGGCTGATCTGGATAGACCGGAGAAAGGCAATCACCTGATCAACTTCCTGGACGGTCATCGACCCGCCACCGTCCAGTCCGTTCGCCGGCATCGGGGTGCCATGGACACCGAACACGATCCACTGTCGGACCTCATCCTCTTCATACCGGAAGAACACGTCGTCGAGCGGCGGGACAGCCCACACCGTGGCGACCCCGGAGCGAACCTCCTTGAATGGTGCGCTGCCACCGCCCCCTGCCGGACCGTGACAATCGGCACAGGCGAAGCCGCCGGGGCTGTACCAGTGCGCGCCTTCCTCGATGTCCAGGTTGACAACTGCCTCGGCAAATGCCTCCTGCCGTCCTGGTTCGTTGAAGGCGTACCACGGCATGATGATCGCCATGAGCGCCGACCCGAGCAGAGCGGCGCGCAGCACGCGCGTCAGCTTCTTGTTCTCAAGCTCGTCGTCTGAAACGCCGGGGGTCAAGTTCAGAGGCGCCGGCTCCTGAGCCGCGATCTTGGATCGGCGAGAGTTGACGAAGAGGTATCCCATCCAACCGAGGAGCAGCGCCACAACGAGGATGAGTGCGTACGCGCCGATTCCGAGCCCGCCACCTAAAGCGGCGGTTTCTTCCGCGCCGGCAGCGCTCACAATGGTCAAGTAGTTCACTTCGTGATCACCCCACGCAGAATGGGCCCTGCGGATAGGCCACCGTTTTTTTCTTGGACCTGGCCGTCTGAACGATCGTTCCCGTGTCGATCACGAAGTTTCCTGCACTATCCACGCTCACACTGAAGCGATCGAAATTGCGCGGTGCGGGTCCTCCCTCGTACTCACCGTGACGGTTGAACTTTGAACCGTGGCAGGGGCACTCGAACCCCTGGGATGGGATGCACTCCGGGACGCGACATCCGAGGTGAACACAGCGATGCCACAACGCCATGAGTCCCACGCCGTCAGACTCGCCTCCCGCGATGACGAACGGGATCTCTTCGAACGAAGAACCGGGCAGCTTTGAAAGTTCAAAGGGAATGATCCATGCCTGGGCGGCTGGAACGGCCTTGGGAACGACCTTTCCTTCCCGGAGAACCTCGGCCTTGATCTCCGCAACGGGACCTACCGTGATGGGTGTTCCGAATCCGCCTTTCAGTTTCGGCCAGACGAAGGCGAGGCCTGCGAGGGCGAACTGCAACATGAAGAGGCCGAACACGGCGCCGATCGCACGATTGAAGAACTTCCGCCTCGTGACGCCGTACTCAACCTCCGAGATCTCTCTGCGCGGCTCGTCATCCCGGTACTCGGCTGGCGCCTCGACCACCATGACCGCGGTCGTGGTCACGCCACCTCCGTGGGAAGCGGCAACTTCCTCGATGGCCTGTCTCCTTGCCCGGTCTGCCTTGGCCGCCTTACGATCAAGTTCGGCCTGGGTGACGGCGCCCTCGGAGTCCTTACGTCTGGACGCGACGGCAACGATGCCAGCAGCCACGATCAATGCAGCGGCAACGATGATCAACATGAAGATGGTGGTAGGTGTCATTCGAGAATCGTCAGTAGGTCGTCGAAGAATATTCCATCGACCCATGGAAACACGAAGTTGAAGCCGGGTCCCCGGAAGAAGGAGCCGAAGATCGTCAACACGGATGCTCCCACGAAGAACACGGTGAAGAGCGAGATAGCGAACTTGCGGTCAGACGGCCGTACCGAGGGATTGCGGTCTATGTACGGGATGAACGCGAGCGCCGCCACACCGAAGCCGGGGATGATGATGCCCGCGACCTGTGGATCGAAGTACGCGAGAAGCTCCTGGAGGCCGAGGAAGTACCAAGGCGCCTTCGACGGGTTCGGCTGCTGATTGAAGTTGGCGAACTCAAGGAGCGGAGCGTCCACGAACGCCGACAACAGTGTGAGAAACGCAAGCATTGCCAGCAGTGCCACGAATTCGATCGCCAGCAGATGTGGCCACACATTGACCTTGTCCTCTGGCTCTCTCCCCGTCCCCTGAATCGCGCCAGCTTTGACAACTGTCAGCAGGCGCTGCGTGCGGACGCCTGGCGGTGGCCCCGAGAAGGCAGCTGGCGCCGGGGCAGGCGCGGCAGTCACGGCAGTGGCTGCAGCGGCCGGGGCGGCAACTCCCGCCATGGCCGGCACCGGTGTGCCATCAGCCTTGGACCTGGCGAACATCGACCGTTCGAGAAGCGGTCGGGGAACACCGAACGTCGCTGCCTCTGCGTCAAGATCCCTTCCACCACCTCCTGCAGCCGGAGCCGGTGTCTCCGCGACTGCGGGAGGAGGAGCCGTAGGAGGCGCTTCGCCCTTTATCTCCGCGAGCACATCCTCAACGGAACGGCCTTCCGCCTTCGCTCGCGCCTCTGCAGACCGTCTAAGGAGGCTCTCTGGTAGCTGCGCCACGATATCTCCTTAGAGGGGTCCGGAGAGGCCGCCATCTTTACGGACACGCCAGAAGTGGACGGCCATAAAGATAACCATGATGAAGGGGAGGAAGAGCACGTGGAGGACGTACCACCGCAGCAACGTATCTGCCGTGATCTGGATTCCACCCACCAACGCAAAAGTCACTTGTTCACCGAACACAGGTGTGTAGCCCGCCATGTTCGATCCGACGGTCACCGCCCAGAGCGCGAGTTGATCCCAAGGCAGCAGATATCCAGTGAATGACAGGAGAAGTGTGAAGAGCAGCAGAATAATGCCAACAACCCAGTTGAACTCACGCGGTGGCTTGTACGCGCCGTGATAGAACACGCGACTCATGTGGAGGAAGACAGTGAGCACCATGATGTGGGCGCCCCACCTGTGCATATTGCGCACGAGCTGCCCGAAGGCCACATCCGACCCGAGGGCTTGAAGATCGAAATAGGCCTGAGGTGACGTTGGCCGGTAGTAGAACATCAGGAAGATACCTGTGATGGTGAGCAGGATGAAGAGGAAGAAGCTCAGCCCACCCAGGCAGAGCGTGTAGGAGATCCTGACACCATGGCGCTTCACCTTCACCGGGTGGAGGTGGTACAGCACGTTGTTCATCACCACGTATGAGCGGTTCCGGGGTGAATCGCTGTTGTCTGATCGCATCGGGGAGCCAGGGCGGAAGATCGAGTTCCACACCTGAGATTCGCGGAGATGACTTCCCATCCCTGCTACGGCTTCCTTGATGCCGCCTCTCCCGTTTCCATCTGCCAACTTGGTTCTCCTCGTAGTCTCTCGTCGTGCTTACCAGCGCACGCCGTAAGCTCGACCATTCTTCGTGTCACGTCCGCCCGAGTCGTACTCCCACGGCGCGGACTCAAAGCCGTCGATCTGCGCTGCGAGCGAACCACCGAACTTCCCGATCGTGATGACATTCGTCGGGCACCGATCGACACAAAGTTTGCATCGTGTGCACTCGGTGTCGTCAATCAGGAACACAGCCTGATTCTCAGGCTTGTCGTTCGGATCCTCGACGCCGAAGACCTCCGTGATGATTTCGGGGCTCAGTATATGGATGCACTTCCACGGACAGATATCGACGCATCCGGCGCAGAGAATGCACTCGGTCTCATCGATGTGGATGAACTGTTTCGGCTTGACAGCCGCCGCCATGTACTCCACATCCACGATCGCGAGCTGATAGTCGTCGCGGATCGGCGGCATCTCGAGCCAGGCTTCCTTCGCCATCAGGGGTCGACTCGCAGCGGCCGACCATAGTGCGAGACAGGTGCTGGTTTCGGCGCGACTACCTTCTTCGGTCGCTCCTGCCACTTGTACATCACGACCGGGACCAGGATGAGCATCGTCGACGCGTACCCTGCTGCGATCATGTCCTTGAGCACGGCGTACGAGATCGAGACCTCGTTGTTCAGTGCCAGGACCAGAGGGATCGTCACGAAGATCTTCCGCGGAGTCCACTCGAGCGTCGCCTGCGTGAGGGTCAGGAACTGGTTCGGGATGATGGCAAAAATGATGAACATCAGAGCCGTGAATAGGAGTGCTCCCAGCATGGCGGTAGCCCAGGTGAGAGTGCGCTTGTAGACCCAGGCGACCGTGACCCCTGCCATAGCGACGAGTACACCGCCGAGCGCGACGAGTTGTGCAACGGTGGTGAGGATCCAACCGCGAGGAACGTTGGGGAAAAGCTCCCTGCCGAGGCTGTCAAATGGCGGGGCCTCGGTCATGTGCACCACGATCGAGCCGGCGGTCGTGACGGCAAGACCGATCACGATGAGCGCGATTCCTGTGACGAGATTCTTGTGCTTTCTCACGAGTCTCCCTAGCGGGCTCCGGCATTGTACGCCACTGGCGATAGCTTCGGCACTCAAGTTGCCTCACCTGCAATTTGTCGAAAGAAGCACGAGAATTCTCGACGATTCCATCAAGGATCACCAACCGATAACAGGTGCCGCCGTGTCTGCGGCTAGAGTTTCAGCCGCCGAGTGATACCACGAACAAGAAGCCCCATCAGGAGGACGCTGCAAGCGTGACCGCTGACATTGCACCGCATGAACCAGTCCGAGCTGAGGCTGACGACAGAGGGGCCAGGATGGCCGGTAAGTACGTACTGGTAGCGACGTTCCTCTTCGTGCTCGGGCTCGTGACCACGACGCTCGCGGCTCTCCAGCTCGTTCTCCCCGACCTCTTGTCGGGAACCGCGTACACAACCTACGGTCGGCTCGCACCAGCCGGACGCGCCCTACTCGCCAGCGGATGGCTCACCCTTGCAGGCCTCGGCCTCTCGTTCTACGTCCTCAGCCAGATCACGGGTCAAGAATTGCGGCGCAAGCGTCTCGCCATGACCGCGCTAGTGCTCATCGCGTTCGGAGTGTTCGCGACCGCCGGAGCCCTCATCGGTGGGCTCTCCTCCGGAATCCCCGGCCAGGAAGGCCCGATCTGGACAAGGGCGATCTCAGCCATCGGATACCTTGCAGCTTCTCTCGTCATCACCGCGATGGCGAAGCAACGAGCTGATCGCCTCGGGGCCGCAGGCTGGTACATCACCGCTGCATCCTGGTGGCTCACCGCATCAGCGCTCTTCGGACTGATCCCGCTCATGTCAGGGATCCCGGGATCGATCCAGGCAGCATTCGTGTACGCAGGGACGAACCGGCTCTTCGCTGTGAGCCTCGCTGTCGGTCTCCTCTACTTCGCCTTCTCGAAAATCAGCGGCGTCGACCCCACTGAGCCAAGGCCGCTCGCGGCGCTCGGCTTCTGGTCACTCACGCTCGTGTGGGCATTCATGGGCGGCGTCGAACTCATCTACTCGGCGAGCCCGGACTGGTACGAGACCCTCACCATTGCATTCGCGATCGCGGCATTCGTCCCTCTGCTCGCGATCGTCATGGATCTCGGGTTGATGCTGAAAGGCCGCACTGCCAGCATCCCCGACCGAGCAACGTTGCGCTACGGCGTCGTCGCAGGCCTCGCTCTCGCTACAGCGACCATCGTCAACTTCCTCGCCGCGTGGCGAGCGACGAGTGGCGCGGTTCAGTACTCCACGTGGACCACGGGCCTTGAGACACTCATCGTCCTGGGTGGTGGATCGTTCGCCATATTCGCTGCGAACAGCGTTCGCAGGGGCGGTAGGGCATCCGGGTCGAGCTTCCACTTCTCGTGGTCACTCATCGGTGTGGCCGGCGCGTCCGTTGCGTTTCTCGCCGGGGGCGCAGTCTCAGGTTTCTCCTGGATCGCGGGTCCGTCGAGCCAGCTCTTCCCAAATTATGGGCCTGGCTATGAGATCGCCGTCGCTTCGCTCGCCCCATTCCTCTGGGTAGCAGCTATCTCGCTCGTGCTGTACTCGATCGCTCAGGTCGGATATCTACTCCGGATCAGGACGACTTCGAGCGAACTCCTCGAAGTCTCCGAGGCTCCGATCGAGTACGACCTGCAGTTCGAAGGTGCCGTCCGATACCTCACGTGGAGACGCCTCGTCTGGGGTGCGACAGCCGTCTGGGTAGCCGCAGCGCTCTTCACGGCAATTCTCCCGATGATGGACAACACGAGCACCGCGTCGTCACTAACGGCGGATCGGTTCCGAACCTATGAGGCGGGAACCCTCGAACTCCAGGGACGCGAAATCTACATCTCCGAAGGCTGCGCAGAGTGCCACTCCCAGTCGGTCCGACCGATCGTCACCGATGTTGGTCTCGGCGCGGTGAGCGTCGCCGGCGACTACGCCCATGAGGATCCCGCGCTGGTTACCGGCATGCGGTTCGGGCCGGACCTGATGCGTGTCGCCAGCCGCGAGGGTTTTGACCCCTCATTTGTCAGGTCACACCTGATCGATCCGCGGTCTGCACGACCGTGGTCGATCATGCCGTCCTACTCCTATCTCTCGGAGGCGGACATCGACGCAATTGTCAGCTACATCGAGACGTTGAGGTAGAACGATGGAAGAACTGCTCCAGCGAGTGGCCGAGATCAGGGGGATGCCGGCGTCTCTCGTCAAACGGTCGGCCCAGGCACGCGCCGACAAGATAGGGACGACGCTTGAAGCTGTGCTGCGCGAGTGGGCGGGCGATGCCGACGCAGGTGAGCCTGCATCGGCTCAGCCAGAAGCGACGGAGCCGCTCTCCGACGCGCCTGCTCCACCTGCTGCACCTGCTGCACCGGCCGCACCTCCCGCGAAGGTCACAACCGACTCCCTCGTACAACTCGCGGCAGATGCCAAGCGCATGCCGCCAAAGTTGATCCTCTCGTCGGCGACCGCGAGAGCGGAGCACTCGGAGTCGACGATCGACGAGGTCCTCGCGGATTGGGCAGGAGTCGATCTCGATGAGCTCAGAGCTGCGGCCGATGCTGCCCCTGCCAGCCCGGAGCCCGCTGCCGAACCAGAACCAGCGACGGCAGCTCCTCCCGAACAAGATTCAGCTTCGGCACCGACCTCCGCGAAGGAGGAGGAGCCGGAGGCTGCTCCCGAGGTTGACGTCATCGAGGCCTCCGCTCCAGAGGCCGATACACCATCGGAGGAGGCGAAGGAGACCCCGGGCGCGCGGAGCGGCTACCCACGCTGGCTCGCAGCCGCGTTCGTGCTCATCCCGCTCCTCGCCATCATCTACATCCTCCTCACCCCGAGCGGTCCCGACTGCGGGAACGCGGGCCAGTTGCTCGTAGATCCCACAACGGGCCAAACCGTGAACTGTGACGGGTCGGCGTTTGGACTCGTGCAAGCCGACTTCTTCGCTGAGGGTGAGATTCTCTACGTCCAGTGCGCTGCCTGCCACAGCGCAGATGGCTCCGGAGGCGCAGGACCTGCGTTCACGGGCGGAGCACTACTGGCAGTCTTCCCGGCAGGCTCATGTGCCGAGCAGATCGAATGGACGCAACTCGGCACGGCAGGCTGGCCAGATCCGACCTACGGCGCGACCAACAAGCCTGTGGGCGGATTCGGCCTCATGCCCGGGTTCGGGGGAAGGTTGACCGATGAGCAGGTCGCTGCCGTGAGCCTCTTCAACCGTGTCGAGTTCGGAGGCCAGCCTCTCGAACAAGCTGAGATCGACTGTGGCCTCGTCGGTGGTGCCGCCACCGAAGCTGCCAGTTCCTGACGGGTTTTTCGGCCTACCGGGTCAGTACTCTCCCTACTCATGACAAAGACGGTTCTTGTCGTTGGCGGCGGACCCGGTGGTGCCGCAGCCGCGTTCTGGCTCGCCCGCAACGGTGTCGAGGTTCACCTCGTGGAGAAGAAGCGCTATCCGCGTGAGAAGGCATGCGGCGACGGGCTGACTCCCCGAGCAATCAGAGAGCTCCTGGATATGGGCTTCGACTTCGACGGCCTCGACCTGCACCGCATCGAAGGGCTTCGAGCTTACGCAGGCGGCCTCAAGATGGAGATGCCGTGGCCAGAACACTCCGCGTACCCGAACTGGGGAGCCACGATGCGCCGGGCAGATCTCGACGGCGTCGTCGCCGGAATGGCGGAGAAGCACGGTGCAACCATCGAGCAGGGGACAACGGCCGCGCCCATCGTCGCGGACGACACGATCACAGGGGTTCGCCTCACGAACGATGAGGGCGCCCGCGTCGTACACCCCGATCTCGTCATCATCGCAGACGGATCGAACTCTCGATTCGGACGGAACGTTGGTGCTTCCCGACGCAAGGACTACCCGTTCGGCCTCGCGGTGCGCGCCTACTACGAGAGCCCCCACTCAGATGACCGCTTCATCGAGAGCCAGCTCGACATCCGCGACGCCGAGGGACGAGCCATGCCCGGATACGGGTGGGTGTTCCCGCTCGGCGACGGCGAGATCAACGTTGGTGCAGGCCTCATCTCCACCTTCAAGGGTTGGAAGGACATCAACACGAGCCGGATCCTCGACGCCTACATCGCTTCCCTCCCCGACCATTGGAAGGTCACCGAGGTGACGCCGCATACGAAGCCGATAGGCGGCAAGCTCCCGATGTCGCTCTCCGTCGGCCCTAAGGTCGGTCGCAACTGGGTGATCATTGGCGATGCCTCTGGTGCGGTGAACCCCTTCAACGGCGAGGGAATCGACTACGCATACGAGACAGGAAGAATGGCGGCACGGTGGGTAGCCGAAGCAGCCGCGGGAGACGACGAGGCCCTCGCTGGCTACTCCAGGGAGCTTGAGGATGTCTACGGCGACTATCACCGCGTTGCGCGAGTGTTCGTCAAGGCGATCGGCAACCCTGTAGTCATGCGGACGCTCACCACGGTGGGACTCCGCTCACGGCCACTGATGGAGTGGACGCTCAAGGTCATGGCCAACCTCCTCGACCCTGACGAAGCGAAGATGTCAGAGCACGTCTACACAGCGATCGAACGCGTCGTCAACGTGGGGAGCAGGTAGTACCCGCTCTGAAGGCGCGGATCACCTGCTCGCTGATGATGCCTTCATCGATCACCGCTCCGTCCTCGGTCTCGATGACCGGGACTCGATCGGTGTACCGCTCCAGCAGCTCGAGGTCAAGATCCACGTCCACGAGGGCTACGCCGTCGCCACCGAACACGGACCGAGCGATCGCGATGCCCTCGGCACACAACGGACATCCCTGACGGGTGAATACGACGATGCTCACCGCGGCATCCTATCGCTCGATCGTATCGCCTGGTGCCGGTCAGGGCACCAGGTTTCTCGGAACGAAGGACATCACGTCTGCGTATTCGGATCGTCCGATCTTGGTGATCGTGCCCTTGCCAAGCTTGAAGTTGTTCCTCAAGTTGAGCGGCTGGAGGCTCGTGTCGCCCGATACGACTGCGTTCGCCGGGTTGCCCGGGAACATGAAGTACGTGAACGTGATACCCGGTGGAACGATGTCAGAGACGTACACCGCCGCCTCGAAACGACCCGTGACCTTCTTCCCGACGAAGTCGAGCACACTGTCCGACTCGATGGCGACCTGGTCGCCGTTCTCAAGACCCCAATCCGCCGCGTCCTGCGGGTTGACCTCGAGGAAGTTTGTCGGCCACCGCTCCTTTGAGATCTCTCTGCGGAGATTGTCAGACAGATTGTTCCAAAGCGCGTTGACACGGCCGTTGAGCACCCACACCTCGTCACCCGTGGGCGCGAGAATCGCGTTGCGCTCCTTGACGGCATCCCAATCAGCGAACACGAAGTTCGCCTTTCCGGAGTCGGTATTGAACTTCATGTCGGCGTGGAGCCGGACGGTCTCGACGAGCTCGCCACCTTCGAGCTTCAGCGGGGTCTGAAGGCCCTGGGTGCCGTAGGTCGCAAGCAGATCGTGGCCTCTCACGCCATCAGCCCCGGCCTTCTCGACGAGCGCGGCGAAGTTTCTCCGTCCGCCGGACGACTTCGCTGCGGCCTCCTCGAATATTTCATTCGTGTCCTGCCAATCGAAACCTTCGAATCCCATCTTCTGAGCGACGGCCTGAAAGATTTTCCAGTCAGGGAGCGCCTCACCGGGCGGATCCATGATCTTCTCGTAGATCCTCAGCCTGCGCTCGGAGTTGTTCCTGGCGTACGTGTCCTCCCCCCACGCTCCCGCCGCGAGGATGATGTCCGCATACGGTGTCGAGTCGTTCGGGTAGATCTCCTGGTGCACGATCACAGTGCCACCGGCGTCCATCCGCTCCTTGAGCGCTTCGTATGCCGCCTCGACGTCGGTCGAAGTGACCTCCGGACCCATTGTCGTAAGCTCCTTCACCTTCGCCTCAAGGGCGTTGGACGCGCCCATCGCGCTGATCCAGTTCGTGCCAACAATCCAGCGGAGACGAGTCTTGCCTTCATAGAGCCACCTCTCGGTGTCCATCTCGACAGGGTGATCCTCGAAGAAGTGCGGCGACTTGTCCTTCGGATAGCCAGCCGCCTTCTGGCCGCCACGCTGGTGTCCACCCAGGCGAGACGTCGCGCGGCCCTCACGTCCAACAGCTCCGAGCAACATACCGAGGCTGCCTATCGCCGCAGTGTTCTCGTAATTGTGTGACCAGTAGAGGCCCTTCTCAAACAGGACCATCGTCTTAGGGCGATCGCCGCCGCCGCCGCCGGACATCATCTCGGCTGCCGACCGGATCTTGTCATAAGGCACACTTGTCGCAGCTTCAACGCCTTCCGGGCTGAAGTCATGCTCAGCCATCAGATATTCCTTGTACTGCTCGAAGGAACGGCCGAACCTCACCCTGCGCCACTTTCCCTCAGCAGCGATCTCGTCGGCTGACGCCATGTGATCCCTGATGAATTCGGCGTCCTCCCAACCGTTCGCAACGATCTCGCGCGCGATAGCGCCCAGGAGCGCTGTGTCTGTTCCAGGGAGCAACTGGAGGTGGAGACCACCGCGTTGCACCGCGTAGTTCGCGGTGAACGTCTTTCGTGGGTCGACGTAGATGATGGTCGCGCCACCCGGCTGCATCCACTGGGTGAACCGGACCGTCTTCGTCTCGTACGGGTCTGAACCCACGATGAACAGCACATCTGCAGCCTTGTCGTCCACAAAGGCCGATCCGAATGCGTCAACTCCCGTGTCCGAGAGACCTGGAACGTCGTCACCGGCCGCAGGCGCATGATGCGCGGAGAAGTTTGGTGTGCCGATCTCGCCAAGAGCAAGCTTGGAACCTGCGAAGACGTTCTCGTAGAACTGGTACGAGTAGATCTTGAAGCCCCACGCGAGCTCATCCCACTCCTCGAGAACATACTGCGAGAGACGGGCCACAAGCTCGATCGCGGTATCCCATGGGATAGGGACGTGTTCCCCGTTGACCTTCAACAGTGGCGTGAGATACCGATCCGATGTCAGACCGTTCTTGGTGTACAGCTTCTTGGCGAGCGCTCCGCCGCGAACCGAGTGGGATCCCCCGACGTTCACGACATCAGAGTCCCCATCGGGGATGATGATGACGTTCGTCTGCTGCCCGTTCTGTTCGATGACCGTATGCATGTTCTCTGAGGGCCATCTGCCAGAGAGCGGATCTGTCGGGAAGTCGATACCGAGAGCATTCTCGCTTGCAGCGCGGCCACCGTCCCTCCCCTCGGGCCAGAGGTAGACCTTGTAACCGCACGCGACGGGACAGTATTCACAGCAGATGACCTTGACCTCGGCGTCAACCGGAGGCAGCGGCACGAATGCAGGGGTCTGCGTCACAGCGTTCCTCCTACCAGTTCTCCACCCTCGATGGCGTTGTCGTATCCGTAGACGAGGCGCAGGAGCCCACCAGCCATGACCGCGTCGCCGTCAATGTCGAGTATGACCTGGGGCAGGTTCTGGGTGGCCTGGCCCATGGCGACCATTCCTCCATGGATGAGGTCGAACGTCGTGAAGTGGCAGACGCACGGGCCGAGCGCCTTGTACTCATGCTGGTACTCACTGATCGGGCATCCCATGTGGGTGCAGATCCTCGAGAAAGCAACGATGTCCTCATCAGGACCGACTCCGCCGATGACCGGCTCACCCATCTTGACGAGGATGTTCCCCTGTCCGACTTGCGGGTAGTCAAAGAAAACGGGGACACCCTCTTGAAGTTCAGAGAGGGAAGCGACCTTCACGCTTGGGAAGACGCCGACTATTGCAGCGCCTTCGCCTGGCCCGTCAGACCGACAAACTTCGGGAGGATGAAGAGATGAAGAACAGAGCGGTGCCCGTTCCGGCGGCTCCTGCTACGTAGAGGAATTCTCTGCGTGTTGCCTGCAAGATTTTCTCCGATCATGTAATCGCACAGCAAGAGTCTAAGCAATAAAGTGCGTTCACACAAGAGTGCCTGTGACGAAGGGTTCCCGGCACACGTTATCTTCTCGATATGCGACCCGTAACTTCCATCGCCGTAGCCGTCGTTCTCGCGGTCATCGTGACCGCGTTCGTCATCAAGCTGCTCTCCGGCGGTCTCAACCCGTGACCCGACCCGGGCATCCCCCGGCTCTACTGGATGATCTGAAGAGGGATGCGGGCTCCGCCACTCGGCCGACCCAGGACGACGGTGTCACCGACACCGAGTGGAAAGTCGTCTGCTGCCCGCCCGGCGCGCACGGCAATCGCCATCTGACCGTGGGAGTCGACGTGGAGGACCGCTTCTCCCTCCTCGACGTCTCCGTAGGTGGAGCCCCACACGACACGATGCTCGGTCACCCCGATTGATACCGCGACGACATCGCCCTCGTCGAGTTCGAGCTCGGCGAGGTCCTCAGGGGCGATGTTGAGCTGTATGTTCCCGTAGGTGTCGATCCACAGCACGGCCCCGCGGACGGTGGCATCCCCCGCCGGCTCGCAGAGTGGTATGAGCAGCGGGCTGAGCGAGCCTGGTGGAAGGACGGTCCCGAGGTCTTCTATCTCCGCCTGTCCCGAGGCGAGAACGGCCGCAGCAGGGCCGAAGACGTCTCTGCCTGCGAACGTCAAGCCTCGTGCCGGAAGCTGGAACTGTGGATCCTCGAGCGACACGACGAGATCTGCGCCGCCAACCATCGCTACCGCCGGGGCGAGCAGCCCGTTGTCCGGGCCCACGAAGTAGCCCACAGAGGTCCGGGCAGCAATGGCCTTGCGGTCGGTGCCGACGCCGGGATCGACGATGGCGAGGAATACGCCGTCGGGCATGAACTGCACGGCCCGGGTGAGTGCCATCGCTCCTCCATGTATGTCGCCGTGGCTGATTCCGTGGGTGATGTCAAGGATGCGAGCCGAAGGCGCGATGCGTGCAATGACGCCATGAACAACTCCGACGAACTCGTCGACGTGACCGAAATCGCTGAGGAATGAGATTGGGCCTTTCATGAGGGGTAAGCGTACTCCGGGAACACCGGCCGCTCCCCCCACTTCTTGCAGCGCACCCGCCTATCGTGGGAGCATGGCCGAGACGCAGGACGCAGCTTCACTCTTCGACACAGCCAGGCGGTCCGAGAGGGCGAAGACGCCACGGCTGAAGAAGAGAGTCTATGACGAGGAGCTCGAACGCCTCCAGACAGAACTCGTGAAGCTTCAGAGTTACATCAGGAGCGAAGGGCTCCGGGTCATCGTCATCTTCGAAGGGCGGGACGCTGCGGGGAAGGGAGGTGCCATCAAGCGAATCACGGAGCGGCTCAACCCACGTGTCTGTAGGATCGTCGCTCTCGCCATACCGACCGAGCGCGAGAAGACCCAGTGGTGGTTTCAGAGATACGTCGCGCAGCTCCCCGCCGCAGGCGAGATCGTCCTGTTCGACCGCTCCTGGTACAACAGGGCACTCGTTGAGCCTGTCATGGGGTTCTGTACCCAGGACGAGTACAAGGAGTTCCTGCGGTCATGCCCCGAGTTTGAGCGCATGCTCGTGCGCAGCGGCCTCATCCTCATCAAGTACTGGTTCTCTGTCAGCGACGAAGAACAGGAGCGCCGTTTCGAGGCGCGCATCAATGACAAGACGAAACGATGGAAGCTGAGTCCGATGGACCTGGAGTCTCGCGCCCGGTGGGTGGACTTCTCAAAGGCGAAGGACACCATGTTCGATCACACCGACATCGCACAGGCACCCTGGTTCGTCGTCGACGCAGAGGACAAGAGGCGAGCGAGGCTCAACTGCATCAGCCATCTGCTCTCGATGATCCCTTACGAGGATCGCACGCTTGGATCCGTGGAGCTCCCGCCCCGTCAGGCTGACAAGGGCTACATCAGGCCACCGATCTCAGACCAGACCTTCGTCCCAACAAAGTACTGAGGCTTTCTGCGTCTTAAGCGACGCTATTCCGTCGCGATGGACGCCAAAAGCTCGAGGACTGACCGGGGATCGTCCTGAAGCTGGCGCCAGGTAAAGCGGTACACCGTCCATCCGAGACGGTGGGCACGGTTCTGCTTGTCTCGATCCCGTTGAAACGTCCGAGCGTCCATGTGGAATCGCTCGCTGTCGAGCTCGATCAGAACCCGCCGATCCGGATAAGCGAAGTCCGCTCGACACACGAATTCGCCCGCATCATCCATGAGGACAAACTGTGGTGTCGGCATCGGCACCCCGGACTCTGCGACGAGCGTGCGAAAGAGGTCTTCGAGCGCGCTCTCCGTGACCGTGTTCCACTCGAGCCGTTCCTCGATGAGCGGACGGATCGTGCCTATCCCGTTTCTCCCAGAGCGAGCGACACGCCTGATGAGTGCTTCCACATCCCGCGCGGCGAACAATCCGGTCCTGAGTCCGGAGTCGAGACATCGCTCGACGAACCGCGGCGAGGCCGTCGCGCCGAGATCCACGACGGTGCGGCAGGCAGTCGTCGTCGGGATTCCATCGACGGTCGCCACGTCCCGAGGAGCCAGATCAACCGACTCGTGAATCATGGGAGACCACCGCTTCGCACGAAGATGCCGGACCGTGACCACCTCGATCGGATCGGGTCGCAGCGACGTCATCCCCCAGAGATACGCTGCGGTCTTGTGAGACGCCGCCGACAGCCTCGGCACAGACAGCACCAGTGCCAGGACGTCGCGATACCAGGATGGCGCGCTCCCGGCAGTGGTGTACACCGCTCGATGCAGTCGCCGATACCGCCCGCGCGCCACGCGATCTCGCACCGTCGAACTGCCGACTCCACAGACTCTCGCCTGCGCCAGGGTGAAAAGGCCATATTGCTGCTCGGCTGTTGCCGCGAGGCGCTCGTCGGATGTCGACACTTCTCACAATGTCACAACGAACACCCCGATACGACCCCTCCGCTCCGCCCCCACGCTTTCTGCGTCTCTCGCGACGGTATGCCGTCGCGAGAGACGCAGAAAGGCCGGGGGTGGGGGGTGGGGGGTGGGTTAGAGGTTGCCGCGTTTGGCTTGTTCGCGTTCTATCGACTCGAAGAGGGCTTTGAAGTTCCCTAGCCCGAATCCGGTTGCGCCACGCCGCTCGATGAACTCGAAGAACACGGTCGGGCGATCCTGCATCATCTTGGTGAATGTCTGCAGCAGATACCCGTCGTCGTCCTGGTCGACGAGGATGCTGTGCCTCTCGATGATCTCCCAGTCGATATCGATGTTGGAGAGACGCTTCCGGGCCGCCGGGTAATACTCGTGAGGCACGTAGATGGTCTCGATCCCCCGGCTGTGGATGTCTGCAATGGACGTCACGAGATCCTCGGTCGACAGCGCAAGGTGCTGGACGCCGGGAGTCACGTAGAAATCGAGATACTCCTGTATCTGGCTCTTCTTCTTACCGTGAGCGGGCTCATTGATCGGAAGCTTGATGACCCCATCCCCCCCTGTCACCACCTTCGACATCAGCGCCGTGTACTCGGTTGAGATCGCATCGTCATCGAAGTGCTTGAGCAGGGTGAAGGCGAAGACCCGGTCGTAGAACTCGACCCACTCGTCCATCTTGCCCAGTTCAACATTCGCTACGACGTGGTCGATCGCGTACAGGCCGGTCGACCGGGCGACGGTGTCCTCCCGCGGCTCGAACCGCGGATCTTCACCTTCGAGTTCGATCAGCGAGTGCACCGTGTCGCCGTACGCCTTGATGGTCGCTTGCACCATCCGGCCGCGGTCGTTCTCGACCACAACAGCCTCTCTGTGAGGCTCAGCGCCACGATCGACCGCCATCTCGAACGCTGCGACCGCATCGGGGACGAGAAACCCCACATCTCTGACACCAGGGCCGTGCACCTTGACGTGATCGGCGATCTCATGGTCGGACTCCTGGGCGCCGCTGACGATGAACTGGATCCGATCCGCTCGCAACAGGTAGGAGGATCGGTCGCGCAGACCCGTCTCCGGGCCTGCGTAACCGACGATCTGAAAGCCGAGTAGCGCGCGGAATGCCTGAGCTGTCAGGAACGCGTTACCGACCCACCACTCGACGGGGCCGAAACCTTTCATCGGGAACGGATCCTTCGCTGCGAACGCCTGCGCGCGAAGGGTGAGATCGGTATCCATGTGCCTCCTCTGAAAATCCTGTTCCAACCCTAGGAACCGGCGTCAGATTGTGCGACCGAAATCGCGCAAGACGCACCACGCGTACTCGCGTACCATGGCACCGAGCACTCCAAGGAGTATCATGCCGTACTACCGGTCCGTCGGTGACATCCCGCGAAAGCGCCACACTCAGTTCCGTCAACCGGACGGATCCCTCTTCACCGAAGAGCTGATGGGCGAAGAGGGGTTCTCCTTCGACTCCTCACTGATGTACCACACCTACCCCCCGACCGCTCTCAAGGCGATCGAGCCGGTCGAAGCAGAGGACCAGGAATGCGCCGCGAACCATCCGCTGCGACCACGCCACTTCAAGACGCACCAGCTCAAAACGGGGGGTGACCCCGTCCGTGCACGGGCCCTGTTGATGGCGAATGCCGACTGCGCTATCTCGTACTACGTCGGGGGGGACGACTCCGATCTCTACAAGAACGCCACCGGTGATGAGATGGTCTACGTCGAACAGGGCTCAGGGACACTTGAGACCGTGTTCGGCGCGATCAGGTTCGAGCCGGGAGACTATCTCATCATCCCCGCGTCCGTGATCCACCGTTACATAATCGACAAGTCATCCGAGCCGGTCCGGGCGCTGATCCTCGAGACCCGGGGCCACCTCGGGCCACCGAGGCGGTACTTGTCGCGAAACGGCCAGCTCCTCGAGCATGCCCCGTACTGCGAGCGTGACTTGCATGGCCCCGCCGCTCCGCTGCTGCACGAGGGATCCGACGTTGAAGTGTTCGTGAAACACCGAGGTGGCGTCACGAAGTTCATCTATGAGCACCACCCGTTCGACGTCGTTGGATGGGATGGCTACCTCTACCCGTACAAATTCTCGATCCACGACTTCGAGCCGATCACCGGTCGAATCCATCAACCCCCCACCGTCCACCAGACCTTCGAGGCGCCCGGAGTGGTGATCTGCTCATTCGTGCCAAGACTCTTCGACTATCACCCCGACGCGATCCCCGCTCCTTACAACCATGCCAACGTCGACAGTGACGAGGTGATCTTCTACGTCGATGGCAACTTCACGTCCCGCAAGGGATCGGGTATCGAGAAGGGCTCAATCTCGCTCCATCCCGCGGGCCACACGCACGGGCCACAGCCCGGATCTGTCGAGGCATCTATCGGGAGAGAGGGGACCGAGGAACTCGCCGTCATGATCGACACGTTCCGGCCTCTTGACCTCGGACCCGGAGCGCGCGACTCCGAGGACGACAGCTATGCGTGGACCTGGCTCGAGGGTCGATGAGACTCGTCCTCGATGCACGCACCGCTGCCTTCGCAGCACTCATCGACTACGCCGGACTGTTCCCTCCGTCCTCCCTTGAGATGCATGACGCCGTCGCCACGTACCGCCAGCTGCGTTCAGGACCCAGAGCCTGGGTGGCGGGACGCTTCTTATGTCGAACCTCGCAGCTCAGAGATCTCGCCGCTGTCGCAACTTCGACGTTCGCCTCCGGTGAGCACCCATGGGAGATCGGGGCGATCTTCGATCTGCCCCCTGGAGAGTCCGCTGCGCTGGCAGCAGACTTCCATGCCGAGATGGAACCGGTGATGACTGTTGCGACAGCGGAAGCCCGACTCGTCGACCCGACGGCCAGATCTCTGTCAGCGCTTCTCGACGCCGTGTTCTCTGTCGGCGCAGAAGTCGTTCCCTACATCGAAGTTGACCGCGCGCACCCTGTCGAGCACCAGATCGGCCTCATCGCCGATGCGCTCGACGCGAGACACCGGATCGGAGGCGCGAAGCTCCGCTGTGGAGGAGAGAGGCCGGATCTCTTCCCGACACCGTCGGAGGTAGCCCGATTCATCGCTACGGCGACCGATCGAAAACTTCCTTTCAAGGCCACCGCAGGACTTCACCAACCCATCCGCCACTTCGACGACGGCCTCGGCGTGTGGCAACACGGATTCGTGAACCTCGTCATAGCATCTGCCCTCGCAGCAACAGGAGCATCTCTGGACACATTGGAGGCTGCCATCGCGGAGACTGACGTGAAGGCGTTCGCGATGTCCACGGCCTTCGCTTCATGGACCAGCCACGAGATCCCGGGCTCGGCACTACGGAGGATGCGGCAGTCGGGATTCGTTGCATACGGATCGTGTGACATCGATGAACCGATAGACGCACTCGAGGAGCTCGGGTTCATAGGGGAGGGGGCATGATGATCGATGCAGCAACACGATCGTGGGTCGAGGTTCCCGAGGGGTCAGACTTCCCCATTCAGAACCTTCCATACGGCGTATTCGTCGATGCCTCCGGCGTGCGATGCGGTGTCGCGATCGGCGACTCGATACTCGACCTCGCGAGGGCCGAAGCGGTAGGACTCTTCGCCACGACAGAGCTTGACCGTGACACCTTCCGCCGGGACGATCTCAACGGTCTCCTTCAACACTCACGGGGTGTGTGGTCCGCTGTACGAAGCCGCATCGTCTCGGTACTCGATGCTTCGAACCGTGCAGGCAGGGAGTTCTGCGAAGCGCACGATCTGGTCATTGCGGGCCCCGTGCAGATGCGCATGCCGATAAGAGTCGGTGATTACGTCGACTTCTACTCATCCGAACAGCACGCGACCAACCTCGGAAAGATGTTCAGGCCTGACAGCGAGCCGCTCCTCCCCAATTGGAGACATCTCCCTGTCGGCTATCACGGGCGGTCAGGGACAGTCGTCGTCTCGGGCACCCCGATCAAGCGACCGCACGGGCAGTTACGAGGATCAAGCGGTCCTGTGTTCGGCCCCTCGCAGCGCCTCGACATGGAACTCGAGGTTGGGTTCATAACCGGTGGAGGACCCGGGATAGGAACACCGATCAGCGTTGAGGACGCGGAGCATCACATCTTTGGCCTCTGCCTCGTCAACGACTGGTCGGCACGGGACATCCAGGCCTGGGAATACGTCCCCCTCGGTCCCTTCCTCGGTAAGTCGTTCGCAACCACGATCTCTCCGTGGATCGTGCCACTTGAAGCGCTCGAGCCGTTCCGCGTACCTGCCGGCGATCAGGAGCCCGTCCCTCTGCCGTATCTCAGTTCGGACCACCATATCGGACTCGACCTCGACCTCTCGGTCGAGATCACGCCCGCCGGGAGCGCGGAAGCCTTCGATCTGACTCGCACCTCCTTCACGAACATGTATTGGACGATGGCCCAGCAGCTCGCGCACATCACAGCCAACGGTGCCACGATCAGGCCCGGCGACCTGTTCGCTTCCGGAACCGTGTCGGGTCAGACCCGCGATGAATTCGGCTCCCTGATCGAGATCACATGGAACGGCACGAACCCGATCGAGTTCCCTGATGGATCAAGTCGTACTTTCCTCCACGACGGTGACACGGTCACGATCCGCGGGCGGTGCACGGCTGATGGTGCTGTCTCTATCGGGTTCGGTGCATGCGTGGGGACGATCGTTCGCTGAGTCGCTACGAGGTGAGACAGCAAGTCGGTGACGGTTCATCGTCAGCCGTTCACCGTCCGCTACGCTCCTCCCATGGCCACCTTGCGTCTGTTCGCAAACCTCAGAGAGTCGGCTGGGACCGACCGTGTCGAGATAGACGCGGCGACGGTCGGCGACCTCCTCGCTCAGGCAGACTTGAAGTTCGGCGACGCCTTTGCGTCCGGGGCCTCCTCCGCGGGCGTGTGGGTGAACGGCGAGCCGGCCGAATCATCCGTGGCCATCTCAGCAACTGATGAGGTCGCGCTTATCCCACCCGTGTCGGGCGGTGCCGTGGCGTCGACAAGGCTCGACTTTGGACCGAACGTGCAGTCGGTCGCTCTCATCGTCGCACTCCTGGCAGTGACCTGGGCCCGGCCGACCTGGTTTGCCTTCGTCACGGTTGGCGCCATCCTCGCCTGGGTCTGGGATCTCGCAGAGTCTTCAAAGCGTGTCAGGGAGCCCTTCGTCGTGTACCCGCCGCTCATCGGCGCAACAGCTTGCGCGGTGGGCGCGTTTGCGTGGGGTTTCGCTGGATTCGCCGGAGGCATCGCCCTGGCGGTAGTCGTCGCTGCCGCATGGCCAATTTTCGACCGCTCCCATCGGGACTTCCGAACCACCGCAGCGACGACGCTCGTCACGCTCACCGCGGGCGCAGCGGCAGGTGGCCTGGTGCTCATCCGCCTCACCGGGTCTCACGCCGTCGTCGCATTCGTGTTGGTGACCGTTTTCGCCCTTCTGGGCGCATGGATCGCGGGTGCATACGGTGAAGCAATCCAGTCCGTGGACGCCAATGTGGGTGCGCTCCTCGGTGCGCTCCTCGCAGGTCTGATCTCGGGAATGGCGATCCCCGAACTGGACGTCGCCGCGGGCCTGCTCGGTGGAGTAGCAGCCGCGGCTGGCGTTATCGCGGGTCGCACGCTCGGATCGATGCTGAGGACCGGTGCGGTGAGCCATACAGAGGATCCCCCCGGAGTCCTCGCTATGTTCGATGGCGCCGCCGTCGCTGCGCCCCTGTTCTGGATGGCTATCTGGACATTCTCTTGAGGCAGGGGCGGAGACGGAGCGACGGTCGTCTCCCGACTTCGCGTGTTTACGGAATTCACCACTAGCCTGACGGCTTCCATGTCACGAACTCGCGCGAAGCGCTGGGCAATCTTCCTCCTCGCAATCGGCCTTCTCGCGGTCGTTCCCATCGCTGCGTCCGCACAAACCCAGTCGGACGTCGACGCAGCAACACAGGCAAGGAAGATCGCGGAGGCTCGCAAGTCGCACGCGTACAAGCACTATCAGGAAGTCACGGAGCAACTCGACGAAGCAGTGCACGAGTACGAAGTCCTCCTCGCCGAGTACGAGGACATCTCCCACCGTATCGGACGTATGGAGGACGCGGTCACCCGATACCAGGCCCAGGTCAGTGAGCTTGAAGAACGTGCCCGCAGCATTGTCATCAATGCATACACCTCCGGTCAGCGCAACCTCGTCGGATCCGCGTTCGCCGCGGCGTCCATCCAGGATCTCGTCACATCCCAGGCACTGCTCGCAAGAGCGACGGACCGAGAGCTCGCCTCCCTCAACAACCTCGATGCGGTATCCCGCCAGGTAGAGAGAAGCTCCGCGGACCTTGATGTACGTCGAGCCGATGTTGCCGTCAACCAGGACGCTGCGGCCGTCATCGTCGATGTGATCGATGAACTCCGCCAGCAGCAGGCCTCCATTCTCGCCGAAGCGGACGCGAGCCTCCAGGCGGCGATCGACCGACTGCACAAGGAGATCAGGCAGAAGAGGATCGCGGATGACCGAAGACGGCAACAGCAGGCTGAGAGATCTGCATCACGCCAAGGAGCCGCGGGAGGTGCGCCCGCCGCGGCGACACCCGGCTTCATCTGCCCCGTCCAGGGAAGAACGTCATTCATTGATTCGTGGGGCTTCCCCCGTTCCGGTGGACGGAAACACCGAGGCGTCGACATGTTCAGCGCACGCGATACCCCGCTCGTCGCGGTCGTGGACGGTCGCATCAAGTTGTCGTCCAACAGGCTTGGTGGCCTCTCGACACACCTCTTCGCAGACAACGGCACCGTCTACTATTACGCGCACCTCGAGAGGCACCCCCGGGGCATCTCCTCCGGCCAGCGCGTTACGAAAGGCACCGTCATCGGCTTCGTCGGTAACTCTGGAAACGCCGTTTACACGTCACCTCACCTCCACTTTGAGATCAGGCCGAACGGCAGGGCTGTGAACCCGTACCCCACGGTGCGCTCGTCTTGCTAAATTGTCTCCGTCCAAGGAGTACGGAATGACGCACCAACGCAGACGCATCGACCGGGTCACCGACCCGGCATTCACGACCGACCTTGAAGCCCTCCCTCTCGACGACCTGCGATCCCGTCGTGCGGTGTGCGACGATCTCGATACAGAGCTGTCCTACTACAGGCGCATGATCCACGGGAGGCTTGACCTCCTCAACTTCGAGCTCCGGCGACGAAGCGGTGAGGAGACCCGCACCCTCATCGAAGCTCTACCCGAGATTCTCGCAGACGCACCTTCGGGGAAGACATCGAATCCGCTCGACCGTGAACGGTCCCTCGACCTGCCCGAACTCTCGGGTGCCAGCAGACGCAGCGTCGACCATGCGTTGACCGGTGGTTTCCTCGCGAACCTTTCCTCGATAAGCACCGACGACCTTCAAGATATCCGTGACGACCTGTCAGAGGCCGAGCGCGCGGTCTCGAAGCAACGCAGAGCCGTGTACGACGCACACGACCTCATCACGGGAGAACTCACCAGGCGGTACAGGGAGGGGACCGCAAGCGCCGACGAGTTGCTCTCGAGCAGCTGATCGATGCGCTTTGAGAGGGTCCGATCGGGGCTCACTGAGTCGTCCGAGAACGCGACAGCGCTCGCTGTCAATTCTGATGGCGATGTTCTGTTCTCGTCGGGCGACCCGGATGCACCGTTGTACTACAGGTCTGCAATCAAGCCGTTTCAGGCGCTCGCGGCAGCACGCGCCGGGCTCGAACTCCCTGTCGAGCATCTCGCCGTCACCTGCGCCTCCCACGGAGGCTTCCCTGTGCACCTCGCCATCGTCGAGGCAATCCTCCAGGATCACGGCCTCACCACCGCAGATCTCCGCTGCACTCCGGGAAGACCGCACAACCGCGTTGCCCACGATATGCAGACGCGGCGGGGGAACTCGGTGCCGGAACCGCGGTTCCACAACTGCTCTGGCAAGCATGCCGGCTGGCTTGCGGCGTGTACGATCGCCGGGTGGGAGACAACGACATATCTCGAACCGAACCACCCGCTCCAGCAGCTGACTGTCACCATCGTTGCCGAGATGACTGGGCTCGACCCTGAGCCGGTCGGCGTGGACGGGTGCGGCTCGCCCACCCTCCGGGGATCGGTACGGGGATTGGCGCTGGCATTCAGCAGGCTCGACACCGATCCGGAGCTCAGGCCGATGGCTCACGCGATGAAGCGGTTCCCCGCCCTTGTGGCGGACAATCTCCGACCCGACGGCCGTGCAGGGATGTGGTGGGGCGGTCCCCAGAAGGTCGGGGCCGAGGGCCTGTACGCCATGACACGAAGCGGCGTCACGATCGTGACGAGGTCCGACTCGGGGCGTGGCGAAGTCGCGGTCGCCGCTGCGCTCATCACCGCTCGTCGCGTAGGAGCACTCCCGAACGCAATGGCAGAAGCGCTCAAGGACCAGATGCGCCCGCCCGTCATGGGAGCGGGACGCGAGGCCGGTCACATGGAGCTGATCGACGCGTGACGACGAACAGTGACTGGAGTTCGTTCCCCGAAGATCTCGCGGCGATCGCGCAAGACACCGGACCGTTCCCGCAGCGGCCGTTCCTTGAAGCCGTGTGGCACCACCGGACGGACCGTGATGCAGAGCTGCACATTGAGGCGACGGAGAGCGGGATTGTGGCAGTCGTAGCCACCGGCGGCATCGTCGAGTTTGCAGGAGACTCCGACCTGACGGATTACCACTCGCCGCTCGGTTCGGAGGGCTCACGAATGGTCGTCGCTGCACTTCGGCACTTCACTGACATGCCTTTCAGGCTCGATTCGCTGCCTTCTGAGACCGTTCCGCCCATCACGGAGGCGTTAGAGGACGCGGGCATCTCGGCCACTGTCTCGCTTCATGCAAGCACAGCCGTTCTCGCTCTGCCCGACACCTTTGACGGGTGGTTGGCGTCGCTCAGCAAGAAGCAACGCCACGAGGCACGCCGTAAGCGGCGCAAGTTCGAGTCGGAGTTCGGGGAGTTCGCCATCGAGCGTCACACCGGAGACGCCATCGAGCTCTTCTGCACCATGCATCGCCTCTCGGCAGCCGGCAAGGGAGAGTTCATGACCGCTCCGATGCAGGACTACTTCACGGAGCTTCTCAACACCGCTGGAGCGTCGATCCACCTCCTGGTCTGCGACGATGTACCTCGCGCTGCGGCATTCGGATTCGAGACCGAGAACGGCTATTACTACTACAACTCCGCCTACGACCCGGGCGCAGCGCTGGCATCACCCGGCATCGTACTTCTCTCCTCAATGATCGAAGCGCAGATAAAGCGCGGCGCTACGTTCTTCGACTTCCTCAAGGGAACCGAGCAGTACAAGTATCGTCACGGCGCCCAGGCGCGCCCACTCTTCATGCTGGAAGGCCGAACGCCGTGATCACAAGCGTGGCATACATCTCCATGCACTCCTCTCCGCTGCTCCAGCCGGGTACCGGCGATGCGGGGGGGATGAACGTGTACCTCGACCGGCTGTCGCGGACAATGGCAGGACGCGGCATCGACGTGACCGTCTTCACGAGGACCGCTGACCCTGGCCTCCCCCCCGTGAGCGAGATCGTCTCGGGCTACCGGGTAGTCCACATCGATGCCGGGCCAGCGTCGAAACTCAAGATCGACGACATGCCCGCACACGTCGCTGCGTTCTCCAGTGGCGTGATCGACTGGATCCAGGCGAGGGGCCACACCTACGACCTGGTTCACGCCCACTACTGGCTGTCGGGCAGGACCGGGGTACGGATGAAGGATGAGCTCGGCATCCCCCTCGCCAACTCGTTCCACACCCTTGGGAGGGTCAAGGACGCGGCCCGCCGCAAGGATGAGGCGATCTCGAGCACGGAGCGACTCCTCACCGAGGCAGAAATCATCCGGAACTCCGACTGTGTGGTGGCGTCGACGCCGTTCGAGTTCGACGACTTGCTCGAGCATTACGGCGCAGCCCCGGAGCAGCTCTGCATCTCGCCACCTGGTGTAGACCATGACGTGTTTCAACGCGGCAACACAGCCGATGCTCGGAGAAAGCTCGGGTTCTCAGATGAGAAGATCGTTCTCTTCGTCGGTCGCATTCAGGCCCATAAGGGCACCGACGTCGCTCTTCACACGATCGCTGAACTCCTCTCTTCCCGAGGGCGCGACGCTGGTGACGTACGGCTCCACGTCGTAGGCGGTGCAAGCGGAACGCACGGCGCTGCCGAATTGGTCGAGTGTCACGAGATCATCGCCCGGCATGACCTCTCGGACCACGTCAGGTTCTTCGATCCCCAACCCCACTCCGTTCTCGCCGACCACTATCGCGCAGCAGACGTGCTCATCGTCCCCTCCCGAAGCGAGTCGTTCGGGCTCGTGGCCGCGGAGGCCCAGGCGTGTGGCACTCCGGTCGTCGCGTCCAACACCGGCGGCCTCCCTTACGTCGTCAGTGCATCCGAGTCTGGCCTGCTCGTCGACGACCACGATCCAAAGGCGTTCGCTGCCGCCGTGGCCGCCATCCTCGACTATCCATCGTTCGCTCACCGGCTCTCAGACGGCGCCGTCGCGTTCAGTCAGCGTTTCTCATGGGATGCCACCGCAACTCGCCTCCTTGAGCTCTACGAGGGCATCACCGCCTAACCGCGAAACATTGTGGTGGGGAACTTGCGCACAAGAGGTTGTGCACAAGCACCTGTGGATAGCTGTGGATATGTGGAGAAGTGAGCGACGCGATGCCGAGATGAGGACGATTGCGGCCAGTTGCGCGCGTTGGTCAGCCAGCGGGTGGGAGAACTCCATGGATCGGACCTCTTGATGTCACGTCACCCGTGTCGTATGTTGCGAAGAGAAGGCCCGATGTGCCAACGTCGAAGTACCTCGTTCGGGGAAGTGCGGGGCAACACGACGAGGGTTCGTCGGGCCTTCATCCTCCCTAGGGTGTAATCCATGAGCCGACTCACCGCCGTACAACTCCCCATTGATTGGACCATCTTCAATTGGCCGGAGAACCCGAAACTCGGCGACGTCGTGCTCATGACCGGCGACCCGAAATGGGGGTGGGAGCCTTCGGCGCCAGCATTCCCTGTGCACACGACGGTAGCACCGGCAGGCACGGAGGTTGCTGGCTTCGCCCTCGACCACGTCGTACTTCTCGTCCCCGACCTGAACGCGGCGATCACCACCTTCGACCGCATTGGGGATGTGCCGCGGCTCAAGATGAGGGTGCAGGGCCGTCCGGCGGCGTTCTTTCGCTGTGGCCCCGTAATCGAAGTGGTCGAGTCACCCGTTCGGCAGGCCTCGATCTACGGGATTGCGGTTACAACGGAGGACTCCCTTGAAGGGCACGCTCTTGCGTGGAAGGCGCTCGGCCTCTCTGTCGGTGATGTAAAGGGAGCGATTCAGCCAGGTCGACGAATCATGACCGTTCGCGATCTCGACGCGGGTTTCGCGGTGATGAGTAAGGACAGGGCGCTGAGTTCTGACGTCTGACAGCCCGGAAGCGGCTATGGACCAGCTCGGCCGGTCGTGCGAGTCAGACTCCAAAGATCAGCTCGCGCAGGCGGACCCGGCTAGTAGCGAAGGTGTCGAGATCGACTCTGATCGACCCGAGCCTCAGACCGCGCATCTCGTCACCGTACCTTGTTGCCACACTCACCGTCCCGTCGGTGTGTTCAAGCACACCAAGCCCCAGGCATCTCCCGCGTTCATCCTGCACCCCCACGAGCATGGCATCGAGTCTGCTGACATCGAATCCATCGGGGAGGGTCGGGGCGAACACGGTCGTCTGCACCCGCCATCTCGGTGGATCATCACCAATGTCCTTGCGCAACGCGACCGCTCTGGCGTCCTGCCGATCGGTCGGAGAAGCAGGAACCAGATCATCGGGTGGCTCAACTTCAGCGACGCGCGCGGAGAGGAACCTGCGTAGCATCGCAATGACGGGATCAAGTTCTTGTCCCTGTCTGATAGCAATGATGAACTCAGGATGCACGAGTTCGACAAGGTGATATTTGAGGGTCTGCCCAACGACCCCCGTGATGACTCCCGTCGTGTCACAGATCACGAGGTCGGCCCTCTCCTTGGCAATACCGACAAGGGCGGCCACCCCCACAACATGAGGCAGCACGACACCGCTCGGCTCGATCGCGCCAACGAACCTCAACTCATCGGGGGTAGAGAGCGTCTCACAGTCACCGACGGTGGAGAGGACCTTCATCCCGATACATCCGACAGGGCCGACGGTGGCTGCCGCGAGATCGCCGTCGACGTACGCCACCGTACGGCCACCCTCAACCGCATCGCGCAGTAGCATCTGGGCAAGGGTGGTCTTGCCTACCTCAGATCCGCCGATGATCATGACGACACCGGTCAACCCTCTGACACGTTCTCGCAAAGCCTCGTACGCCGCATCGACCCCCATCAGGGACCTCCTCGATCGCTCCAGCCGATGATACGAGCCAGTTGGCGATCGCCAGCCGAAGCGCGGGAGATCACTCGGCGTAGCTGACGCGAAGTGAGCGTCGCATCACCTTCATAGATGCCGTACGCGGCAGTGCGTCGATGAGCACGACCTCGTGCACTCTGAAGAGCGGGTTGAGGTTCTCCCTGATCCTCGCCTGCATCTCGTCGCGAAGCACACCGGTATCCGGCGCGGTGTCGATCGGCACAGCGAACACGATGAGCCGGTCTGGTCCGCCGCCCGATGGCGGCACTGCCACCGCTGCCACCTCCCGCACACCCTCGAGCGTGCCGATCGCTCCTTCGATGTCTGCCGCAGAGACCTTGATGCCACCGAGGTTCATCGTGTCGTCGACCCGGCCAAGGGCCCGGTACACGTCTTCAGCCTCGCGCACGAACCGGTCTCCGTGACGGCGCAGCGGACGTTGATACTCGGGCAAGCCGTCAAAGTAGACGGCACGATGGTCACCGTTCAGCAGCTCGGTCGAGAGTCCCATCGAGGGCGGGACGAGGAACGCCTCGCCCTCATCGCACGGCGTCCCTGACTCGTCCATCAGCACCAGGTCGATTCCGAGGGTGGGCGTCGTGAAGCGCGAGGCCACAGCAGGCTGCAACACGGTCCCGGTGAGGTAGCCGCCACCGATCTCGGTTCCGCCGCAGATCTCGATGACGGGCACGCCTCCTGCGGTGTTCATGAGCCACGTGTAATCGTCAGCGTTCGATGCCTCACCCGTCGATGAGAGCACCCTGACCGTCGTCCAGTCACCGGAACTGAGGATCCCGGACGTTCGCCACGACGCCACGATGGAGGGGACCACGCCGAGCATCGTGACGCCGGCGTCCTCAACGAATCGAACGAACCCTTGAGTAGTAGGAGCGTCGTCATACAACGCAATCGCCGCCTCGTTGAGCAGCGCCGCGTAGAGGAGCCATGGCCCCATCATCCAGCCGAGGTTCGTCGGCCATGCCACGACGTCTCCCCGGTGTATGTCCTGGTGGAACCGGCCGTCCATCGCCGCCTTGATCGGCGTCGACTGCGTCCAGGGGATCGCCTTCGGCTCACCCGTCGTACCGGAGGAGAAGAGAATGTTCGTATGCGCGGATGCCGGTCGATTCACCGGATCAAATACTGCTCCCTCACTCAAGAAGTCTTGCCAGGTGACATCGCCCTCCCGCAACGAGACGCCTGCTCCGGTCTCCACCACGATGCAGCGAGGGGACCCGGCCCCGACGCACTTGTCGTACATCGGGATCACCCGCCCGAGGCGCACGGCCTCATCCTGGGTAATAACTGCGACCGGGGAGGTGATCCCGATTCTGGTCGCGATCTCTCCAGATACGAACGAGTCGGCTATCGAGATGACCACTCCGCCTGCCGCGATGATGCCGAGATACGCGACAACCGCCTCCGCCGTCATCGGCATCACGATCGCCACTCCGTCACCCTCAGTGAATCCGGCGCGCTTGAAGCCATCTGCGAAGGCAGCGACGTCAGCGGTCAGCTCACCCACCGTGATCTCGCGAATTGATCCCTGTGAGCCAGCGACGATGGCGACGGACGCTGGATCATGGTCGAGACAGGACCGCACGATATTGAACGACGCCCCGGGCAACCAGTCAGGCGCTGCAGCGTCGTCGCTGCCACGGATCGACGTTGGCCTGTGGTGAAAAACGATGTCAAGTTCAGCGACGACCATCCCCCAGAACTCGTCAGGATCCGCGACCGACCATCTGTGGAGAGCATCGTAAGAGTCGATGTCGAGACGGCGCATGATGCGCATGACGTGCGAGTGGTCGACCGTGTCGGCATCCGGCACCCAGACGGCAGTCGGGAGCGGAGCACGGTTGGTCATACAGCGAGACTAGCTATGAGCGAAGAGTCAGCTTCTCCCGCGGAGACGATCACACACACGCTAGCGAGCACGTAGCGACGCGGTCGCTGCGACGATACGGGCATGACAATCACGGCGGGCCGAACATGGAGGGGGAGTCGCGCCCACGTGATCTACACGATCGTTGTGTTTGTCATCCTCGCATCACTCGACAACGCGGCCATCGCTCTCATCCCTTCGATGGTGCCTCAGCTGCGCGACACGTTCGGTGTGAGCACCGCTGCGATCGGCCTTCTCACCGGGGCACAGGTACTGGTCACGGCTATAACCGCCGTCGTGTGGGGCTACCTCGCTGACTCCCGGGACCGCAAGAAGCTCCTGCTGGGAGGAACGGTCATCTGGGCAGCGGCAGTCGGACTGTCAGGTATCGCCACGTCGTACTGGCCGCTCTTCGGACTTCAGGTGGTCGCAGGCATCGGGCTCGGCTCCATCGCGTCCGTCGGCTTCTCCGTGATCTCAGACTTCATCGCACCCAAGCGGCGGGGCCTGGCAATGTCCTTCTGGGGCCTGAGCCAGGGAATCGGATCGCTCATCGGCAGCCTGCTCGCGTCTCAAGTCGGCGCGCACAACCACGCACCGCCGTTCTTCATTCTCGCTGGAGCAGGGTTCGTGTTCTCGCTCCTGTTCCTGACCACCTTTGATGCCCCCCGGGGCTACAAGGAGCCAGAGCTCAAATCCCTCTACGCGAGCGGTGCGACATACAGCTACAAGATCAACCGTCAGCAGCTCGCCGGAATCGGTCGAGTAAAGACGAACAAGTGGCTCGTCCTACAGGGCCTCACCGCACAGGTCGCCTACGGATCCCTCATATGGGTGCCTCTGCTTTACCAGGAGAAAGTGATCGCGGAGGGGTACTCGCAAGCAACTGCTCAGCAGGTCGGCGGACTCTTTGCAGCGCTCTTCACGATCGGCGCGCTCTTCTCCATCCTCTTCGGCCACGTCGGTGATCGCTGGCAGCGCCGGAACCTGGCGGGCCGCGCGTACGTGTCGTCGTTCGGCATTCTGGGAGCCATCCCGTTCTTCCTCATCTTCTTCTGGACGCCGCTGAAAGGACTTGAGATAACCGACGGGGCGGGCACTGCCACCTTCATCCCTGAGGTGCTGAGGGCCGTCGCCACGAACCCGTGGGTCACACTCGCCTTCGTCTCAGCTCTCATCGCTCTCGCCCTCACGTCCGCTGACTCGCCGAACTGGTTCGCCCTGATCTCTGATGTGAACCTCCCCGAACACCGCGGCACCGTGTTCGGCGTAGGCAACTTCGTCAACGGGATCGGGAGGTCGACAGGATCAGGCTTAACGGCCGTGACAGCGGATCTGATGCGCACGACCCTCCCACCACCCTTCAACCTCGCGTTGGGCCTCTCGCTCTTCCAGTTCTTCTTCCTCCCCACAGGTTGGTGCTACTGGAAGGCATCCAAGACCTGCCCCACAGATATCGAGAGTGTCCGTACGACTCTGAGGATGAGGGCGGCGGGTTCGCCCTCATCGAAGGAGGGTGAGCTCTCGTAGGTCGCGAAAAGAGCTGAACATCGCGAAAACACGGTTGCCCCTTAGTTGGCAATGTGTCACTCCACTCCGCTAGAAATGCGTCAGCTTCCCCTGAATCAGCTATCTTGACCGGCACTCAGAAGATGGTTGACGAGTGACACAGATGTAATTACACTTATGTGTCCACGCAACATATAGTGGGTCCATAAGCACTCGCAGTACTACATGTTGTGGTTGTGGATAAGTTTGTGGATATCGCCACCGGTTAGGTGGCACACCGCCCAGGGAGGGCAACGTATGGCAGCAGGCCTCAGGATTGAGAGACGGTTCACCACTGAGGGCGTCAGCCCCTACGACTCGGTCGAGTGGTCGAGACGCGACTCTCGCATCACGAATCCCGACGGATCAGTCGTCTTTGAGATGGAAGATGCTGAGATCCCCGCTGCTTGGTCACAGATCGCCGCTGACATCATGGTGTCGAAGTACTTTCGCAAAGCCGGTGTCCCCCAGGTCGACGAATCGGGGAACCAACTCTTGGATGAGGGCGGCGACCCCGTGCTCGGTCCTGAACGTTCCGCTCGCCAGGTAATCGATCGGCTCGCTGCGACCTGGAGGTGGTGGGGAGAGGAACACGGGTACTTCGCATCACCGGACGACGCCCAGACATTCGAGGACGAGATCGCGTTCATGCTCCTGCACCAGATGGCTGCACCGAACTCCCCCCAGTGGTTCAACACCGGCCTCCACCACCGCTACGGCATCACGGGTCCTGAGCAGGGCTTCTGGTTTGTTGAGCCCGATTCCGACGAGCTCACCCCCTCCCCCGACTCATACAGCCGTCCCTCACCGCACGCCTGCTTCATCCAGTCTGTTGATGATGACCTGGTGAACGCCGGGGGGATCATGGATCTCTGGGTCAGGGAAGCTCGCCTCTTCAAGTTCGGATCCGGTACCGGCACCAACTTCTCGAACCTTCGAGCCGAAGGCGAGCCCCTCTCTGGGGGAGGGAAGTCCTCAGGCCTGATGTCCTTCCTCAAGGTCGGAGACCGGGCCGCCGGCGCGATCAAGTCCGGTGGAACGACCCGGCGCGCGGCGAAGATGGTGATCCTTGACGTCGACCACCCTGACATCCAGACGTTCGTCAACTGGAAGGTCGTCGAAGAGGAGAAAGTCCGGGCGCTCATCGCCGCGGGCTACTCATCTGACTTCAACGGCGACGCCTACGCCACAGTGTCTGGCCAGAACTCGAACAACACGGTTCGCATGTCGAACGACTTCGTTGACGCCGTGATGAACGACGAGGACTGGAACCTCACCCGCAGGACAGATGGTGCGACGATGAAGACCGTCAAGGCACGGGAGCTCTGGCACGAGATAGCGCTGGCAGCATGGGCGTCTGCAGACCCCGGCGTGCAGTTCCACACAACGATCAACGAGTGGCACACCTCACCTGCCGGCGGTCAGATCCGGGCGTCTAACCCCTGTAGCGAATATATGTTTTTGGACAACACAGCGTGCAACCTCGCGTCGCTGAACCTGGGCACGTTCTACAACGACGCAACAGGCGGCTTTGACATCGAGGCCTACCGCTACGCGATCCGTCTCTGGACGATGGTGCTTGAGATCTCGGTAACCATGGCGCACTTCCCCTCAATGGAGATCGCCAGAGGTTCCTACGACTACCGCACTCTCGGGCTCGGATACGCCAACCTCGGTTCCATTCTCATGCGGATGGGCATCGCGTACGACTCCGACGAAGGCCGCGCCATCGCTGGAGCACTCACCGCAGTCCTCACGGGCCACTCCTACGCCACCTCAGCGGAGATGGCGTCGGTGGTCGGCCCGTTCCCGTTGTACCCCGAGAATGCAGACTCGATGCTGCGCGTCATGCGCAACCACCGCAACGCTGCGTACGGTGCAGACCAGTCCGAGTACGAAGCGATCGGTCACACCGTGGTCGGCATCGATCAGGACGTGTGCCCACCGGACATGCTCGCCGCAGCACATGACGCGTGGGACACAGCGATCAGCCTCGGCGAGGAGCACGGCTACCGCAACGCGCAAGCCACGGTGCTCGCGCCTACAGGAACAATCGGCCTCTTGATGGATTGTGACACGACCGGTGTTGAGCCGGACTTCGCCCTTGTGAAGTTCAAGAAGCTCGCCGGCGGTGGCTATTTCAAGATCGCGAACCAGTCTGTCGCTCCGGCGCTCGTCCGCCTCGGCTACAACGAGGAACAGGTCACCCGGATCATCAAGTACGTCATTGGAACAATGAGCCTCAAGGGGGCCCCGCACGTCAACGTTGCAACGCTCCAGGCGAAGGGCCTCAACGACGAGGACATCGCCAAGATTGAAGCGGTGCTGCCAGGCGTCTTCGAGATCGGTTTTGCTTTCAACCAGTGGACGCTCGGCGAGGAGACGATGCAACGCCTCGGGTTCACTGTGGAGGAATACAACGGCCTCGGGTTCAACATGCTCTCCGCTCTCGGATTCACCGATTTTGAGATCGCGGAGGCCAACGTCATCATCTGTGGCCGCCAGGCCATCGAGGGGGCGCCAGGACTTCGTGACGCACATCTCGCGATATTCGACACGGCGAACAGGAATGGCAAGTACGGCGAGCGGTACATCCACCACACGGGCCACATCCTCATGATGGCGGCAGCCCAACCGTTCATCTCTGGAGCTATCAGCAAGACCATCAACATGCCGAACGAGGCGACGGTGGAAGACATCGAAGAGTCCTACAAGATGTCATGGGAGCTGGGGCTCAAGGCGATGGCGCTCTACCGCGACGGGTCAAAAGCTTCGCAGCCGCTGTCTTCTACCTCGGACGAAGGGGTCTCGGATGAGGACTCTGGCGAGGTGACCGCTGCGATCCAACGCGAGGTCGACATCTTCTCCGGGCTGTACGAGCCGGGCATGTCTCCCTCCGAGGCGTACGCGTCGATGCCCCGCCCGCGGTTCCTGCTCCCTGCACGGCGCGTCGGTTACACCCAGGAAGCTCGGATCGGCGGTCACAAGGTGTTCCTGCGCACGGGCGAGTACGAAGATGGGACGCTTGGCGAGATCTTCCTCGACCTCGCCAAGGAGGGTGCGACGCTTCGTGGAATCCTCGGTTGTTTCGCCATCGCGGTGAGCAAGGGGCTCCAGTACGGTGTGCCGCTTGAGGAGTACGTGGACACGTTCACGTTCCAGACGTTCGAGCCACGCGGGATCGTGGAGGGGCATCCGAACATCAAGATGTCGAACTCGATTATCGACTATGTGTTCCGCGCGTTGGGCATCGAGTACCTGCACAGGGACGAGTTGGCACAGGTTCCCCCGGAGCGCCTTGGCGACCTGCCGGAGCCACCGAAAGGCGCCGCGGTCGACGCCGGTCTCCAGCTTGACCTCGCTGACGCGGTCACGGAGCAGGACGTCGATGCGCAGGTCCGTGCCGCGCGATTCGCCGACAGTGCACCAGCACAGGCGATGACGGCCGCCCGGGTGCCGCTCGCTGGGGCTGGAGCGCCAGCTGCGGTCGGATCGGCCCAGGAGGCCCAGACTGCCGCGGTGCAGGCCATGCTCGCCGACAAGATGGGTGACGCGCCGCTCTGTGACACATGCGGCCACATCACGGTGCGCAACGGCTCGTGCTACCGCTGTCTCAACTGCGGCGACTCCAAAGGGTGTTCTTAG